>JBEHWJ010000185.1:0-1550 GCA_040217755.1 Syntrophomonadaceae bacterium | reverse complement strand
GGAGATAGTGAGAGAAAGCGAATCGAAACGAGAAATCAACCGGCAAAGGGGCTTCACCCTGGTGGAGCTGGTCATCGTGATGGCAGTCTTGGCGGTATTGGCAGCAATCGCCATACCAAGGTATAATGGGGTATTAAACGAGTCCAAGGTGAAGTCCGACGGGGTGACCGCGGCCGGTATCGTAAGTGCGGCCCGGATCCAGGAAACCAGTTCGGAAGAAAAGGTGGGCTCATTGGCGGAACTACGCGCAGATTATTTCGAGCCCGACAAAGTGCCCACTTCCGGAGGAGAGTTCGCGTTGGCGGGCGGGGGCAACACTCCCTACGTGGTCACCTGGACCCCTGTGGTGGGCAAATATGAGGGTATCGTCCAGACCCTGACCGAAGGAACGGTGTTTGCACTAAATACAGGCGAAGGGCCGTAGTACCTAATTCCAAGTCTGTCGAGGACATCAAGAGGTGGGTATGCTGATAAAAATACTGGTATTGATAGCATCGTTGCTGATAGGGTCTTTCCTTAATGTGGTGATACATAGGATGCCCCGGCGGGAATCGCTGCTGGGGCCGGGGAGCCACTGCCCCCAGTGCGGAAACCGGCTGACCGCCCGGGACCTGGTCCCTTTGGCCAGCTATCTTTGCCTGGGCGGCCGGTGCCGATATTGCGGGCAGCCTATCCGCCTGCGCTACCCGTTGGTAGAACTCATCACCGCCGCCAGTTTCCTGATAATATACGTTCAATGGGGCGCGGGTTGGCAAACCGTTGCGGGTTGGGTTTTTACCAGTTTCTTAATAGCGGCCGCCTTTATTGATATCGAGAACGGCATCATCCCGGATAGGTTAACCTATCCGGGCATGCTTGCCGGACTGGCCCTATCGTTGGTCACTATCGGGCTCAAATCCGCCCTTTTCGGCCTGCTGGCATACGGCTCCTTTTTACTGGTGACCGCCCTCATATCCCGGGGCGGGATGGGGGGAGGAGATGTGAAGATGGGGGCGGCCGTCGGGGCTTTCCTGGGCTTCCCGGCAGCGCTGCTGGCCCTGTTTCTGTCTTCCCTGCTCGGGGGGGTATGGGCCGCGGTTTTGTTGGCCGGTAAAAAGGCTACCCGCAAGAGCGCCATCAAATTCGGCCCTTTCCTGGCCCTGGGCGCTTGGCTGGTTCTGGTCTACGGCCAGCGATTGGCAGAACTTTACCTTTCCCTGTACTGAAATTTCCCGTATCGGCTCTGCGTGCCGCTCCTAATATGAACTTGGGGCCATCTGGCCGACTGCCCAACCCGCTTCTCTCCCAATGGCGATACCTCCTTGTCTGCCCCTATCCATTTCAAGTTTAATTCTTGGATTTCGAAGGACATCAGATATGCATGCTCTTTCATCAGCCCGAAGGGAACATGGTCAATCCCTGATAGAGGTTCTGACCGTCATGGCCATTTTGGTATCGATGGCGGGCAGCATCCTGGCCGCATACCTGCAAGTTTCGGCCTGGACCAGGCTGTCCTGGCAGGAAACTGTTGCCGGCAATTATGCATTCGCAGTGATGGAATGCCTGCGGGC
>JBEHWJ010000184.1:0-1587 GCA_040217755.1 Syntrophomonadaceae bacterium | reverse complement strand
TACCATTCGGCCGGTAGTTCTCGCAGTTGTTTGAGGTAGTAGACCGGCCCGTCCAGACAGATGAATTCGCTGCCGATGTTGCAGCGGCCACACTTGCCTATCCCGCATTTCATGCGCATCTCCAGAGTGGTGATGACCTGGTCGTCACTATACCCCATCCTCTCCAGGGACTGCAGGACGAATTTGATCATTATCGGCGGTCCGCAGACCACTGCCACCGCCCCCCCGGGACTGGGAGCCAGTTCTTCCAGGTAGGCGGGCACGAAACCGACATGACCGTCCCAATCCGGTTCAGGGTTGTCGATGGTAACGAATACCTGGGTATCCTGCTCCTGGGGCCACAACTCAAACAGTTCCTCCTTGAAGCAAAGGTCAGCCGAGCTGCGGGAACCGTAGATTATGGTGATCTTGCCATAATCCTGGCGGTGCTTGAAACAATATTTGATGAATGAGCGCAAGGGAGCCAGACCGATGCCGCCGGCTATGAATACCATGTCTTTACCCTTGCAGGCCTCCACCGGGAAACCGTTGCCATAGGGTCCCCGGACCCCGATCTTTTGCCCCACCTCTATCTGATGCAATTCATCGGTTAACAGGCCGACCCTTTTTATCGCGAATTCCAGGTGCTCCTGTTCCTCCTGCCAGGTGCAGGATATCATGGCTTCCCCCACCGGCAAATGCGATATCATAGCGCACTGGCCCGGTTGAACCTGGAAAGGCAGTCCGCTGCCATCGGCGTTCCTGACGAAGAAGCTTTTTACGTCCGGGGTTCGGTCGACGATATCTATTACTTCTACAATGGTAGGCACCAGCGGCTGTTCGATAGCCATACCTTCATTGGCCAGATCCATCATATTACTCTGCCTCCTTTACTGCCTTGATAATCCTGACGATGTTGACGTCAGTCGGGCAGACGATGATACATCTTCCGCATCCGGTACAGAGCGGAGTCCCGTATCTCTCCTTGAAGAACTCCAATTTGTGCAGGAAGCGCTGGCGGAACCGCTCCTTGCTGGCCCCGCGCGGATTGCCGCCCCCGGCTTCCCGGGTGTATTCTTCAAACATACAGGAATCCCAGGCCCGAAAACGGTAGCCCTTTTCCCCGAACATCTTGACCTGGATGTCAAAACAGTAGCAGGATGGACAGACGTAGGTGCACATACCGCAATTTATACAGGGCTCGGCCATCTGGTCCCAGATGGGGTGTTCGAACATATCCTTGAGCTTCTCGGCCACCCCCTGGTAATCGACCTGCATCTGGAAAGGCTGGGCAGCAGGCAGCTTAACCTCCTTTTCTTCCAACAGGCCCTCAAGCTGGGCCGTGACTGCCGCCCCCTTCTCGGTCCGGACTTCCCAGATATAATAGTCCCCGCTGTCGCGGATGATCACATCCGCTCCGGCTGGTTCTGTCGGCTCCACCTCCATGGCATTACAGAAACAATTGGGTCCGGGGGCATAACAGGCGTTGGCGATAATGGTGTTGTTGGTCCGCCGCGCCTTATAGAAGCTGTCTACAAAACCCCGGGTCAGGAAGACGTCGTCCATGGCCAGGATACCTTTGACGTCGCAGCCCCGGGCCCCGAAAAT
>JBEHWJ010000183.1:0-1684 GCA_040217755.1 Syntrophomonadaceae bacterium | reverse complement strand
GATACCGTTGCAGTAGGTGAGATATTCCTCGAACCACCACCAGAGGCGGCCCCGGGTGGCCTCATAACGGCCCAGCAGGAAATCGGCCAACCGGCGTACCGTTTGGACCAGAAAAGCATCCGGGCAAGGTATTATACCGTTGCAGAGGCCTACCAGTGAATATGCGATCGCCCGTGGTGAGTTGAAGGCGGGCAGTTCAGTCAGTTGGTTCAATATCAGGCGCCCGCCCAGCGCGGCCAGGTCGGGCCATTGTGAACGGGAGGCGGCGCTGCAGGCCATGACGGCCCGGCCGATGCTGTCTTCCGAATCAAAGCGGGAGTAGTAAAGCCCGTCTAGCAGGAAATTGCTCCACACCCCGTCGCGCCTTTGGGCGTTGGCCAGGAAATTCAAATAACGGCGGGAGTAAAGATAAGCGTCATCATCCATGTACAAGGCTACCATCAGGGCCCGGGCATTATCATCCAGGGTATAACCGCTCCGGGAATCGGGAGTACTCAGGTTTGAAAACTGCAGCATGCCGGTCTCATCCGACATGGCCAGCAGGTGTTTATAGTTCAGCATAAAGAGACCTACTCTCTTCTTCGGCCGCACCTCTCAGTATCTGCCGGAAAAACCGGCTGTACTGTTTTCCGACATTGGGCCAGGTCCAGCCTTGACCCAGCTCCAGAGCCTGCTTTTGCAGTTTCTTCTCCAGTCCACGGTCATCCAGGATCTGCTCCATCAGCCCAGCCAGCTCCTGGGGAGCGGCGCTTCTGGAGAGAAGCCCGCGGCCATCGCCCAGGGCCTCCCGGGCATAGGCATAGGGGGTCGACACGATTGCCCGCCCGCAGCCCATCGCAAAGGCCATGGTCCCGCTGACCGCCTGATCCATATTGGGGTAGGGGCTCAAGTAGATGTCGGTCATATAGAGGTATTCGCCCAGTTCCTTATCCGTCAGGAACTTGTTGACGAAGATGACGTTATCAGTGATCTGCAGTCTTTCTACCAACTCGGTCAGCTTCTGGCGGTAGCGCTCACCTTCATATTTCTGCAGCATGGGGTGGGTCTGGCCCAAGATCATATAGCGGAGGGCCGGATGGCGGGGTATTATCTCCGCCACCGCCTGAATGCCCAGCTCCAGTCCTTTACCAGGGCCGATCAACCCAAAGGTGCTGACAACCTCGCAGCCGGTCAGACCGTATTTGGCTTTGAGGCGGCTTTGCGGGTAGCGCTTGAATTCCGGTACCCCGTGCGCTATTACGGTAATCAGTTCGCTGGGAGCCTCATAGAGATCGATCAACAGCTGGGCCGACAACTTGGTCATGCAGACGATTCCGGCGGCCCGCTGGCACAGGTCGTTCAATACCTGTTTCTGGCGCTTGGATGGGATCGGCAAGACGGTATGGGTGATGAGGATATAAGGCTTGCGCAGTTGTTTGACCATGGCCTGGATATATTCCCCGTCTTCGCCGCCGAAAATGCCGTATTCATGCTGGATGACGAGCAAATCGATGTCGGCTCGCTGGTTGATGAAGGCTACCGCGCCGGCGTAGTCGCTCAATCGCTGTTGTTTCATCTCCAGGACCACTTCCTGGGGATACCTATAAATTGAATCATCGTCGGATATCGCGATTATCTGCACCCGGTGACCTTGCATGATCAGACTATTGCGCAGGTCGTTGGAAAAAGTGGCGATACCACACTG
>JBEHWJ010000182.1:0-1694 GCA_040217755.1 Syntrophomonadaceae bacterium | reverse complement strand
AGGCCGGCCCAATATCCTGGATGCCATCTCCAACCAGGAGTTGCATTTGATAATCAACACCCCGTCGGGTAAACGCAGCCAGTACGATGATTCCTACATCCGCAAAGCGGCCATCAGGAACAAGATAGCCTACCTGACCACTATGGCCGCAGCCCTGGCCAGCGTGACGGGTATCGCCGCCTACATGGAGAACGGGGAGAGCCAAACCCGGCTCAAATCACTGCAGGAATACCATGCCGAAATCAAATGAATAACTTGGGGACAGGCACCAAGTTATTTAACGCTCAGCATGCATCTTAAGGAAGGCCCCCGGTGAACCAAGCTATGAAGATATGAGTTCCCGGACGAAACCCGGCAGGCAGAAGGCGGCCCGGTGCAATTCCTCGGTGTAGTATTTCAAGCCCGTGGTCACCGGCTGGTCATTGTTGATGGTACGGGGGTCGTAGCGCTTGCTGCCGACCGTAAAGGCCCACGGCCCGCTGACATAAGTGGCGATGGGAGCCAGGTAGACCTCTACTACGGGGAAGACCTGGCGGAGATTGGCATGGCAGGCGACAAAATGGTCGGCATAAAAGACCGGTGATTCTGATTGCACCACCGCCATACCCTCCGGTTTCAATACATTATAAATATCCCGGTAAAACTCCACGCTGAACAGTTTCAGGGAAGGCCCCACCGGGTCCGAACTGTCGACGATGACCAGGTCATATTCGCGGCCGGGAGCCTTGATGTAATCAAACCCGTCCGCGATGTGCAGATTCACCCGGGAATCAGCGAAAGCACACGCCACGCGGGGAAAGTATTGTTGGCTTATCTCCACCACCCGGCGGTCGATCTCGACCAGATCCAGGCGCCGCAGCTGCGGGTGCTTGACCGCCTCCCGCAGCGCACCCCCGTCACCGCCGCCGATGATGAGTACGTCCAGGGGATGGGGATGGCTGTTCATGGCCACATGGGCTATCATCTCGTGGTATATGTATTCGTCCTTGTCGGCCAGCTGCAGCACCCCATCCAATACCAGGGCCTTCCCCCATTCCACCGTTTCGATCACGGCCAGTTTTTGATAAGGGGTGGTCTCCTGGTGCAATATATCGGTGATCCTCCACCTGACTTCATATCCTTCCGTGTGACTCTCGTAGAACCAGCAATCCTTCATAATAAAACCTCCGCCGCCCATAATCCAGGCAATCGTCGGTCCCGGATGGGGCGAGTATTTTCCCCAGCACAAGCTGATGCCCGGTTCATTGTTCTTATTTTACCCTATTTGGGGCGGTAAGGGATAACATGCCGGCGCAGCCCCGGCTTTACCGTATCCCCAGTCGAACATTATCTCTGCGCGGTTGTCTCGGCGGCAGGTTTTTGTGCCGGTCGCCAACGCAGGAGTCTCACGGTTAGACGGCGAATATTCGTGATATAATAATATCGAAAATATTCACCCCGGAATTTCTGTCCCTCGGGCAGAACCCGACCGGCAGCAAGAGGTGACCTTTTTGCTTATCACAGTTTCACGACAGACGGGCAGCATGGGCGAGGAGATAACCCGGCAGTTGGCCCAAAACACGGGTTTGCCGCTGCTAACCCGGGACCTGGCCATGAGCCAATTGTTCCCCAACGTCGCTTCCAAGCATGAAATACACATGCTGGCGGAGAGCCCCGCTTTTTTTCTGACCAAATCATCGGAAGGCCTGACCTTT
>JBEHWJ010000181.1:0-1725 GCA_040217755.1 Syntrophomonadaceae bacterium | reverse complement strand
TCTGCAGGATGGGGACGCCGAAAACCGCGGTTTTACCGGTGCCGGTTTTGGCCATGACTATAAGGTCTTCGCCGTTGAGGATGGGCGGGATGGCTCGGGCTTGTACCTCGGTGGGGGCCTCGAATCCCATATCCCGGAGTGACTGCAGTATGGGAGGGGAGATACCGAGATCTTCAAAACTCTTTTGCATTCCAATCTTCTTTCTTTATGGTTGATGATTAAATCATGGCAGGGGCCTGGCTCGTATACTGATTATACCAATTATAACAGGGGTTGGGCGCGTAAGTACAATTTTACCGGGCTTTTTTTCAGATTTCCGGACTGCTGGCGCCAATGGTATTTAAGTCGGTGGGTTTCAGAGCGCCTTGCCGCCGGGGGATATATGTTAAAATATTAATAAGACCATTAATTACTGGATTACAGGGACTCCTGGCCAGTACCCATAACAATCCGGCCATCGAGACCACTTAGCGTATCAGGAGAAGATCCAGACGTCTCGGCGATAGGACGCCGACATAGAAATGTGGGGGAAAGGGGGTGTTTACCATGATGGGTCGTTATTGGTATATGTACAACGATGGCAGATGGACAGTCAACTGGTGGGGGATGGGGCTGGAGATATTGTTTTGGGTCCTGTTGGTATTGCTGTTGATCTGGTTGTTCAATAATATGGCCAGAAAAAGAGATGCCTCATCCGGGACCAACACGCCTTTGGATATCCTTAAGACCAGGTTGGCCAAAGGAGAGATCACCAAAGAGGAATTCGAGGAGATGAAAGAACTACTTAAATAATCAAGCCATTATCCAGTTGAAGGGGGGTTAGTCTTTATGAAGAAAGTAGTTATGTTTACCACCAAAACCTGACCCCATTGCCGGCCGGCGAAAGAGTTTCTTTCCCAGAACAAGATAAGCTTCACCGAAAAGGACGTCAACACCGACCCCGAAGCCAATGCGGAGTTCACCCGGCTTGGCCTGCGCGGAGTTCCCGCCTTTCTGATCGGTGACGATGTAGTAGTCGGATTGGATAAGGTCCGGATACTGCAACTGGTCGATCACCGGGTGGTGGAATGTGCGCAGTGCCAAACCAAACTCCGCGTGCCCACCGACCGCGGCTCCATCAAGGTGACCTGTCCCAAGTGCAAGAATGCATTTGACTGGGCTCCATAGCGAGTCGGACATCGTTGACGTGGGTAATCGCGGAATTTACGAATTCTATCAGGTCCATAGGGACCTCCTTTTTTTGTTTTAGCTTTTATAGGGGGTACCAAAATATACGGACGGGAAATAGGCTGCGCTGATTCCAAGAGCATATAGTGGGATAAAAGCCGCCCGGGAAAAATTTATAACCCAAAAACCCACTTTCGCCATCAAAATATCGTATAGATTTAATAAAGGCATCATATGGTGACTACTCACGCATATCACTATGATGCGGATGTCTGGTTCTCTACTATTGCAGCATCCAAACATTAACTAAATATATCCGAACAGAAAAAGGCAAACCTGGCGAAAGCCAGGGACGCAAAGCCAAAGGGTCTAAAGCGCAAAGCTATGACAGCCGGTTGCCGGGCGGGAAGGATGGTAGTCCGAACTGCGGCATGTGCTGCAGTTTATTTTTATCGGTTCGGTTTGGGTAGATTTTACATAGATTAGGCGCTTGATCGCATGCTGTCGCGTGGAAGTTGCAGGAGAGGTGAATGAGATGATAAATCTGCTGATGGTCCT
>JBEHWJ010000180.1:0-1744 GCA_040217755.1 Syntrophomonadaceae bacterium | reverse complement strand
TCCAGCTCAGCTTCCAGTTTGGCCAGTCCTTCTTTGGTTAAGACTATCTCCCGCTCTTCTTTTTCAGCCATAGAAATCGCTCCCAACATAAATTTCCTGTAAAAGCCGATTTAAAGCGCTTTTACAGGCATAAAACAATACCGGCAACCATAGGTGGTATCTATTAAAGACCTTGGGCCCAGATAAGGCGGTATCCCGCTTACTGTCCGGGAATCCCTTTACAGATGGGCAATTGCCATTATTATAGAGACATCACCCTACCTTGTCAAGAAAGGGCTCCCACATGCCGAGGTGGTCGCCCGTATCTATCATTTCCCGATAAACGTCCGGGGACATGACTTCCATATCGAGATAATTACTTTCTCCATTATGGTCAGGTTTTCCTGCCTGGGCCAAAAGACAACTTTCCAAAATCGGGGCCAGGTTGTACATTTGCGGGTCCAGGCCGGCTTCCTGCAGAACCTGTTCCAACTCCGGAGCCGCTCCGCTGCGTTCATCATCGAGATTGATGTGGAAAATATGCGGTGAAGCCAGCCTGATTCGGTTGTGGTGAGGCTCGACTGACAGGACCAAATCCCCCTTATTCCAGCTTTGGGGGCTGATCCAGCTGTTGCTCACCGCCAGGCCTTCTTCATATAGTAGACGGTGAACCATTATTTCATACCTTTTGGGATATAAGTTTTGCAGGGATATCGGTATTTGATGGGCGGAAACGGTCAGTATCAATGGCCATATATGTGGTATATCTCCCACGAACACCAATTTTTTAATATCATGCCGGGAAACCGCCTGGTCAATCAGGACGGCGGCCAATATACTTATAAAACAATCCCCGAACATAAGGGACAGTTGATGCTCCTCAGCGGTAAAAACACTCTTTAGACGGCGATCCACGCCCATCCGCGGCAAGGCATAGTCTTCCAGGATAGCGCTGGTCCTGGCTAACATCAAGCCCCGGTTATCCTGGTTCAGTGTACCCCAGTTGCCCTCGCCCAGGGGAAGATTCAGGTTGCAGCCTTTGAGTCCCAGGCGGCCAAAATATATCAGTCTTTCAACCCGCGGTGAGAACAGCCAAGGGGCCAGCCTGTCCAGAAATGGTTTCCGGTTGGCCAGCCCCTGTCGGTTGCTTTGGCGCATATTGAAAAAAGCAAAATCTAACTCAAGCACTCCAATTCTCCAAATCAGTTACCCCTGGTTTCAGGTTTAATTCCTTCAGCATGGCATAATAATCTTCGGGCTTGATCTGCTCCAACGGTTTACCCATTAGGCTTACCATCAGGGCTTCGATAACGTTGGTGCCGAAGGAACGGCCCCCCATATCAGGGGTGGTCGTAATAACTTTGCTGATTCCCCTTTGTTTGAGCAGTATCAGATCTTCCCTGGTGGTGGTGTTGGTGATTACTACCTTCCCATGGAGCTTTTCCGGGAGATAGCGTTTGATATAGATGAAGTCACCGGCCAGGACATCCGCATTATAATAGTATTTAGAGAATTTCGGGATTATGACATCTTGTTTCTTCCCGGTCGGGTAAAGCATGTCAAAGGGCAGCCGGACGATTATCGGCGCCAACAGCCGCCCCACCAGGCGCAAGGTTCTTAGAGAATGGAGGGGGATCGGCACCCCGATGGTATAAATGAGATCGCCTACCGTCAGTTTAGCGCCCACCTCTTCAAAAGCCTCGGCCATACCGAAACGGTCAACTCCACTGACCATCAGCACATTCTTGCCCCGCAGGTCATAAAT
>JBEHWJ010000179.1:0-1752 GCA_040217755.1 Syntrophomonadaceae bacterium | reverse complement strand
CCCATAGGCCATCGTATAGTAGGCATTTATATCCTTGATCAGGTCCTGCTCGCTGTATTTCTCCGGATACATCTGGTTCAGCATCCATAGGGTACCGAGTGCCGACTGTACTCCCGGGAAATCCCACAGATCCTGATAGGCCGGTATATAGGCAATATGGTTGTTCTTGACACTTGTCAGTTTGGCAAAGCCCGGGTCTTTCTTCAGTTCGTCGATTTTAAAGGTGGCCTGGTTGTAATTCTCACAGAATATGAAGTCGGGGTTCCAGGAAAAGATCTGCTCGTTTCCTACCATAGGCCAGGTCTCTTTGGACTGGATGCCTTTGGCCATATTCACTCCCCCGGCAGATTCAATCAGAAAAGACTGGATCATTTCGCCATGGGCTACCTTACCTACTTCACTGCCCATTACTATAGCTGTCTTGCGTTTATCGGCGGGAATATCCTTGACCAGATTCTGGGCAAAAGCATTCTTTTCATTATAGAAAGCTATTAACTGTTGGGCCTTATCTTGCGCACCCAGCACTTTGCCCACCAATTCGGTGGCTTTCACCAGATCTTCCGGGGATTCGGAATAGATTCCTACCGCCGGAATACCCAATGCCTGCACGGCATCGAGGGTTTTGATGTCATTCGCCTTATGAATGAAAACATCGGGTTTCAGTTTGGCCAATGCTTCCATATCCGGTACACCTTTACCGACCGTACCGGCATTGGCTAGATTGGGAGCGACTTTCAAGGCGAGGTCAGATTTATAATTCATCGCCGTTATTACATTACCTTTACCCAGAGCGATGACGAAGTTGGTGGCCGGTCCCCAGGTAATAGCCACACTGTCCACTTCCGCGGGAACTACTACCTGTCTTCCAGCCTGATCGGTAACGGTAATGGTTGCAGTCTTCGGGTCGGTCTGACTGGGTTGTTCCGCCTTTTTAGATGAACACCCGGCTAAAAGAGACGCCATCAATAGAATGATTAAGAGAACGGAAATCTTCTGGGTACCCTTTAACTTCATACTATCTCCTCCTATATTTTGCTGATATATTCCCACAGGCCGCCCGACCTGATTAACTCCATCGGAAGCTTAGCCGCACTTATCCAGGGACTAACTCGCTCTTACTCCGGCCTTAAGAGGCGGGAGTCTTAGAGCGAGTTAGTCATCGGATAAAATAAAAAAAGACGGCAACTAAAGCAGACCGTCACGCGAACCCATCGTATGATCAATCTTCTTTCCGTACGTGGAGGTCCGGGGGTTTCCCCCTGAACCCAATGGTTTGGTCGCCATGGTTATTTCCGCAGGCTCGCAAACTCGAAGATAGATATTGAGTTGGTCTATTACTTTCGTTAATTCTATATAATATTCCTGCTGGTTTGTCGATATTTATCGGTTTTTAGTTCAGGGCTCCCGGCAATCCTATATAATTGCTTTTCGCCAACTGTCCTGGTTTTTTGTATAATCCATATAACCGTATGCATTACTAATAATTTTGGTAAGGTTGGACTGATAACCAGGATGCACAGGGTCAGGAGAGGAGAGACGCTTATGTTGGGAATAATCGATGCTGGTAATTGGCAATCGCTGATCGATATGAAAACCGGCCGGCAATTGGAGAATCAGGGTGACAATTTTGCCGATATCAGGGCACTGGCCCGCAACTGGCCTTATCCGGGTGACCTCAGCGATGAGAGCATTGATTGGGTGACCGGCGCTGCCCAGGTGGTGGCGGATATGCACCGCCCCGCATGGATGCTG
>JBEHWJ010000178.1:0-1758 GCA_040217755.1 Syntrophomonadaceae bacterium | reverse complement strand
GGGGTGGTTCGATTCTCCAGTCTTTATCGGCCCAGGATGGTGACCTTGACCGTCTTCTTGCCCCAATTCAAGGCTTCCCCGTGGCTATCGAAGAACAGGTCGATACGGTTGCCCTGGATGGCATTGCCCTGGTCAGCCGCGATGGCCGAGCCGTAACCTTCCACATACAGGCGGGTGCCCATCGGGATGACGTCCGGATCCACCGCTGCGATGCCCCGGGCCAGGGGAAGTCCGGTATAAGAAGGTTTACCATAAAAAGGCTTGTTGCATTCATAACAGCCGTCATATCCGGTGGACACCATGGTTATAATCCGATTTCCGGTCGTCGATGAGCCGCGTGACGGTGCCGGCACGGCAGCCCTCTGGGCCACCTTGACCGGGGTTTTGGCATCCAGCTCAACGGTCGCTGCAGCGGCCGTTGATGAACCTACCTTTACATAGACCTCATCTACATCGGGCTGTCTCGTGCTGGCCGCAGCTATTAATGCCTGCTGAGGAGCCTGACTGGTGCGTTTGCCGACCAACCCGTCGGCCAGCAGGTGGTTGTCCGCCTGCAGGGCGACCACCGCCTGGTAAACTTCATCCCCTAATATGCCGTCCGCAGCGCCGCTCCAGCAGTCGTTGCCATCCATCAGCCGCTGCATCTGCACTACCGTTTTGGGCCCATGGCCGGCTTGCCCGCTGTTGGCCGGAGGGTTGTTTTGGCTTGAGAACAAGGTGATAAATAAAAATGGAACCATGAATATAGTGGTTATCTTTTTCAGTAACATGATTGAACTCCTTTCTAAACTGTTTGGGCACGGTCACTGGTTCGAAAAATATCGCTTGGCGCAATGTCGAAGCAGTTTAGCAGGTAGTGCTGGTACTTAGTATATCGACTTGCCATTCTTTACTCAAATTGCCGCAAAGCTCTCTATTATGGTCAAGTCAAGCTAATCCGGGAAGGGCACGGATATGTGGAAGGATCCTGAAATCTCTTCGAGAATGCGGGAGGATGGGATAAGATGGCAGCTGATGGAGAAAAAAACCTGCCAGCGTGAAACTGGCAGGTTGGGTGTTGGTGCGGCTTTAGGTCTTGGTCCGCAATCCCAGGCGATAAAAAATGACCGGTCCCGCTACGCCGTCTACCGCGATTTTCTCAGCTTCCTGGAACTTCCTGACCGCTGCCTCGGTAGAGGGCCCGAATTTACCATCCAGAGCGCCGGGGGAATAGCCCAGGTCGGCCAGCTTCTTCTGCAGGAAATAGACATCGAAGCCCTGATTCCCCTCTGCAGAGTCACTCCGCAAGACCCTGCCTCCCATAAAGGTATGCAGGTACAGTTGATAGAGGGTCTGGTTGCCTACCACCCCGTCCGGGGTCAGCCCGAAATCGCCCTGGAAGAGCTTGACCGCCGCTTGAGTTTTGGGACCGAAGCTTGAATCGGCGGGTACCCCCAAAGCCTGGGCGTAATTCCGCGCGGTGCTGGCCAGCCGGTTCTGGAGTATCCACACATCACGGCCGCTGGTGCCGATGCGCAAGTGCCGCGAACCGAACACCCTTCCGGAAGCCGCCGTCCCCGTCGGTTGGCCGAGGTAGAGGAAGGTGTTGCGGCCCACCTCCCCATCGACCTTCAAACCAAAATAGGTTTGGAATTTTCTCACCGCTGCCTCGGTTCGCGGACCAAAATCGCCGTCTACAGCGATATCGGGTCCGGTTATGGTGCTGGGCAGGTAATTGAGCAGAGTCTGCAACACCCTGACATCATCACCGGAGCGGCC
>JBEHWJ010000177.1:0-1799 GCA_040217755.1 Syntrophomonadaceae bacterium | reverse complement strand
GCGCTACAGGCCCTCCTATTTGGAACGGGCGGTGAAACTCTCCGTCCGGTCATTCCACTTGATGGTGACGTGCAGTTCTGAGTCCATATCAGGCAAAGCGCCATTGCCCTCTGATCCGCCCAGGTTCACCGTGCCGTCGGGCTTCAATCTGTCCCCTGAGCCTGAAGCCCCGCCGATCGGACTTTCTATCTCATAGGCTATTTCTCCGACCGATCCGATATCATCACCCAGGTATTTGAGGGTGGTAAGCTCCTGGCTCCAGCAGTCATGGTGCATAACCCCCTGTGAATCCTTGTAAAAATAGAGGAAGTATTTGACGACCGTCTGCGACTCCCAGTTCTGAGCGCTTCCTTGGAATACAATCTCTTGGGTATCGTTCAATCTTTCGAAAATCGTTTGAAAGACCTTGTTTACCAGTTCCAAATCCGCCCCGCTCATCGGCAATTCCTCCGCAGGTACGAAAAGCAGCAGCAGATTCTTGGCACTGTTGAAGGGCTGGGAATAAGAGTCCACGGGCCATTCCTGGTAAGCCTGGATACGCTCCGCAATGGAGTCGAAACGATAGATCCTAAGCCGGTGGGGCGTACCGTTTATACTAAAAGTAGCCGGCTTCACCCCGTTTATCACGGCCGCGGCGGGGTCATCGGTTCTGGTCAGGGACACCCCCTGGCTGGCAAAGATGTTGACCGCCTGCCGGATACTCAGGCGCGGTTCTCCATCCCCGGTACTGCCCAGGTAATAACTCACCGCGGCGACGGCCAGGATGATCAGGGCCACCGCCAGCCCGGAATATAAAGCCCATCTTTTCACGTGTCGGGACCATTTCCTGAAGGTATCGGCCTGGGGCAGGGTTTCACTGAGTTCCCGGCCCACCGGCTGATTGCCGTCTCCCTCCAGATACTCGGTGCAATCGGGGCATCCTTCCAGATGCTGCGTGATTACGGTTTCCGTCACAGCGCTGAGGATACCCTCTTTATAAAGGGGGATAAGGTCCTGAATCAATTCGCAGGGGTACTCTTTCATAAGGTTTCCTCCTTTATATAGGCGGCTCTGAATGCCTTGCGGGCGCGAAAGATGGTGGTCTTGACCCAGGCGATGGTATGGCCGGTTATTATGGCTATCTCTTCATAACTAAAACCCTGCCAGTCACGCAGCAGCAATACCTCCCGCTGATTATCCGGCAGATTCTTCAGGATATCGCGCAGGACCAGGCCATTTTCTACGTCTTCCAACTGCTGCCGGAGGCCCCGGTCACCTGGGTCCTTCTGTTTCTCGTCATTCAGGCTGAACCATAATGGGTTTTTCTTTATCGACTCCAGATACACATTCCGGGCGATGCCATAAAGCCAGGTAGAGACATGGGCATCCCCGCGGAACCGGGGCAATGCCCTCACCACCCGCAGAAATGTTTCCTGGGTGAGTTCTTCGGCCCGATGGTAATCAAGGGTCAAGCTGTATAAATAGCGGAAAATATATTGCTCGTATGTCATATACAGCTGCTGAACCGATTCCACTCTAATCACCCCATATAAGTATAGTGATAAATACAGTAAATAAGTTTCACCGGCACGATACTATTTTCCGGAGGCGTCTCTCTAATCCGCACCGGGCCTTGTTTTCACGAGTCGACATGCCGGGAAATGAAATGCTGCCACTGGACAGGCTCTGGCCCAGCAGCATATGACTTACAATCAGGCTGGAATCGTCGACGCCCGGATTGATAAACCAAACCAGGGCGTGTAGACTGTAACCAGCGTTTACAAATCCATCCGGTTAGGGGGAGGCGCTCGCATAAACCG
>JBEHWJ010000176.1:0-1840 GCA_040217755.1 Syntrophomonadaceae bacterium | reverse complement strand
TGCAGGCGGACCGTATCATCAGCATCGAGGACGGGAGAATCTCCACAGACGAGGTGATCCGCAGATGAATATCTTCAGCAAAATTACGTTGAACAGCCTGAAAAAGAACCGCACCAGGACCATCGTCACCATTATCGGGGTTATTTTATCGGTGGCAATGATAACCGCCGTCACCACCCTTATTGCCTCGCTGCAGAGTTTTATGATCCGAAATGTAATTGCCACCGATGGCGATTGGCATGTTCAATTTATGGAGGTTGACCCCGCTTGGGTCCAGAGACTGTCTGCGGATAACGAAGTGGCGGCGGCAGCAATCAGTCAGAATATCGGCTATGCGGTGCTGGAAGGGGGCCAAAACGAATATAAACCATACCTGTTTGTAGCGGGATTTGATGACAAGGCGATGGAGATGATACCGATACGGCTGCTCGACGGGCGGCTGCCGCAGAATGAGGGTGAAATCGTTATCAACTGCCATATAAACAATACCGGGGTAAGCTATAAAATCGGCGATACGCTCAATCTGACCTTGGGTCATCGGGAACTAGCCGGCAAAAGGCTGGGGCAAAACAACCAGTTTGTCCCCGATGACCAGAACGGCACTCCCCGCGAAAGCTTCGTGCCTGAAAGCTCAAAAGCCTATACTATTGTCGGGATATGTGAAAAGCCAGCCTTTGAGGATTTTTCGGCTCCGGGCTATACCGTAATTACCAAGGTGAATCTAACGGGGCTGGGTGATGCCGACCGGATAAATGTTTTTGCCAGGCTCCACAACCCGGCGAAAGTATATGAGTTTGCCCAATCAGCCGCGGGCAGCTACGGTTATACCTATAACAATGACTTATTGCGGTATATGGGCATCTCGAAAGACCAGACATTCAATGCGGTCCTGTACCGTCTGGGCGGCATTTTCATCCTGCTGATTATGGTCGGCTCCATTTTGCTGATCCACAACTCATTTTCCATTTCAGTCGCCGAGCGCACCCGGCAATTCGGTATCCTTTCCTCGGTAGGGGCAACCCCCAAGCAGCTGCGCAGGTCGGTTCTGTTTGAAGGCCTATGGATTGGATTGATCGGCATCCCGTTGGGTGTTCTCGCCGGGATTGGCGGCATCGGGGTTACGCTTGCGCTGATGAGCGATATATTTGCGAGTCTGTCTTTCAACGGTGTTCCCATGAAGCTGTCGGTATCCCTGCCCCCGCTCGCAATTGCCGGCGTTGTAGGCATAATCACTATACTGATTTCCGCCTATATTCCAGCGCGCAAGGCCGCCCGACTGGCGGCTATCGATGCCATCCGCCAGACAACCGATATTAAAATCAGTGCCAAAAAAGTTAAAACATCTAGGTTGGTCCATAAACTCTTCGGTCTGGAAGGGACACTGGCCCTGAAAAACTTCAAAAGGAATCGGAAAGGATACCGCAGTACGGTTATCTCCCTGTTTGTCAGTATCGTACTGTTTATTTCGGCCAGCGCCTTTGGCCTCTATCTTCAGGAAAGCGCGAAGACCACCATCAATGAATCCGGTTATGATATCTTGTTTAGGTTCACCCAGACCGCCGATGAGGAATTGCCGCTGTACGAGAAACTGAAAAACGTTAGCGGCGTTTATGACAGCGGATTTTACAAATCCCTTTATTATGAAGCAAACCTGCCCAAGGACCGATTGACCGATAAATATTTGGAACACTATTACGGAGATTCTTTGCCGGCGGATGAGATAATCCCCATCAACATGGTGGTATGTCTGGTTGATGATGGGACTTATGCGGCCTATATAAAGGAGCTGGGGCTTGATCCGCAGAAGTATACCGGCGAAAATACCGACAACCTGATCGCC
>JBEHWJ010000175.1:0-1885 GCA_040217755.1 Syntrophomonadaceae bacterium | reverse complement strand
TGCCGGAAAACCCAATCTCTGATGGCCAGCGGCGGGTGGGGGCGCCTATAGTGCATTCGGCCGCCAAAAGTCCTATAATGAACTCAAACCTAATCTTTGCAGCAGGGGTGTTTTGATGAAACTATGGGGTGGCCGGTTTGCCAAGCCGACCGACAGACTTACCGAGGATTTCAATGCGTCGATTGCCTTCGACCAACGTATGTATAAGCAGGACATCCGCGGGAGTATCGCCCACGCGGCCATGCTGGCCCGGCAGGGGATAATAAGCGGGGAAGAACGTGACCGCATCGTAGCCGGTCTGGAGGAGATCGGAAACGAATTGGAAGATGGGCGGCTGCAATTCAGCGTGGCGGCCGAAGATGTACATATGAACATCGAAACCTTTTTAACCGCCAAGATAGGAGAATTGGGCAAAAAACTCCACACCGCCCGCAGCCGCAACGATCAAGTGGCCCTGGACATACGCCTCTATCTGCGGGATGAGATGGCGGAAGTGCGCAAGCTGCTGCTGGCCCTGGAGGATGCCTTGCTCAAACTGGCGGGCCAGCATCTGGAGACCATCATGCCCGGCTACACGCATCTGCAGAAGGCCCAGCCCATCACCCTGGCCCATCATCTGATGGCCTATTTTGAGATGCTGCGTCGTGACCTGGGGCGCCTGGACGACTGCCGCCAACGCCTCTCATCCATGCCCCTGGGCTCAGGGGCCTTGGCCGCTACCGGGTTTCCCCTCGACCGGGAGTTCGTACGGCAGCAGCTGGGGTTTATCGAAATTACCCGCAATAGCCTGGATGGGGTCAGCGACCGCGATTTCGCTATCGAGTTCTGCAGCCTGGCCAGCATCCTGATGATGCACCTGTCCCGTTTCTCCGAGGAAATAATCATGTGGTCGAGCGAGGAATTTTCCTTCGTTATCCTGGATGATGCTTTTTCCACCGGCTCCAGCATCATGCCCCAGAAGAAAAATCCGGACATCGCCGAACTGGTGCGCGGCAAGACGGGGCGGGTCTACGGGGACCTACTAACCCTGCTGACCCTGATGAAGGCGCTCCCCTTGGCCTACAACAAGGACATGCAGGAGGACAAGGAGGCCCTCTTCGATGCCATCGACACGGTCAAGAAGTGCCTGCTGGTCTTTACCCCCATGCTGCTAAGCAGCCAGTTCAACCCAGCAGCCATGGCCCGGGCGGCCCAGGGCGGGTTCACCAATGCCACTGACCTGGCTGATTACCTGGTAAACCGGGGTTTGCCCTTCCGGGATGCCCATGAGGCGGTGGGCAAAACGGTCCGGTATTGCATCGACAACCGCTTGGCCCTGGATGAGCTGGACCTGGATACTTTCCGCCAGTACTCCCCGTTGATCGAAGCTGATGTCTACGAGTTTATCGATATCAAAGCGTGCGTCGCCCGGCGCCGTATACCCGGGGGACCTGCCCCGGAGGCGGTGGGGGCGGCCATTGAAGAAGCCAGACAGTGGATGGGGAGGATGCAAGATGAAGGATAGATTTTTATTGGCGGGCGGGTCGCCCGATATGACTGCCCTAAGTGAGTGGGCCGAGGAATACTACCAATCCCTGATGAGGATGACGGATGGTTTCTTTGCCCAGGCGGACATCAAAGATGTGATGGAAAGCATGCGTAATATGCCATTCGAGCATTTGGTGGCCAAGGAATTGGCTGGGGAGGAAGAGAGCATCGTAGGGATAGCCGTGGCCCTGGTGCGGGAGATAGCCGAGCGGGAGATAAAATATATCCAGGCTTATCTGCAGTACCTGTAAACATAACGGCAGGGATAACGCCAATCAATAATAGTCTTACTCCAGCAAGTTTTCGGGCCGATGGCGGTAATGGATTAATAAACAGTCCTATCGAGAATAATAAAAGG
>JBEHWJ010000174.1:0-1921 GCA_040217755.1 Syntrophomonadaceae bacterium | reverse complement strand
TCACGGGGGATCGCCCCCACCTGGCTGGGGCTCAACGCCCGCTGGGCAGTTCCCGGCACCATCTACGGGCAAAGCATAATCTTCGACTACTGGGCCAAGGCCTATTAGAATCCTGGCGATACCGCCCCGACAGGCAAGCAGGGCAGGTGCCGTAATAAGGCTGCCAATGCCGCGAAGGGGATCCCGGGCGATATCAACCCCGATACCCAGGCAGAGCCAGGCGCCATAAAAAAGCCGGCCGACGATGGCGGGACCAGCCTAAATAATGAAAGAGTTGCCATGCCAATAAAAATACCGCGGAGCAGATCGGGTTCTGTCCGCGGTATTTGGTTTGAGCCGATTGGTTCTCCGAATCCTTATGTTAATCCCTAACCTTTCAGGGCCACCGATTTACGATACAGAGAGCCGAAGGGGGCCCCGACAGGCAGGACTGTGTAACCATATTGAGTGTTGATGACCACGGCTCCCGAGAGGTAGAAGGAGCATATCGAGATACCCAGCTCGGCATAGGCCGCCAGTTGGTGCCAGGTATGTTCAGCGCCCCAACCCAGGGTACTCATAAACAATCCCAGGAACAGCAGGTCGATGAGGAAGAAGATGAACCATAATACCTTGTTGGTTCCCATTGCCCCGACCGTCATGAAGACGGTGAAGATGAAATAGCCCAGAAATCCAAAACCCAGCTGGTGGACGTCAAATCCGGCTCCTTTGCCGATCAGGCCAGTGGTCTGCATATACCAGGTGGTACCGACCGCAAACCAGAAGAAGCCGTAACCGCAGAAGGCGGTGGCGCCAAAGGTGTTGTTGTGTTTGAAGTCCATTAAGCCGGCTACGAACTGAGCGGTAGCTCCCAGGAAGATAGCCCAGGGGATGATATAAGCCACCCCGGTGGTGATGCCCAGCTTCTGTGAGGAAGCTACCAGAGTGACCATGGCCAAACCCAGCAGTCCTAGGGGGGTGGGATTGCCGACCAGTTCCTGAACGTGTCCAGATATTTTCATTTCATTTGCTGCTGACATGACAACCTCCTAATTCGTTTTAAGATGTAACCAGGATTATCCTCTTTCCCCCCTTTCATAATAAAGTTTGAGAAATTATGCACAAAGGATGATTCGACACCATTTTTGATATGTCCTTCAAAAATCAGGATAATTTTTTCGGCGAGCAATATTTACGATCAGACCCTTTGCAACTGGTTGAGCAGCCATTGGAGCCGCAATAGGGTATTGTCTATCTGACCGTCAAGGGATGAATGGGGCGCGCGGGCGGGTAGGGCGGGGTCAGCCGGAAAGATGGAAGAATCGGACTGAGGGTCTATCGATTGTTTAAGCCGGGCGATATCCCGGTCGTAGAGGTCCCAAAAACCACCCCGGGCCAGGTAGTCCTCTTCAACCCGGGGAGCAGGTATGTCGAGCAGCAAGGCTGCAGATCCCATATCCAGGACCAGATCCACCCGTTGGGGGAGATCTTCCCGGCGGCAGTCTATCTCCAGTACAGCCTTGCCCAGGGCTGTAAGCGGTTCCGATAGTTCAGGGCGGGATTGGCTGCTGAGCTCGAAAAGGGCAAAATGAATCCGCTCCTGATTCTCATCATCACCATATATGTCAGCGGTCGCCAGGCTGGCCAGTTTATAACGGGAATTACAGTCGAGTTCAAGGTTGGCGAAATCAAAAGGTATCCTGGTCATCGATACTACCTGCCCGTGCGGGCCGAAAACGGCCAGGTATAGTTGGTAAGGATAAATAACACTCAGGTTTCCTTTAAAAAGCGATTGCTCAGACTGCGGATGCAGCCCCCGGACGGCGGTCAGGGGGAGGTCATCGGCGGCCTGGATGGGTATCCGTTGGGGTATGCCGGCGAGAAGTGATCCTATCGGGCTATCGGGACTGGCATCCCCGCACAGATAGAGGCGGTCGAAATT
>JBEHWJ010000173.1:0-1924 GCA_040217755.1 Syntrophomonadaceae bacterium | reverse complement strand
GCACCCCAATGTTACGATTACATATAATTTGGCCGCTTCTGGAACCTTGCAGCAGCAAATCGAGCAGGGCGCTCCGGCGGACATGTTCATATCGGCGGGCAAGTCCCAGATGGATGCCCTGGAGCAGAAGGGACTCATCGTTGCTTCATCCCGCAAGAACGTGGTCGGCAACGAACTGGTTCTGGTGGCCGGCAAGGACAGTAAACTGTCCGGTTTTGAAGGTTTGAGCGACCCTGCGGTGAAGAAGATCGCCATCGGTACCCCGGAATCGGTCCCAGCCGGTCAATATGCCAAGGATACCTTAACTACCATGGGCCTGTGGGATAAACTGACATCCAAGTTGGTCCAGGCCAAGGACGTCCGGGCGGTCCTTAACTATGTGGAGACCGGCAACGTGGATGCCGGCTTGGTGTATCGCACCGATGCAGCTACCAGCACCACGGTCAAAATAGTGGCGGCGGCGCCGGCCGGCTCCAGCAAACCTATAGTATATCCGATGGCTATCATCGCCAGCAGCAAACAACCGCAGGAAGCCCAGCAGTTTGAAGATTTCCTGGCCAGCGACGAAGCCACGCAGGTATTTGCCAAATACGGGTTTACCAAACCCGCCAAATAGACTGCCAATATCGTGTACTTTCAGATTGAGGACTGGTTTCCGGTAATCCTATCCCTCAGAGTAGCCATCCTGGTTGTAATCATCGTGGCTACTCTGGGGCTTCCCTTGTCCCGGTTTATGGCCCGTAATGAGTTTTATGGCAAAGACGTATGCGAGGCTTTCATCACCTTGCCCCTGGTCTTGCCTCCCTCCGTGATCGGTTATGGACTGCTGGTACTGATCGGTAAAAACGGGGTGATTGGCAAATACCTGGCCAGCCTCGGGATTAATTTGATATTTACCTGGTATGCGATAATCATAGCTGCGGCCGTGGTAGCATTTCCTCTGTTCTATCAGACCGCCAAAGCCGCTTTCAACAGCGTTGATCCCAATTATGAGAAGGCCGCCCGCACCCTGGGAGCCAGTGAACCGCGGGTTTTCTTCACCATCACTCTTCCCCTGGCCTGGCCCGGCGTCACCGCCGGCCTGGTGCTGGCTTTCGCCCGGGCCCTGGGGGAATTCGGGGCCACCCTGATGGTGGCCGGCAATATTCCCGGCCAGACCCAGACCATCCCGGTAGCCATCTATTATGCGGTGGACCGGGGCGATGATGTGACTGCCCGTACCTTGGTACTGATTATCACCCTCTTCAGTTTTGCGGTCATCTGGGGAGTCAACCGCTGGCGCAAGAATATTTGAAAACAGGTGGTATCCATTAAATATGCTGGACGCCCAGATTATGAAATCACTTTGGCATTTTGACCTGGACCTGCAATTGCATATAAGAAACCAGATAGCGGTATTGTGGGGGCCTTCGGGCTGTGGCAAGACGACTATTCTAAACATCCTGGCCGGGCTGTTGAGCCCGGATAAAGGCACGATAAAACTCAACGAGAAGGCGTTGTTTTCATCCCGTGAGCATATCAATGTCCCGGCCCGCTACCGCCGCATCGGCTATTTGTTTCAGGATTACGCCCTTTTTCCGCATAAGACGGTCCTGCAAAATATCCGTTATGGAATCCGCAGCCATGGCACCGACCCCCAAAAATTCTGCCAGGACCCCAACCGGCTGCTGAATTCATTTGGTATTGAACATCTCGTCGAACGCTATCCCAGCCAACTTTCGGGGGGCGAAAAGCAGAGAGTGGCCCTGGCCCGGGCTTTGATCATCAACCCCAGCTTACTGTTGCTGGATGAACCGTTCAGCGCCCTCGATTACGAAAACAAAATCCGTCTCCGCCAGGAACTGAAACAAATTCACAGTGACTGGCAGATTCCATTCGTGATGGTGACTCATGATCAGGAGGATGCTGTATACCTGGGAGATTT
>JBEHWJ010000172.1:0-1954 GCA_040217755.1 Syntrophomonadaceae bacterium | reverse complement strand
TTCACACGGTAGAAGTCGTGGGTTCGAAACCCTCCGCGCCCACCATATAAAGCCAGCAATACCGGGGTTTTTAAGCCCCGGTATTTTTGTGGCAGATTAGCGATGGAACTGTGGAACATATTTATTGTTTACGCTTATTTGTACTCATCGTAGCTATAGCCGGCGATGTCCCAGTCCGGCATGAAAGCGATATCGTAATGGATGACCTTTTCTTCGGCAGGGCGGTGGAAGTCATCGATATGAATCCGGGCGCAAGCTGCGCACAGATTGGTGTGGACCAAGCGCTCCAGGCGGGCTGGTTCTATCTCCCGGCCGCATCGGTTGCAGATACCGTAGCCTCCATTCTGTATATCGTCCAAGGCTCGATGAACCTGGTCCAGCTCGGCTTGCAGCATCTGTAGCAACCCAAGCTCTTTCTCCCTTTCAAAGGTATCGCTGGCGGCGTCGCCGGGATGCTGGTCATAAGCAGATAATTCATCTGTAGCTTCGGATAAGGGCGTGGTCAGGATATCGCGCCGGCGGTTGATTTGGACTTCCAATTCTGCTTGGCGGGATAATAGTATTTGGCGGCAATGGAGTTGTGACATCTCAATAATACCTCGCTTTCTGATTATGGGTGGACCACTTTGGCAGCGACCGGCGACAGCGGGTAGGTTCCCACCGACCCCCATGAGAGACCAGAGCCTCTTTCCATACGCAGCCGGTTGGGTTGCTGAGCAGTACCCCCCCCCCGGTAGGCCGGTAATGCCAAACTAGCTCTGCTGAACTACCGGTTTTAGATCTGAATAAACCTTTCCTAGCCTCCGGTTCGGGCCTTTTTGCGGGAGCCACCTGCCTTTGGGACAGAGGGCTTCCGATTTTCCTCAGCCAGCTTGACGCTGGCCTTCAAGGCTTCTACCAGATCGACTACGTTGTCTTTTTGCGGGGTCGGGGCCGGAGAAACGATATCCTGCCCGATAATCCTAGCCTCGATGATCTCCCACAAGGCCAGGCGGTAGTCGTCCTCATAGCGGGCAGGATCGAAGTCGGTAGACAGGTTGTCGATCAGACTGATCGCCATCTTCATTTCATTATCATGGAGGCGAGACGGGTCCAGCCCATGGTTAAGTACCTCCGGAGAACGAATCTCGTCGGGGTAGAAAATGGTTTCCATCACCAGCAGGTTATCCTTGACCCGGATGGCGGCCAAGGATTGCCGGGAGCGGATGAAGACTTTGGCGATGGCTATCTTACCGGTTTTTTGCATTGCTTCGACTATCAGGGTATAGGCTTTTTCCCCCCCTGGTGCTGGTTCCAGGTAGTAACTCTTGTCAAAATATATTGGGTCTACCTGCGCCAAGCTGACAAAATCCAGTATATCGACCGTCTTGGTATTTTCCTGGGGGATACGATCAAAATCCTCCGGGTTGATGACCACATATCGGCCTTTCTGATATTCATAACCCCGCACAATATCATCACCGCCTATTTCTCTTTCGCAACGGGGGCAAAACTTCTGGTACTTGATGGGCGACATGCACTCTTTGTGAAGGTAATTGAATTTGATGTCTTTGTTTTCGGTAGCCACGTACATACTGACCGGGATGTTGACCAGCCCAAAGCTTATGGCTCCTTTCCACAGGACTTTCAGACCCCATCACTCCTTCCAGGGAATTAATAATAGCTTTGATTTTTTAGGCAAAATTATTCTGTTGGATCTCCGGGGCAATTAATAAAAACATTGGTAAAAACCCGTCTGGTTTGACTAGAGGCGGGGAGATGGTATAGAATATCCCTGTCAGAGCATGCGGGAGTAGCTCAGTGGTAGAGCACCGGCTTCCCAAGCCGGGTGTCGAGGGTTCGAACCCCTTTTCCCGCTCCAAAAAAACCGGCACTTTCCAGTTGCGGAAAGTGCTTTTCGTTTTTCCCGGGGCAATGGCCCTGTCAGTGCTTAGGCGAGGAGATGACTAGAAGG
>JBEHWJ010000171.1:0-1984 GCA_040217755.1 Syntrophomonadaceae bacterium | reverse complement strand
ACACATTTCTTCTTCCCGGGGAAAACCTCGCACCAACCGTCGCGGCTCCCACCGCAGGCGCCATTACGCTGATTCTTGGGGCATTGGGACATGGGACACAGGTAGGCCATATCCAACAACGCACAATCGCCGCAGTCTTGGCAATCATTGCCGATCACCTTGACCAGGTGCTCCCAACGATGCCGGCTGGGGTCATCGATGTGGCTGTAATAACGCTGCGCCGTTGGGAAGAGATTTTTGCCCGGGGTAAAGGCCAGGCGGTGGACCAGGCGCATCAGGCGGTGGTTGAGGGTCACCGGGTAATCCGCCGGCCGACCGGCGCGATTGACCGGGGCCGGGGTATTAAGCCCGGTGGCCGAATCCTTTTCATAGTAATAGAATCCATCCGGCTGGGGAAAATCGAATTCGGGGATGATTTGGAGCCAATCCGGGGTCAGCTCCTCCCCCTTTTCTATCACATAGCGCACTTGTTCATATTTAAGGTTATGACCGCCCAGGTGCACCCCGTCGAAGCCCATCCCTTTCATGAACGCATACATCTTGGCCGCCCTCAGCAGCCTTGCTTCCAGGCCTTTGTCCTGATGATTCCGTTCCCGGTCGATCCAGGCCAACAGCGGGTCCGTAACCACGCATCCCGGCAGTTGGTTGGCGTTCATCATCCGGGCCACCCCATAAGGCAGGATGTATATATTGCCGATCACCGGCAAGCCGGGATCACAGTTCCTGATATACTGCAGGGCCTCGTGGAACTTGCGGGCTTCGTAACCCAGCTGGGTCACTACGAATCCGGCCCCGGCAGCTATTTTCTTTTGCAGCTTATAATACTGCACCATCAATTCAGCTTCGGTGGCTTTGAAAGGAGAAACTACCGCCCCAGCCAGGAATTGGCTGGGTTGGTGCACTACCTGGCCCTGGGGGGTGGTTGCCTTCCAGCCTTGATTCATAGCCGCCGCCATCTCCAGGACATGGACCGGGTCCAGATCGAAAACCGGCTTGGCCCGGCCTTTAAAGCCGTCGGTGGGGTAGTCGCCGCTCATCACCAGCAGGTTGCACACCCCCGCCCGGTCCAGGGCATAGAGCTCGGATTCGATCTGATTACGGTTCTTGTCCTTGCAGGTGAAATGAACCAGCGGTTCGATCCCCAGTTGAAGTATCTCCAGCCCCAGAAACGATGCTGACAGGGCTGGCCTTCCCCCCGGGTTGTCGGTGATGGTAAGGGCATGGACCAAACCGTCCCGGGCTGCCTCCTCCGCCGACCGGAGTGCGTCGATCTGCGCTTTCTCGCGGGCGCCCCGGCCCGGGACCAATTCCCAGGTTACTGAAAAGGTATCCAGGTTGAGTAACGAATCTTGGAATAGATTGCCGATCTCCTTCCCCTCCCCTGAGCCAGTGCCCATGCTCATATACAAAAAAACATTATCAAAGTTAAGACCCTGCATTTCCCCCGATAGCCAGGTCCAGATCCTTCGTTGCCTTCGGCTCCTCAGGATGACAAGCAGGCATAGGGACGGTCAGTGTCACTCTGAACGCAGTGAAGAGATCCTTCGCTTGGCTCAGGATGACAAAAATATGTCACTCTGAACGCAGTGAAGAGTCTATTCCCACCGAAACTGTCAGTCTGCCGCGATGAGATCCTTCGCTCCGCTCAGGATGACAAGGGCTTCGCTCAGGATGACAGGGGTTCCACTCAGGATGACAAGGGCTTCGCTCAGGATTACAGAGTGGTCTCGCAGCGTCCCCTGCTCTATTCCCCTGCTGCATTATAACATAACCTTTGCGGCAATATTAACCGCTGCCGAACCCCGACCAGGGTGCTGACGGCCCTCTTTTTTGCTATCATTATCATTAGACTTATCATAATGCAAAGGGTGGTTATGATGATCAAACCGGTCAAGACCCCGTTCATCTTCGACGGGGCTATGGGCACCTATTACGCCAGCGTGGCCTCTGCTCCCTTAAGCAGCTGTGAACTGGCCAACCTGTT
>JBEHWJ010000170.1:0-2036 GCA_040217755.1 Syntrophomonadaceae bacterium | reverse complement strand
TCATCTCCTTCTGGATCAAGTCGGCCAATACCGGTTGGGCCTTCTCCTCCCCGTGAACCAGGAATACGGTCTTGGGCCGCGGCTTGAAATTCTTGAGCCAACTCAACAGCCCGATCTGATCAGCATGGGCCGAATAGGCTTCGATGCTCTTGATATCGGCCTTCACTACCAGTTGGTCGCCATGAATGGTGACCAGCTTCTCCCCGTCCAGTATCCGGCGTCCCAGTGTTCCTACCGCCTGGTACCCTACGAACAGGATGGTGCTCTCCGGGCGCCACAGGTTGTATTTGAGGTGGTACTTTATCCGGCCGGCGTCGCACATGCCGCTGGCGGAGATGATGATGGTTTTGCCCAGCCGGTTGTTAAGTTCCACCGAATCTTCCCGGGTACGGGAAAATTTGAGATTGGGGAGCTTCAAGGGGTGCCGGCCGCTGCTTATCATCTTCATGGTTTCCTGGTCATAATAATCGATGCTCTTCTGGAATATCTCGGTGGCCGCGATGGCCAGCGGGCTGTCGATGTATATATCGATGGAGGGGTCCAACTCCCCTCTGGATTGCAGGACGCTTAAGTCGTAGAGGAGATCCTGGGTACGCTCCACTGCAAACGAAGGTATGATAAGGTTGCCGCCCCGGCGCATGGTATCCTCGATTATTTTCTTGAGCTGTTCCACCCGGGCGGCGGTCCCCTTGTGCAAGCGGTCACCGTAGGTAGATTCCATTACCACATAATCGGCACTCTCCACCACGGTGGGGTCCTTTACGATAGGCTGGCCGCCCTGACCCAGATCGCCGCTGAAGACCAGTTTTTCCTTCTGCCCGTTCTCGTCCACCCAAATCTCCACGATGCTGGAACCAAGGATATGCCCGGCATCCCGCATCCTTATCTCCACGCCCGGGGCCAGCCGTATGACCTCGTCGTAATTGAGGGGGCGGAGCTGGGGCAGGCATTCCAGGGCTTCTTCCGCAGTGTAGATGGGCTCCAGCAAAGTCTTGCCGGCGCGGCTCAGTTTGCGGTTCTTCATCTCCACCTCAGATTCCTGGATATGGCCGGCATCGGGGAACATTATGGCACACAGCTCGGCGGTAGCCGGGCTGGTATAGATAGGTCCCTCGAATCCATCTTTGCATAGCTTGGGGATGAGCCCGGAATGGTCGATGTGGGCGTGGGTCAGGATAACGAATTGCAGGGACCCTGGTTCAACTGCAAAATCGCTGTAATTCTTTTCCTTCAGTTGCTTGGTCCCCTGGAACATGCCGCAATCGACGGCAAAACGCGCGTCACCGGTTTCTATCACAAAAAAAGACCCGGTAACGGTCTTGGTGGCACCCAGAAACTTTACTATCATTCTTGCAGCCTCCAATACTCCGAACATATGCTTCCATTATACAGCATATGTCTAGACTGCGAAGATTTTTCTAGCCTCTTTCTTCTGGGCATATTTATAGTAGCCTTCGTAAAATTCGCTTATCTCCATCCTGATCAAGAGCCGGTTGCCGCTGTGGCAGGCCCGGTTGATATTATCGAAACTGAGTCTGCCGAAATCCCTGACTACCTCATGGCTATCCAGTCCGTCGACCAGTTCGCTGTATTTGATGTGGATCTTCTCGAATATGCCGAAATAGAGTTCATACATCTGCCGGACCCGGTTCTCTATCTGATTGATCTGAAAATCTTCCCTCTCCACCAGCTGCAGGGTACTCTGGAGGAGACTGTGCAGGAGTTGGTTGTGAAAAATGGCCGTCATCAGTTCCCGTTTATATTGTTTGGTAAGCAGGTATTGGATATAATCCCTGAATTCCTTGCGGTAAGGCGGGGTGAGGTTGCTGACCGCATTGAGGAGCTCTATATCGCTGGCATCTATTTCCCCATACATGGCAAAACCTCCTATACTGTATAGTATAAGAGGTTCAACCGGAAAAGTTCATTTCCTCCTGTAAAATATCGCATTATTCCCGCCTTTTTCCGGGCTATTCGATTGCGTTCCGGAGGCTGGCCCGGACCTCAGCGCTTATTATAGATTGTTTTGTCGAATA
>JBEHWJ010000169.1:0-2107 GCA_040217755.1 Syntrophomonadaceae bacterium | reverse complement strand
CTGAGCGCAGCGAAGAGTCTACTCCCGCCGCGGACAATGTCACTCTGAACGGCCCTGCTATGTCACTCTGAGCGCAGCGAAGAGTCTACTCCCGCCGCGGACAATGTCACTCTGAACGGAGTGAAGAGTCTATTCATAGGGACGAGGTTTCCTGCTCTGCTCGAAATGACATAATACTGTCACTCTGAACGCAGTGAAGAGTCTGTATAACCAGGGCCGGCCTGGAGGACAATATATGGATAAGGATGGTATTCGGGAAGCAGGAAGAATAGGGTGACAACATGAACCTGGGCAATGGACATGTGTATCTCAATCACATAGGCAGATACCGCGAGATAGCCAACGTTTTGGTCAAACATGGTTTCGGGTTCCTGTTCGACCGCTTCAGCCTGCAAAAGATAGTAGGCCGTTGGAAGGCGCAGGAAGCTGAGGCCGGGGGGCTCGGTCCCGGCACCCCCCAGCGGCTGCGGATGGCCCTGGTGGAGCTGGGCCCGGCTTTCGTCAAGCTGGGTCAGCTGTTGAGCATCCGCCCCGACCTGCTGGGACCGGAATACATAGCCGAACTGGAAAAACTGCAGAACGAGGTCCCCCCGGTTTCTTTCCGGCAGGTGATGGAAGTTTGCCGGGAGAGCGGCATCGAGGTGGAAAAAGCCTTCGCCTTTATAGATCCGGTTCCGCTGGCGGCCGCCTCCATCGCCCAGGTACACCGGGCGGTGCTCAACAGCGGCGAGGAGGTAGTCCTCAAAGTGCAGCGGCCCGGTATAGCCCGGGTCATCGAAACCGATCTGCTCATCCTGGCGGATATGGGCCGTTTATTGGAGAAACGGACCGCCTGGGGCAGTCTGTATAAAGTGGGCGAGATAGTCGAGGAACTGTCCGGGGCGGTGCGGCGCGAGCTGGATTTCGAGCAGGAAGCCCGCAATGCCGACATATTTTACACCAACTACCGCAACGACCCCCATGTGCTTATCCCCCAGGTGTATTGGGAATATACCACCTCCCGGGTCTTGACCATGGAATACGTGGCCGGCATCAAGATATCCGATTTCCAGGCTTTGCGGGAGTTCAGCCTCAAAACTGCCGACATTGCCCAAAGCCTGCTGGCTTCTCTGTTCACCCAGATCTATGAACGCGGTTTCTTCCACGCCGACCCCCACCCCGGCAATATCGCGGTAAGCCCGTCGGGCCAGATCATTTACTACGATTTCGGCCAGGTAGGGGTGCTGGATGAGGTACTCAAGGAAGAGTGCATCAATCTCCTCTTGGGGATGATGGATTATGATGTGGAAGCGGTGACCCGGGCCTTACTGGCGATCGGCATCAGCTCCCGCTATGTGCGGCGGGAAGACCTCATCCGGGATGTGGCCCGCCTGGAGAAGAAATATTATGGTAAGCCCCTGGCCCAGATCAAGCTGGGGGAATCCATGGCCGAACTGCTGGAGCTGTCCACCCGCTACCAGGTCCGCATCCCGGCTGAACTGTCGCTGGTGGTGAAGATGCTGATGACGGTCGAGAGCATCGTCACCCAACTGGACCCGCAGATAAGTCTGGTCAAGATTGCCGAGCCTTACGGGCGACGGGTCTGGCTGCAAAGATATTCGCCCCGGCATATCGCCGCCATGGTGCATCGCAATATTTCCGGCTATGCCCGGCTGGCCCGCATCCTGCCCGCTGAGATGGAAAAGTTGTTGGCCATGGCCAGCGAAGGCGAGATGAGGCTCAAGATGGAGATCATCAATATGGAGAAGGTGGCGGCCAAGTTCGATATCATGTCCAATCGCCTTTCACTGGCCATCATCCTGGCCAGCCTGCTGATGGGTACCGCTTTGATCGCCGACCAGGCCAACAGCATTATCCTGACCCGCCTGCCGGTGGTGGAACTGGGTTTCCTGGCTGTTTTCATCCTGGGGCTCTTCCTGACCTGGTCCATCATCAAAAGCGGCCGCTTTTAGAATGACGTGGTCACAATAACTTGGTGCCTGTCCCCAAGTTATTGGCGGATAGCCAGGATTTTCCCGCACCTTTTTTTCTTGACGGAATACCTTTATAATGATAGTATTACCGGAAAGTTTAACAAGAAAGTGATGATCAGGATAGTAGTCATCGG
>JBEHWJ010000168.1:0-2134 GCA_040217755.1 Syntrophomonadaceae bacterium | reverse complement strand
GATATAATCCGGGGAGTGATTGGTCTTGAACAAATATCTTTTGGCCTGTCTGCTGGCGTTGGTACTGCTTTTTCCCGCCTCGACAGCGATGGACGCCGAGGATATGGATAAATACCGGGAGCAAACCAGTTTGACCCAGCCCCAGCCGGCGGCTGAACCTGCTCCGCTCGAGAACACGGAATACTGTAACAGCCTGGATGGATATCGTATCGTCGTGCCCGGCGATTGGATTTTGGATGACAGCCACCGGGGGGTTATGACCAGGCTCACCGCTCCCGATCAGAAGGCGGTCATCAAGATTTACATGCAGTCCCTGGCCGGCGTTTCCGCCTCCGATTATCTCCAGTACAGCAACAAAAAGATCCTGGAACGGCAGAACGGGATGGTGCCCTTGGCTTATAACCGCAATCCGGTTAAAGGCATCCCCGCTTACCGGATTATGTGGGAGCGGCCCCGGCTCAGCAATGTACCCGACGATTTGAATCTTTACCGGGAGATCGATTTGCTCTATAAAGACCGGGTGTACACCTTGGTCCTCAAGACCAATGCCGAAAACTTATCGCGTTATAACCCCGCCTTCGACAGCATCCTGGATAGTTTCCAGGCGCAGCCGGTGGTCCCCGAGTACCCGCAGGTTCAATATCCGCCCCTGGAAGACATCCAGCTCCAAGGGCCCGATATGAAGCTCACCATCCCCAAGGATAAGATGATGTGGGGGATTTTTCACCCTCTCTTCCACCCTAACGTGTTTTACCCCCAGGCGGTTGAATCGTACAAGCAATATGAAGACTCTCTGGGCCATAAATTTGAATTCATCATGACCTATACCGAATTCTACAAACCCTTCCCCAGCCAGATAGCGGCCGCTACCTATGCCGATGGCCGGATAATGATGATGACTTGGCATCCGGTCGTCGATGAGGGTTTGAGCAGTGTCATCATTCCCGCTATCGTCAATGGCGAATATGATTCCTACATAGCCGAATGGGCCCGCCAGGTCAAAAACGTGGGTGATCCCATTTTTGTCCGTTTCGCCAATGAGATGAACGGGGACTGGGATCCCTGGTGTGCATGGTTCTACAGCAAGGATGCGGATCTGTATATAGAGGCCTGGCAGCGCATCCACCGGATTTTCCAGGAACAGGGTGCTGACAACGCCATATTCGTCTGGAATCCCCATGACCGGGCGTTCCCGAATTTCAAGTGGAACAGTGCCGAGCTTTATTATCCCGGTGAAGAGTACGTGGACTGGGTGGGTCTGACCGGGTACAACAACGGCACCGGAATTGTTGGCGAGACCTGGCGTGAATTCAATGAGATATATTACCCGATATACACCGAATACCTGCGCAAATTCCCGGGCAAGCCCCTGATGATAACCGAATTTTCGTGCAGTGAGCTGGGCGGGGACAAAGCTGCCTGGATTAAGCAGGCCATGAACTGCCTGCCTATGTATCCCTACATCCGCATCGCCGTCTGGTATGATCAGACCGACCGCAGCCGGCTCTACCGCATCGATTCCAGCCCGGTTTCCAAGGAAGCCTTCCGGCAGGGTTTGACCAATCCCTATTTCCTGAGCCATGGCATATCGCACTGAGCGGTGTTTTTTGCACGCCAGGGGGCACCGTTGCCATACTCCATTCCGGTCGTTAAGGCCGGGCACCTCAGCATGCCCAGATAATACTCCATTGACCCCGTAAATACCCAGCGCTTATAATGGGAAAAGGGAACCGACCGGCGGGTCGGTAAATGAGGAGGGAAAAAGGTGAAGTTGGGAAAAAGGCAATTGATCATGTTGGCGGCCCTGATGATGGCCGTATTATTTATTTGTGGGTGCAGTAAAAGCCAGGAAGTGGTCAAGGAGTCGGAGATAACTGTAAATACTGCCCCGGCTCAGGTCCGGGACCTGGCCAAGAGCGTGCTGTATACCGGCACCGTCAGAGGGCAGAACGAGGTGTACCTGATGCCCAAGGTGCCGGCCAGGGTGATCGGTATCCATGCTCAGCCCGGGGACGCGGTCAAAGCCGGGCAGAGATTGATAACCCTTGATGATACCGATTTCATCGCGGGGGTCAAACAGGCCGAAGCCTTGGTGGCCCTGGCCCAGGCCGGCCTGCACAGCAATCAGATCCAG
>JBEHWJ010000167.1:0-2144 GCA_040217755.1 Syntrophomonadaceae bacterium | reverse complement strand
GTCACTACCGCCCGGTGAATTTTTGATTTCATCATGTAACGCATCATATCACTGCACCTCCACAATCAGGTTATCGATTAATCTGGTTGTTCCGATTTTGACGGCCAGGGCGATCAACACTCTTCCCCTGATCTCCTCAACATCCGCCAGGGTACCGGCGTCGTAAATTTCGGCGTAATCTATATTGGCCTCTGGGCTGGTATTAATGGTTGCGCACAGCAGGTCTCTGACCTTACCAACCTCCCGCTCTCCCCCCAGAATGGCTTCCCGGGCCTTCTGCAGTGATTGGCTCAGTACCAGGGCCTGCCTCCTTTGTTCGGGGCTGAGGTAAACGTTGCGGGAACTCATGGCCAGGCCATCCGCTTCCCTGATGATGGGCACCCTCACTATACGCAGCGGAAAGTTCAGTTCCCTTACCATTTTTTCGATCACCATAACCTGCTGAGCATCCTTTTGACCAAAGAAAGCTATATCGGGCAGGCAAATATTGAATAGTTTGCTTACCACCGTAGTCACTCCCCGGAAATGACCGGGACGAGAGCGACCGCACAGTTTCTCGGTAATCCCGCCGGTTACCTCGACATAGCTGTTGTATCCGGCCGGGTACATCTCCCGGGTGGAAGGGGCAAACAGCGCGTCCACACCGGCCTGCTCCAGTAGACTGCTGTCTTTTTGCAGATCGCGGGGATAATCCTCGAAATCCTCTCCCACCCCAAATTGGATCGGATTCACAAAAATGGAGACCACCGTAATTTCACACTGGGAACGTGCTTCTTTGACCAATGAGAGATGCCCCGCGTGAAGGTATCCCATAGTGGGCACGAGGCCTATAGTCTTGCCCTGTCTTTTCTGCTCCAAACACCAGTTTTGCATTTCCGTTATCGCATTAAACGTACGCATTCCGCACCCCTATAAGCTAATATAGTCTTTCCAATACATCGTCTTTTATGGTATAGATGTGTTCCGGGCCCGGGAACGTCCCGGCTTCCACTTCTTTTTTATAATCTTGCAGGGCCCCCATGATCATCGGAGCCAGATCGGTGAATCTCTTTACGAATTTAGGAATGTGTCCCTGGGAAATACCGAGCATATCATTGATGACCAGGACCTGACCATCGCAATCCTTGCCGGCCCCTATACCAATCGTCGGTATAGTTGACGCTTGCGTGATTTTCGCCGCCAAGGCCGCGGGTACTCCCTCGAGTACTATGGCAAAGACCCCGGCCTCTTCCAATAGCTTGGCATCCCTTATCAGTTTGCGCGCGGTCTCCAGATCCTTGCCCTGAACCTTGAAACCACCAAATTGATTAACTGATTGGGGAGTCAGGCCAATATGAGCAACGATAGGGATTTCCGCATTCAGGATAGCTTTTACAACCGGCAGCCTTTCTTCACCGCCCTCTAATTTTACCGCCTGGGCGCCACCCTCCTGAATAAGACGCCCGGCATTACGGACGGCCTCCTCAATCGACACATGATAGGACATAAACGGCATATCGCCGACAACCATCGCATTTCTTGAACCCTTTACTACTGCCCTGGTGTGATGAACCATATCATCCATGGTAACCGCCAAGGTATTCTCATACCCCAGCTGCACATTCCCCACCGAATCACCTACCAGGATCATATCTATCCCGGCCTGATCCACCAGGGTCGCCATAGCATAGTCATAGGCCGTCAACATGGTAATCTTTTCTCTTCTCGCCTTTTTCTCACGTATGGTTGCGGTCGTCACTCTGGCCATTACTTCAACCTCCTCCATCGTTTAGCCTAAGTTCTATTTCCCTATTTTCGTTTCCGGATTAAGTAATCCCTGAAACTCCCGTATTTTATCTTCGGTAATGTTACCCTTGGCATGGGCGATAGGAACCGTGTAGAAACCGAGCGTCTTGTATAGATGGACCATATCCGGGGCCATGTCCTGCATGCATTCGAGGTGTTTGGCCACGGTGGCAATATCACCCCGGGCGATTGGGCCGGTCAAGGCTGCGGGTATGCCTACCTTCTCGATGTTGCTGAGCGTGCCCCGCACCAGTGGCATCAGGGCTTGGCTGGACAGGTTGGCTGATATGCCGGTCGCTTCCAGTAATCTCGCCCCTAAGTCGATCAGGGTAACCAGGTAGTTGGAAACCACACAAGCC
>JBEHWJ010000166.1:0-2154 GCA_040217755.1 Syntrophomonadaceae bacterium | reverse complement strand
ATGTAGATATAGATGTAAAAGGCCAGAAGAAGCGGGTGGGCGTTACCAGGGCCCATATGGAGGAGGATGCCGGCAAACTGGTACACCAGGGCGACATCACCACTACCCCCTTTTCGCTGGTGGATTTGAACCGCAGCGGGACGCCGCTGCTGGAGATCGTCTCCGAGCCAGATATGCGTTCTGCCCCGGAAGCAAGGACTTACCTGGAGAAACTGCGTTCCATGCTCCTGTTCGCCGGGATATCGGACTGCAAGATGCAGGAAGGCTCGCTGCGCTGTGACGCCAACGTATCGGTGCGTCCCATCGGCCAAAAGGAATTCGGTACCCGTTGCGAGATTAAGAACCTGAACTCATTCCGGGCCCTGGAAAGGGCCATCGAATATGAGGCCAAACGGCACATGGAAGCCCTGGAGGACGGGGACAAGATCGTCCAGGAGACCCGCACCTGGGATGAAGAGAAACAGGTGACCCGCTCCATGCGCTCCAAGGAAGAGGCCCACGATTACCGGTACTTCCCCGAGCCCGACCTGCCGCCGCTGTTTATCAGCCGGGAATGGGTGGATGAAATCAGGGCCGCCATGCCCGAGATGCCGGAACAGGCCCAGAAGAGGCTGGTGGAGGTTTACGGCTTACCCGAATACGATGCTGCCCTCCTGACCTTGACCCCGGAGAGCCTGGATTATTTCGACCGATGCATCAAGGATTATCCCGATGCCAAGACCGTCTCCAACTGGATGATGGGGGAATTCAGCCGGTTGCTTAACCAGAACAACCAGGAAATTGGGGACAGCCGACTTACTCCGGACCACCTGGTACAGATGCTGCGATTGGTGGATGATGGCACTATTAGCGGTAAGATGGCCAAGACGGTTTTCGAGGATATGTTCAACAGCGGCCAGCACCCGCAGGAAATCATCAGGGAAAAGGGACTGGTGCAGATCTCCGATGCCAACACCCTGCTGCCGCTGATAGAGGATATAGTCAGGGCCAATCCCAAGGTGGCGGAGGATTATAAGAACGGCAAGGGCAAGGCAGTAGGGTTCTTCGTCGGCCAGATCATGAAAGCTACCAAAGGCCAGGCCAATCCGGCTCTGGTCAATGAACTGCTCAAAAGGGTACTGGACCGCATACAATAGCCTACGGGGAAGAGCAAATAATAATCCAATATAGTTAGAGGGGTAGGGGGTTTTAAGTGACCTGGACATTAATAAACCGGGACTGGTTCCTGGAACCGGACGTCAAGATTCGAATGGTGGATACCACATTGCGGGACGGAGAACAAACTGCCGGGGTGGTTTTTTCCAACCAGGAGAAGGTGCGTATAGCCAGATACCTGGATCAGATCGGCATCGATCAGATCGAAGCAGGAATACCGGTGATGGGCGGCTTCGAAAAGGATTGCATCAAGGAGATAGTAGGGCTGGGGCTCAAGGCCAGCATCATGGCCTGGAACCGGGCAGTGATCGCTGACATCAAGGAGTCGATCGCCTGCGGTGTGGATGCTGTAGCTATCTCCATCAGCACCTCGGATATTCACATCGAGCACAAGCTGCAGACCACCCGCGGGGATGTCCTGCGCCGCATGGCCGACGCGGTCAAGTTCGCCAAGGACCAGGGCCTGTATGTATCGGTCAACGCTGAGGATGCTTCGCGTTCAGATCTGGAGTATCTGACCGAATTCGCCTTGATAGCCAAGCATGCCGGGGCTGACCGGCTGCGTTATTGTGACACCGTGGGCATCCTGGACCCGATGAAGACCTTCCGGTATATCAAGACCCTGCATGATGCGGTGGGCCTGGATATCGAGATGCATACCCATAATGACTTCGGCATGGCCACCGCCAACTCTCTGGCTGGGATATATGCTGGGGCCAACCATGTCGGGGTTACGGTCAATGGCCTGGGGGAAAGGGCCGGCAATGCCTCCCTTCAGGAGGTTATCATGGGCCTCAGGCACCTGATGGGGATCAGTGTCACCTATGATACTACCATACTCCGGGAGGTGGCCCTGTATGTTGCCGAGGCATCCGGTCGGGCTTTGGGACTCAACAATCCCATCGTCGGTTTAAATATTTTCGCTCATGAATCGGGCATCCATGGGGACGGGGTTCTTAAGAACCCGCTCACCTACGAAGCCTTCAGACCGGAAGAGGT
>JBEHWJ010000165.1:0-2169 GCA_040217755.1 Syntrophomonadaceae bacterium | reverse complement strand
CAGTTATTTAACTACAAGACACCTGAAGAAGCGGATTCAGTTGTCGGTCTGACCGTGGTATTGGGCCTATACGGGGTGGTGTAAATTATGAAGGAAACCATGAGGCTGAAATCGGAATGGTATTTGGAATATGAAGACGGAACAGTAATTGGACCTTTGCAAAACTATGTAACCAGTGCCGGATTGGGTATAGCTGCTCAGAAGGTAGCGGGACTGTCCAGTCCCTACCTAGTTATTGGCGATGATCTGGCCGCAGGGGATAGCATTACTGAGGTTTTCCGCAAAGCGGTATCGGTTGTGACCCAATCGGGAAATAACATAAGGCTTAGAACAGTGCTCTTAGCAGGAGAGGGCAACGGGCAGCACCAAAAGACCTGTATATTCACCGATGCGACCGATGCCCCCGGCTCAGGCACTATGTTTAATCTTTTAAAGGTGCCTTGGGGGAAGGAAAATCAGATGATCTTAACAGTGGAATGCAGGCTGACGCTGCAGTAGGGGGTGGATGATATGCTGTTTGCGGCCGAAAGCGGCCAGACCGTTATAGATGAAAACCTAGCCAACTCGCCAATTATAATGCAGGAGTTCTCGCATATTTACGAAGGCACTGCATTTGACGTAAAAACTGGAGCCGGCGTAGCTGAGTATGACTCTGCCGGCTATGATCATGCTGTGAGGTTCAAGGCTGATGCGGCGGCGTCTATTGCCAGAGTTGTATTTGAAATCATCAAACATGGCCAGGGTGCAGATCTCTTGCTGGAACTCCGGGATGGATTCAATCCGGACGGCTCAGCAATGGGATCGCTGCTGAGATATATGGTTCTCCCGCAAGAATTTATACCTGTGGCTAAAACATCTTTCAGTATCCCATTGGACATTTCTGACCTGGTCAATGGGGCCTACTACTGGCTGATCGTGAAAAAGGGCGGGGATGCTGACAACCATTTTCACCTGCACGGAGAAACCATCCAGGACTCATTGTACCCCACTTACAAAAGAGCGGGAAACAGCGGAGCCTGGACAGCCGAGAACGCTATTCATTTCAGCGTCTATAACGGGGAGACCGGTAATATGCTGCATGGCATCTACGGCTACAATGCCGTTACCTGGCTAGTTTGGGATGGTGATCTAATCTCCAAAGCGTATAGGTACTTACCTCCTGCTTCCGGTTTTACCGGCGGGGTCAGGCAGATAAAAACCTACCAATGGTCGGGAGAGATTTTAAAGCGGGGGGTGGTGTAATGTTTGGTTCAGAGGAAATACTGGCCTTTATCCGCAATCAGGTCGGAGTCAGAACCGATGCCGATGATTCGGCGGGTAGCCTGCATGCCAAAGTCGGCAACCTGAAAGATGTTTTGCAAAATTATATTAAGAACTATACCATCATGCAATTAAGCACTATATCCTCAAACACCGGCAACTGGAGCAGTACTGAGCAAAGCGTAACTATCACTTATAACGGTGCAGGTATTCTGAGGAATATCTATATTCAAGCCAACGGTTCCTCCTCATGGACCAGCAGATGTAGGGCAACTGTTGCCGTAGATGGTGAGCCTTTACCGTATTTCGGTTCTGTCCTTGGCAGTTTAACCTGGACCACCTCATCTGCTTTTTATATACATTCCGATTCGCTGGGAAGGCTGAATGCTGTTGATGGCAAAACCAACTTGGACATTCCCTTTCGTTTTTCTATATCGGTAACTATATATTTTTCTGTTACCAGCGGAGGTGGTGGGTCTATGATCGGCAATCTGGAAATCTGTAAATATTAGGCGAAGGGGGGTTAAGAGGTCGATGTTTTTGGTATATAACAAGGCTGATGGTTTGGTAGTTCAAGCATCTGAGACTGAACCAATGCTGACTAAAGACCAGGATGTGGTCTTTGCCCATGACCCCGAACTCAATTTATCCAATTATGAATCTATACGGGTTGTAGCCAAAGAAGGCTGTCACCTGGAGATAAAACCTAATGCCGGATGGCAAAACCGAGTAATCGGCAGCAATAATATCACTCTGGATGAAAAAGTTGACCGGCTAGAACATTACAACCTGGTACTGATGGAGGGTGTGGCCAAGCTCTCGGAAGCCACTCCCGGCGCGGTTAGCCCAGAGTTGATGGCTGAATTGGTGCTGGCCGGAAAAAGAACGATTGATAAGGTGCCAGCTGAT
>JBEHWJ010000164.1:0-2191 GCA_040217755.1 Syntrophomonadaceae bacterium | reverse complement strand
GGGATGCTGATAGACGCCGACAACAAAAAATGACCATGTACCTGAAGCACCCCGGCAGCAACGTAGGTAAGGCTGACAAAAAGCAGGGTTGGCAGCATGATGCGGGTCAGGAGCACCGCCAGACCAGTAACATCATCGCTGAAGCCCGGGGCGATCAAATTGGTGAAAGCCGGTGCAAATACGATGCCGATAAGTACCAACGCAGTCGCAATCAATGTTATCTGGGCGAAGAGATTGGACAGATACTGATCGCGTTCCTGGCGGGTGCGATTGTTTATATAGTAGGTAAGATCAGGGATGTTGACTGACGAAAGGGCGTTGCCGATGCTCGCGAACAGATAGCCGGGAAAGCTGAAAATCACCTGAAAAAGGTCGGCCAGGACGGTGGTGCCGAAAAAAGAGGCAAAGACTATATCCCGGGCAAAACCCAGCACTTTGGAAAAAAATATGACCGCTGAAACCCCGATGAAGGTTTTGCCTGTTTTTGGAATCTCGTTGCTCATGTTTCAAAACCTCTGTCTATTCATGTGTCTGTAATATACCCATTCAGAGACTCTTTGCTGCGCTCTGAGTGACACATAGGTCATTTCGACCGGAGCGTACGTGTCATTCCGACCGAAGGGTTCGTGTCATTCCGACCGAAGGGAGGAATCTCGTCCTGGTGGTTAGACTCTTCGCTGCGTTAATAGACTCTTCGCTGCGCTCAGAGTGACAACAACGCTGCTACCCATTAATCAACGAAAGGGCCAGGCGGGCATTCTGGACCGCTTTGGCTCTCATGTCCTCCGCCCTTAACTTGATACGCGCTTGGGTATCACTATCTTCCAGCAAGGCCTCCACTTGTCGTTTCATGCCTGAATAGTCGGTGGGCAGAGGTAACAAACCGAAGGACTCCAGGAAAGCCTCCACCTTAGGGTCATAAGAGATACCGGCAAAGGGAATCCCGCGATTGGCGGCAAATATCAGTGCATGCAGCCTCATTGCGACCATCAAATCGAGGTGATCGAGCAGAGCCAGATGCTCCCGGCTGGTTATATGTTTATCCAAGACCATTGCGTCACTTTCCATCATCCGGGCTACCCGGTGTGATTCGGCCACATCCTCGGGATAGGACATAGGTATGAAGATGATGTGATAGCCACGTGTGGACAGATCATCCAGGAGTTTCGCCAGGTTCTCCTGATATCCCTCCAGGGCCTGCCATTTACGTACCGCCACCCCGATAAGCGGTTGACTGCCAATTCCCCGGGAAGCCAACAAGCTCTCGATGCGGACCTTATCTCCAGCTTCAGGTTCCAGGGAGAAAACCGGATCGGCGGTAATCAGTATGGGGGGGCGTTTTATCCCCATCTCAAACAAAAAACGGCTGGAGGCCGGATCCCTAAGAGTTATAAGATCGACCCGGTTAGCCACCAGACGCATGAGTAACTTGCTGAATCGCCGGTATATCGGCCCTACTCCCTGGGCATAAAAAACCACTGGTTTCCGCAGCAGCTTAGCCAGGGCCACAACACCTATATAATAAGGAAGAGATAGAGGACCGGTTACATCCTGGAATATACTCCCGCCGCCGCTGATCAGCAGGTCAGAGCCGTGCAGTTCGCTGATAACCGCCAGGGGGTTCTTGTGATAGACGGCGTGAAATCCATGCAGGGATGATGTCTTGTCGGGATTACCTGAAAAAACCACGAATTCGGCGTCGGGTCGGAGGCTCTTTACGGATGAGGTGATAGCAGCCAGAAGTGCCTCATCTCCTGCATTGTCGAATCCATAATATCCCGAGAGAGCAATCTTCATGATCAGTTGGTTCACTCCCAGTTCCTCAAAAGGGCGTAGTACACCAATTGATTATAACATTACCCCGGTGTATTTAAAAAAGGTTAGTGAAAAACGAGGCGGCCAGCGCGGCGGCAAAACGACCAAATATTTGGTATATGGACAACTTTCCAGGCGGGTGTTAGAATTATCCTAGATTCCCGGGGGGAGGAGTAATATCATCATGCCCATAGTTAAACTGGCCTTCTTGATGGCAGCGGCTAGTGGGATCGCATATCTTTCGATGCCTTATGTAATTCGATTAGCCCACCTGATAGGGGCGGTCGACCGACCCGACCAACGCAAAGTCCATAGCCGTATCATGCCAAGGCTCGGCGGCCTGGGTATTTTTTCGGCGTTTTTTATCATATTGTTG
>JBEHWJ010000163.1:0-2197 GCA_040217755.1 Syntrophomonadaceae bacterium | reverse complement strand
TAACGGATGGAAGGTTCTCCGGGATAATCGAATATCATAGCCCGGCTATCCGACAGGATGCCTTCCGAAGGCAGCCCGACAGCCTCCAACATTCCAGCCGTGGGCTTTAGCAGGGTTCCCTTGGATAAGGCTATGGTCAGGCGGTTCTCCTCCATAATCATTTACCCCCTTGCGCTTGACCGTCGATATAGATCAGACTCCAACCGGACCTCCCGGCCAGTTTGGCCTGAAGTTGGTCCCGGTCAAGGCCCTCTACGTCCAAAGCTACGATCCGGCCTTCATTTCTTAATCTCTCCGCCGCCGCAACCATGGCCGCCCAATCGTCCCCCCCCACCAGGCAGCGGGGTGGCTCCTCTTCCCGGTTCTTGAGCACCAGGGTCAACCGGTCCATCCCCAGGGCAAATCCGGTGGCCGGGCAGGAAAAACCGAACTGGGACAGGAGGCGGTCGTAACGCCCTCCCCCCAGCAATCCATAACCTAAATCCGGAGAGAATCCTTCGAAAACTACCCCGGTATAATAGTCCAATCCCCGCAGGATGCCCATATCGACCAGCACCTGCTCTTCAACCCCCATATCCTTGAGGGCCTTGTAGATGGCGATCAATTCTTCTACCGCTGCCGCGCTGGACAGGTTTTTCTCTATATAGGGCAGTTTATGTAAAACCTCCAGCCCCCCGTGCAGGGTGGGCAGGAGCGCTATGGTCTCTTTAAGCAGATCGTCGACCGGCAACCGGTCCAGGACCTCGGTCAGTCCCACCAGATCCTTCTTGGTGGCCAGGCGGCGGACCAACTCTTTATCGTCGGGTTGAATGGGGCTCATGTCCAGCAGGGAATTGAATATCCCGATATGGTTGAGGCTGACCTTGAAATTATCCAGGCCGAACTCCCGCATCACCTGCACTGCTAAACCGATCACCTCTGCATCGGCGCGGGGACCGGAGGCCCCCAGCAGTTCTATTCCGGTCTGCCAGAACTCCCGGTATTGAGCCAGGTGGGGCTGGACATGGCGGAAAACGTTGGCGGAGTAGAAAAGGCGCCGGGGCAGCATCTCATCCTGCAGGTGGGTAGCAGCCAGGCGGGCTATGGATACGGTCATCTCCGGCCGCAGCGACAGGATCCCGCCTTCCCGGTCCATAAACAAAAACAACCTTTCGCGGATATTGCCGCCCGCTTCCACTACCTCCAGGAATTCGAAGGTAGGGGTCAGCACCTCATCATAACCGCAGGAGGAAAACAGCTCAGCTGCCTTCCTTTCCAATCTGCGGCGGGTCTTCATTTCATCCGGCAGCAGGTCGCGCAGACCTTTGGGTATCTCTCTGTTTCTCATAGCCAACTCCTTATTAAGCCTGATTTAACCTTGAACTACCACTTACAAGAGCCGGGTGTTGTGCCCATCTTTAATTAATCATTGACCAGGGGGTTTTCTTTTATGGTCTGCAGAGTTATTGGCACAGATTTATCGCCTCGGCATCATTTCAGATCACGCATGATTTTTTTGGCCTCCTGACCGGCCCTGGTCCCGACGGGAATCGTCTCCAGTATCTGGCGGGCTTCCTCCCGGCTGCCGCTGTCGATTAGTTCCTTGGCCTGGACCAGTTGCTGGTGGGCATCCTTTTCCTTCTGGGTCTCCGCAATCTCCTCCTGCATCCGCTCCGATTGGCCCAGTTCATCGAGTTTTTCATACTCGGCGATAGCTTCGTCGAACCGTCCCTCGGCTACCAGACCGGCCCCTTCACTCACTATCCGGTGGATCTGGATACGTTCCGGCAGGTGGACCAGGGAATAGACATATAAGCCGGTAATGGCCAGCAACAGCAGGGCAGCCAGGTTCCAGCTCCAGCTGTAACGGGGCCTTTTGACCATGTATCCCAATATAAAAACAAATGGAATGCCCAGAATGAAGGTAACCTTCAAGAACTCCCGGGTAGGCATGAAAAACAACATAGTTATGAAGGCTATCGCCAGCGGAACCCTGATATAGGGATTTCTGTTGTTACTCATCACATTGCCTCCATTAAATTATCGGTCAACCGGGTAGTTATGACAATGCCCGCCGGCCAATGTCGCGGCGGTAATGCATGTCTTCGAAACTCACCTTGGCTGCCTCCCGGTAGACGGTGTCGATAGCCTCGCGGATACTGCCGCCCCGGCACACCACCGCCAGCACCCGTCCGCCATCGGTAACCAGGCACCCGTC
>JBEHWJ010000162.1:0-2210 GCA_040217755.1 Syntrophomonadaceae bacterium | reverse complement strand
GGTTTTGACTTCTGGCTGGTGACCCGGGCCCTGGCCTGGAACAAAGCGCTCTGTGAAGTCAACCTGGGCGGCATCAAGCGCCCCCGCAACCTGGAGCGGCGTAACCGCATCTTCCAGGAGACGACCGCCAGCGTCTTCGAGTGTATCCGCCGGGACAGCGCGGTGTGGCTGCGCGACCGACTCATAATAAGGGTGGCCGACATCGTCTCCCGCAGTGAGTCCTACCGGCCCGACAAGCTATACTATCCCAGGGCCGAACTGCTGGAAAACCTGGCCCGTATCCGGACCGATTACGAGGAGGCCGCGCACCACAGCCTGCCCCCGGAAGTGATGCGGGAATTAAACGAGGCCCTGGACCTGCCTGCGGAAAGATTCAATCTAAGCGACCGGCTCTGGGTGGATTGTGTCCGTAGCCTGTTGCTGGCATACACTTTCGGCCCGGAGGAGCAGCGACAGGGCGCACTGGACGTGCTGACCGCCCTTTACAATGGGCGGATCGCCGCCTATGCCAACCAGATGACCAACCATCGCCGGCTCACTGATGGTTTTCCCGCGACTGAACAGGATACCATGTTGCTGGGCAAGATGGAATCGATGCGCCGCAGTCTGACCGAAGAGTGCTGGCGGCAGAAACCCCATCTCAACCGGCAATGGCTGGATCATTTCGAAACCAGCAAGCCGCCCCTGGTGCCGATGGGTTATGCGGAATACGTGCCCGGAGAACCGGTGGTGGCCCCCAAAAAGATCATCGGTCTGGATAAAAGGGTGGTAAGCGTCGATGCCGTATTTAAGAATCTACGCTGCCGTTATGAGGATAAATTCAACCAGTTTATCCACGAGGGCCTGGGCTTAAAAAGAGAAGCCGGTCCCGCCGAACATGTCGCCGCGGTGGAGGATTTCATGCTGCAGGCCGAAGCCGTCCTGGCCGAAATACTGCCCGGTGACCTGCATACCGCGGAGGGACTGCGGCGGTTCCTGGATGGGCTATATGCCCTGCTGCCTGCGCAGCAGATGTATTCGATCGGGTCCGATATCCTGCGGGAGGCGGTGATGCGTTTCCCGCCCATCAACTTGATGGTGCCGCTGGGGTACTATAAACCGGCGGACCTGATAGAAAATACGGATGTCAGGGAAGTCATAAGTTATATCAACCTGGTGGAGAGCTGGAGTTTCGTCAATCGAGCCACGGAATGGATTGTCGATCAGATCAGGCCGGACAAATTCGAATGGGTGGACCTGAAGCCTTTGGTCATAAGCGATGAACTCCCCTTCGGGACCGCGTCGCACAGCCGCATCTCCAACCTCAACCGTATCACCGCCCGCATCACCACCCGCACCCTGGCTCCCCAGAAAGGCGGCCGCTTCCCGCGCCTGCTGTACCTTACCTCGGTGGTGCGGAGGATGGCGATTGCCGAGCAGTTTTCCCGCCTCACGCTGCAGAATGTCAAGGAGAGAAAGGACGTGGGGGCCAAGCTGCGCAATGTTTTGATGGGGCTGCAACAGGGGGATGATTTCTCCGCCGCGGTGATATATGAAAACGTCCATCATCGCCTTTTGGCCCAAAACCTCCGCCAGATGGCCCATCGCCTGGAAGAACGGGGCTCGGCCAAGGCTGGTTCGGTATTCCACCTGCTAGCGGATGGCTATGGGGGCAGCCAGGTGTTGGGGAACGGTACCTTCCTGACCTGCACCGCCTGGAGTTGGGCCAGTTACAGCAACAAAGGCGGGCGCCGCAACCCGCCGCCGCTCAGCACCAGCGTCGAATCGCGCTGGTTCAGCCATGATTTCCTGGAGGACCTGTACCAGGAACTTGGCTATGACCCGGCCGAGATCATGAAAACCGTATTCCATATGATGCTGGCCGGTAAAAGCACCCACAATCTTCTCGATCGTCTCCTGCCGGCCCGGCCCAAGGATGTGCCGGTGGTCATCCAGGAACCTACCGATGAGCCCAGCCGAACCCTGCAGCGCTATGAAGGCAATCCACTGTTAGAGCCGATCGCTTCAAACATGTGGGAAGCTAAATATGTTTTAAATCCTGGCGCCCTGCGGATCGGCAACCGGGTATACCTGTTTTACCGGGCGGTGGGGGATGATGATGTATCCTACATCGGCTTGGCGGTCACGGATGGATATGAGGTTTTGGAAAGGCTGCCTGAGCCTATTTTTGCGCCGGTCATCCCGGAAGAAAAGATGGGCTGTGAGGATCC
>JBEHWJ010000161.1:0-2230 GCA_040217755.1 Syntrophomonadaceae bacterium | reverse complement strand
GGCGTTCAAGCCCCGATGATTATCGATTCGAAATGATATAATGTTTAGAAATGAAAAATGAAATAATCTGCAATCAACCGATGAAAGGACATATAGGACCGATGCGCAATGATAATAAACCAACCGCAGAGCAACTAAAGCAGTTATATGAGGCGGCCGCAGCCTTCCAGCGTGAGCAACCCTGGAAATGGCTGTTCGATTCAGACCTCATCTGCGTAGAAAATCCTAAGGATAATACGGTCGGGTATTGTTCGGTCATGGGCAGGGCCGGGGAGCATTATGCTCTGGGAGTATACCTCGGCGATGAAGGTATCTTTAAGTTTTATCAGTGGCTCGAACACGCCGACACTATTCCCCGCCATCAGATGCTGCATTACCAGAATTGCATCATGTGCTCCTTCGAGGATAGGGATATTTTAACCAGCCAGGACCGGAAACAGATCAAAGAGCTGGGACTGTCCTTTCGGGGGAAAAATGCGTGGCCCAAGTTTCGGCGCCATGAGCCGGGATACGAACCGTGGTATATCAATGAAGAGGAGTGTATCTTTTTGACCCATGCTCTCCGAGAAACGCTTTTCGTAGCGGGCAATCTTTTGACCGGCCAACTACGGATGGATATGGAGCACGGAAATACTATTATAAGGTATAGTGAAGAGAAGAAGGGCCAGCTGGAATGGTACAGCGGAGAGATGCAGATAGTGGTCCCGACCGTATCGTACCGCCCGGTGAAAATATCTGACGATGTGCTGATTCACCGGATTAAAAAGGCGGGCAGCATGGGGAATGTTACTCTGCAGGCCGATACCTGCTACATGTCTTCTGCGGTTCAGGAAGAAAAGGGCCAACGTCCCTACTTTCCAAGAATTTTCGTGCTGGCCGAGAGTAAGTCGGGGCAGATCCTGGACTTTGAAGTGTACCAAAATATTAACGAAGATGCCAGCATCACGCTTAACAAGCTAATCAATCTCTGTTTGGACCGGGGTGTGCCTAAGGAAATTCAGGTGCGGGGCGGGGCAATGGCGGCTATATTGGATGATTTCTGTCATAAGGCCGGTATCAAACTTAAGCTCGTCAAACGGCTTCCGGCCGTCGATCAATTGATGCAGGAACTTGAATACCGTTTTTAGGACGGTGGCAACAGGGTTTTTCTTGGGCGTGCTGGGGGTGGAATGATGAAGGTTTCCGGATCGGAAGGAGTGAGGAGGATTATGCAGGCGGCCAAACGATGGGCTGTTGCCTGGACGTTAATACTGACCATGGCTGGGCTGGTCTCCTGGTGGTATTTCGTACCGCGGAGCGCAGCCGCGGCGGTACCGAACCCGGGTGCAATCAACGACCGCAGCGCTCAGGCCAGCGACGGCCTTCCCGTGGTTATCAGCTGGGAACCCGCTACCGGTGAGGGCTATGCAATCCTGTACGGCACTCTCGATGATGAAGGCGCTTCGGAAGTCGAACACTACGGCTTCTATGTCGGTTCGCCCGGCTATGAGGATAAAGAGATCAAGATCGAGTTCGACGGCCGCCTCCGCCAACATGACACTTTTAGATACCGGCTAGCCGGTTTGGATGACGGGGTGGTTTATTATGTGAAGGCCTTTGCCGCCAATGATCAGGGCTATGGTTACGGAGACCGGCTCTATTTTGAGGTCGATAAATCCCCCCAGGTGAGCGTATTTACCGTCGGTTCCCCCCAATATACCCTATCGGGTACGCCCCGGGAAATGGATGTGGCTCCCTATATCAAGGACAGCCGCACCTATATGCCCATCCGTTATGCGGCCTACGCTATGGGTTTGACTGATACCGCCATCGTCTGGGATGAGGCCAACCGCACCGTTATCCTGAGCAAAGGCGGCCGCACGGTGAAACTGGTGGTGGGCAGCTACAATATGTGGGTGAACGGTATCCCCGTCCCGATGGACGTGTTGCCGGAGATCACCCAAGGCCGGGTTTTCCTGCCCATCGCCTGGGTGGCCAAGGCCTTCGGACAGATCGCGATCTGGGATGGAAGCACCAGCACCATCACCATTCAACTTCGATAGTTATCCGGACACCGGAGCCAGCCTCCGCAACCGGTTGCATCAGACATGGCCATCAAATAACGAAACCTGCCCGCACCGGCGGGTTTTTTTCTCGATCGGCAGCGGCTATCCTCCGTTTTTATTCCAGGGTAATTATGCGCGTCCGGACAACATTGGTAACCGCTGTCGGCGGGGGTTTTTCCCCGGGG
>JBEHWJ010000160.1:0-2254 GCA_040217755.1 Syntrophomonadaceae bacterium | reverse complement strand
TCCCACATCCTTCAGCAACGGTATCATCGCCGCCACAAAGGGGATATTGTCCACGATGGCGGAAGCGAAGGCCGATACCCACAAAATCAGGATGGCGGTCAGGGGGAAATTGCCCTGGGTCAGGATAAGGGCCTCCCCGGCTAAGTAGGTGATGACCCCGGTTTTGACCAGGCTCTCCACCAGGATAAACAATCCCATAAAGAAGAACAAAGTGGGCCACTCCACAGTCAGCAGCACATCCTCCGGTTCCTCCCGGGTCACTATCATCAGCAGGACTGCTCCGGCCAGGGCTATGGTGGCTGATTCCAGGTGCAGGGGCTGATGCAGGAAAAACCCCAGAATGGTCAGGGCCAGGACAGCCAGCGACCTCCGCAGTATCACCCAGTCTTTGATGGCGTCCAGCTCGTTCATGGCCATGACTTTTTGCCGGTCGGCTGCGGTGACCTGGAAACTGCGCCCATAGATCAATACCATCAAGGCTACCACCACTACCAGCACCACAATGATTACCGGAGACAGGTTCACGATAAAATCATTGAATCCCAGGTGGGTGGCGGAGCCGATAAGGATATTGGGGGGATCACCGATAAGGGTGGCGGTCCCGCCGATATTGGAGCCTATCACTTCACATATCAAAAAAGGCATGGCATTTAAATTCAGCCGGTCTACGATAGCAAAGGTAACCGGCACGATCAATAAAACCGTAGTCACGTTGTCCAGCCAGGCCGATACGAAGGCGGTAATGCAGGTCAGCAGTACCAGGAGCATGACCGGTCTCCCTTTGGATACCTTGGCCGACCATATCGCCAGGAATTCGAAAACACCGCTGCGGCGGGTGATATTCACGATGATCATCATCCCCACCAGCAAGCCGATGGTATTCCAATCTATCCCGGCAAACGCCTCTTCCTGGGTCAGAATCCCAAACACGACTACCAGCACTGCCCCGGCCAGGCTTACCACCGCCCGGTGCAGCTTCTCCGCCATTATCATCCCGTAGGCCGCCAGGAACACGGCCACCGCGATGGTTGCATCCAAACCCTGCATATCGACTACCCCTTATTCCCCCAGCTTTAAAATCTGCGCCTTTCCCGGTGGCTGCAGTATCACCCTCATCGACACGACAAGCCGTCATCGTACCCCGATTCCCCTGCCCTGCCGCCCTATTTGGGCCAGGGGGTACCGAATTTCTCCCGGTGGACTTTTTCGTAAGGGAGGTCTTTTTCATTGCGGGGGACCTTGTTTTCATCGGGGTATCCTACCGCTATGATAGCCTCCACCTCGTATTTGCCCGGGATGTCCAGCCAGCGCTTGATGTAATCCCCGGCCATCTCAGCTGGGCTGTGCTCCCGTCCCCGGATCTGGATCCAGCAGGAACCTAGTTCCATCGATGCGGCGGTCAGGTGAACCAGCAGGGCGGCTATGGACGTATCCTCCACCCATACATCGGATATGCCCGGATCCGCCAGGATGACCACTCCCAATGCAGCGCCCTTGAGAAAGGAGGCGCTAGAGGGCTTGCTTACCGACAATTTCTCCAAAAGGGCCGGTTCGGTGACCATAATGAATTCCCAGGGCTGGCGGCCCCGTGAAGATGGAGACAGCAGAGCCGCGGTGACCAGGCGCTCTATCTCCTCCGGCTGTAACGGTTCCTCTTTAAATCTGCGGATGCTCCTCCGCTTCTTTAAGAGATCCAACATAGGCACACCCCCTCGAATTATATACCTTTCGGGCGACTTCAACAGGTCGGCGTAAAAAATATCCCGCCGGACATCAGGATTATTCTAACACAATCCCCTCCGATAAAGACACGGGCACGGGGGCAGTCTTAAACCACTGATAAGTGCCTGGTTTGTCATCTGAGGAGTTAATAGACTCTTCACTGCGTTCAGAGTGACACTTATTTGTTATCCTTAGAAGCTGAGGCAACGTTTGTCATCCTGAGGAGCCGAAGGCGACGAAGGATCTCATGAACAGTACCGTATATTTACGGAAAATTCATATGCGGAATTAACTTGGGGACAGGCACCAAGTTATTATATCCGTGGCAAAAAGATTCTTCACTGCGCTCAGAGTGACAGTATCTGCCCTCTGAGTGATAGTGTCCCGCGTTCAGGGTGACGGTATCGGGGGACAAGACTCTTCACTGCGTTCAGAGTGACACTTATTTGTTATCCTTAGAAGCTGAGGCAACGTTTGTCATCCTGAGGAGCCGAAGGCGACGAAGGATCTCATGAACAGCACCGTATATTTA
>JBEHWJ010000159.1:0-2263 GCA_040217755.1 Syntrophomonadaceae bacterium | reverse complement strand
GCCTATCAGGATCTGTGGGATTTCCCGGGAGTACAGTCGGCACTCGGTACCCTATGGATGCTGAACCAGATGTATCCGGAGAAATACAGCGAGCAGGACCTGATCAAGGATATAAATGCCTACTATACGATGGCCTATGGGGCCACTTTCGACCGGGCCTGGCTGGGTTATTAAATCTATGCCCGATCTGGTTTGAGTTTCAACATGCCTAGCAAACGGCACGTCTGGTCGATAAATCTATTATTGCTGGGCGCCCTGGCAGTCATTATGGTTTGGAGCATGTGTGTAGGCAAATACCCGATCACTCCGCTGGAAAGCCTGCAGATCGTTTGGGGAAGTATTGTGGGCCGGGCCGGGCCCGCTGATCCGATAGCCGGGAGCGTGGTGATGGGTCTGCGCTTACCGCGCATCCTGGCCGCCGTCGTTATAGGCGCCGCCCTATCCATGTCCGGTGCCACCTATCAGGGGATATTTAAAAATCCCCTGGTATCCCCCGATTTTTTAGGTGTCTCAGCGGGGGCTTGCATTGGCGCCGCGATCGCCATTTTGATGGCCTTTTCGTCGACCGGTATCCAGGTATTCGCGTTTGCCGGGGGGATGTTGGCGGTGACCATTACGGTGGCTATTCCCCGCTTGCTGAGGAGCGATTCCAACATAATGCTGGTACTGTCCGGGATTATCGTCGGGGGGCTGATGGCATCCCTCTTGGGTTTGCTTAAATATATAGCCGATCCTGAAACCCAGCTGGCCAACATCGTGTATTGGCAGATGGGCAGTCTGTCCAACGTCAACCTGCCAACATTGGGCAGTGTTTTTCCCGCCATCATAGGCAGCACCCTGGTCATCTTAAGTATGTCGTGGTGGATAGATGTCATTTCCCTGGGCGCCAGAGATGCCCAGACTCTGGGAGTCAATGTGCGCCGAACCCGTAACATCGCCATTCTGTGTTCGACCCTTTTGACGGCTAGTTCGGTGTGTGTAGCGGGCACCATCGGTTGGGTAGGGTTGGTTATCCCGCATTTTGCCCGTATGCTGGTCGGCCCGGAAAACGCCCGGCTGTTGCCGGCGGCCGCATTGGTGGGGGCTATCTTCCTGCTGTTGGTGGATACGGCCGCTCGGACCATCGGCAGCGCCGAACTGCCGTTGAGCATTCTGACCGGGATCATCGGGGCTCCCTTTTACTTTTGGCTCTTATACAGGCGGAGGACGAAATTACATTGATATACGAGATCAACCATCTAGGCTTCACCTATCCCCAGACCGATAGAAGCATTCTTAATGATGTCTCCATGACTTTGGCTGAAGGGGCAATACTATCGATCCTGGGGCCCAATGGGGCAGGAAAGAGCACCCTGCTCAATTGCATGGCTGGATTGCTGAAACCCACCACTGGGGAAATCAAACTGTGCGGTCGGAATCTGGGCGACATGACATTCCGGGAAATAGCCCAGGTGGTGGGTTATGTTCAGCAGATCCATACCCCGGCCTATGGTTATTCGGTTCTGCATTTTGTGACTATGGGGCGTGCTCCCCGGATCGGGATGTTCAGCCGACCGGGGGAAGCGGACCGGAAAGCCGCCTGGGATGTGTTGGAGACCCTGGAAATCGCTCATTTGGCCCACAAACCCTATACAGAAATAAGCGGCGGGGAAATGCAGAAGGCCGTTATTGCCCGGGCTATGGTGCAGCAACCCCAAGTCATTCTTTTTGATGAGCCAACCGCCCATTTGGATTCGGGCAATCAGCTGCGGGTCCTGAGTATCATCCGGGAGATGGCCGAACGCGGCTTTTCGGTGGTGATGACCACTCATAATCCTGACCATGCTCTGTTGCTGGGTGGCAACGTGGCCATTTTGGGCCGGGATGGCTGCCTGCGGATAGGACCCTGCAATGAAATAATAACCGAAGAGCTGTTGCTGGAGATCTACAACGCCCGGCTCTGTCTCATACCAGTGCCGGAATTGTCCCGGGTGGCCTGTATCCCGCCCCGTTTGGACAAAGGCCGCCTGGATCAGAAGGGCAGGATCAACCACTCAGGTTAGTGAAACCGGCCGCCACTGGCCAGCCGATCAAGCGATATGACGGAGGACGATGATTACAGCAGGGAATCAAAAAGAGGAGGGGATGGACCTTGAGATGCCCCTATTGCGAATTTCGCTGCGAGCTCTCCACCGGCCACTGCCGGTGTCAAATGTATGAAGAAAAAGACGGTCAGGTGGCGGAAAGATTTCCTTTTCAATGGACCCGCTGCGATACGGTGGAT
>JBEHWJ010000158.1:0-2272 GCA_040217755.1 Syntrophomonadaceae bacterium | reverse complement strand
CCGGGCAATAAATACTCGGTGCCCTACATGTGGGGAACCATGGGGATAATCTACAATACCGGCATGATCAAGGATGAGATCGACAGCTGGGACGCACTATGGGATAAAAAATATGCCAAAAGGATACTGATGATCGACAGCCAGCGTGAGTCCCTGGCGGTGGCCCTCAAAGAGTGTGGGTACTCCATGAACTCCACCGACCCCGCCCAGCTGGAGGCGGCCAAGCAGGCCTTGCTGCAGCAGAAGCCCTTGGTGCTGGCCTATGCGGGCGACAACTACAAAGACATGATGATCGGCGGGGAGGCAGCCATGGCGGTAGCCTGGTCGGGTGATGCGGTGTTTATGATGGAGGAAAACGAGGACCTGACTTATGTGGTGCCGCAAGAAGGCAGCAACCTGTGGTTCGACAACATGGTCATCCCCAAGGGAGCCAGGAACGTGGAGCTGGCCCATAAATTCATCGATTTCATGACCCGTCCCGATATCGGCAAGCGCAACGTTGAATACATCGGCTATTCCACCCCCAATACCGAAACCCTGGCGATGCTCGATCCCGCCATAGCGCAAGATCCTTCCGCTTATCCGGGTGACGATATCCTGGCCAAATGCGAGGTGTTCGTGGACCCCGGCCCGGCCATCGAGACCTATAATCGTATCTGGACCGAGGTAAAATCGGCCAAATAGCTTATGCCGACCTTCGCCCGCCTCTGGAGATAATCTCTCCGGGGCGGGTTTGGATCTGAAATAATGGCAATGCGGATATGAAGGTGATTTTATGGCAGCTATGCCGCTTGGGGTTCAAGCCGCTTTTTGGGGAGGGTTCGCGGGAGGAGCGCTCGTGCTGGGGGCCTTGGCCGGTTATTTCTTGAATCTCAGCCAGCGGATGGTGGCCGGGGTGATGGCGTTCGGCAGCGGTGCTCTGGTTTCGGCGCTGTCCTTTGGATTGGTCGGACAGGCGTACGCCAGAGGAGGGCTGGCGGTAACGGTATTAGGTTTCCTGGGTGGGGCGGTGATCTATTCCGTCGCCAACATGACCCTTGCACTTTACGGAGCCCGGTACCGCAAGAGATCCAACCTGGCCAACCGGCTCGATGCCGAAGACGTCGATTACAATTACCTGGCGATTGCGCTGGGGGCCCTCATCGACGGTATCCCGGAATCCATCGTCATCGGGGTGGGGATGGTAGCTGGGGGAACGGTTAGTGTGGTTACAGTGGCGGCCGTGTTTATTTCCAATGTACCGGAGGCTTTGTCCAGTGCGGCAGGCCTGAAAAAGAACAGCAAAGGATTGCATTACATAATGTGGCTCTGGGGCGGGATTGCGGCCACCACACCATTCTTTGCTGCGCTGGGCTACGGGTTCTTCCGAGATGTCCCGGCCAGTGCGGTGGCATTGGTCATGGCGGTGGGGGCTGGGGCTATCCTTTCCATGATCGTCGACACCATGATACCGGAGGCATTTGAAGAAACCCATAATTTTGCCGGATTGATTACGGTGGCTGGATTTTTGTGTGCCTTCATCCTGGATAAGATTTAACGAAAGGGAATCTCCCCCCAGCGGTTAGACTCTTCACTTCGTTCAGAGTGACATAGCACCGAGCTGGATATGCGAATATAAAACCTAAAAGGGGGGGTACTGGTGGAAGAGAGTCATGTCGTCACGTGTTTTGTTGAGAATGATAAGCAGGTGCTCATCGTCAGGCGGGGTGCCCGGGTGGGTACCTATCAGCAGAGATGGTCGGGGATCAGCGGTTATATAGAACCGGGTCACAGCCCGCTGGACCAGGCATGGATCGAATTGGAGGAGGAAGCCGGTTTGAAACCGGGGGATTTGTCCCTGTTGGCTGAGGGTGAGGTTTTGGTCATCGAAGATGAGGGCATAAACAAACGCTGGTATATTCATCCTTTCCGCTTTGGCCTGGGTGAGCGGAATTTGGTCCGCCTGGACTGGGAAAACACGGAACTGGCCTGGGTGGCTCCCGAGACTATCAAAACATACAGCACGGTTCCCGGCCTTTACGACGCCTGGGAGAAGGTCAAGTGAAACCAGCCAGAGAATTGATAGAGGAGATCGCCTCTGACCGCCGCAGCGGTGCCAGCCAACTGGCCATGAAAGGCCTGGATGCGGTCGACTGCGCGCTATGGTCCAACCAGGAGGCCAGCCCTGAGGAATTACTCGAAGAAGTATTGCAGGTTGCCAGGATCTTGCGGCGATGTCGTCCCTCCATGGCAGCCATCGCCAATTGTGCCCGCAGGATCATACTGGGTTTGG
>JBEHWJ010000157.1:0-2333 GCA_040217755.1 Syntrophomonadaceae bacterium | reverse complement strand
TTCCGTCAGCCGCTGGAATTGGCGCAGGGTGCCCATGACCAATACATCATGCATCCCCTGGCCCATCAAAGCCTCTTTGGCTACCGCTGCCTCTCCCCCCTTGGAGAGCATCTCCTGCTTGATAATATTGGCAGCCCGGTCGGGGATGTTGCGCAGCTTAAGGCACCGCCAAACTCCCTTGGGGACCATGTAGTCCACCCCGGCAGGGCTGGCACCGATATCCTCCAGGAACCGCCGCGCTTCCTGCTGATTGGAAATCATCATCGCATAATGACCGTTCATCTTAACCCTCTATTGGATATTTATCGACCCAAGCGGGGTTTACCATCCCCTACATAGGACTTGGACAAGAGTGTTACCCTTCGGGGGGGGAGGTCAAAGGGGTCGATTTCATGATTTCTTCAAATTCATCCGCATCCATGGTTTCTTTTTCGATCAGGATGGATGCCACCAAGTGGAGCCGGTCCATATTGGTGCGCAGGATGGTTTCGGCCTTCTTGTAGCTGTTTTCCATATACTGTTTGGCTTCTTTGTCGATGGCATAGGCAACCGCGTCGGAATAATTGCGGTCCCGGCTGATGTCGCGCCCTAAAAACACCTCTTCGCTCTTATGTCCATAAGTGAGCGGTCCCAACTCATCACTCATACCGTATTCGGTTATCATTTTGCGCAGAATGCTGCTGGCCCGTTCCAAATCGTTCTGGGCCCCGGTGCTTATGTCCTGCAGGACCATAGCTTCGGCAACTCTTCCCCCCAGCAGGGTAGCCACCTCATCCAACATATAGGAACGGGTAATATAGTTGCGGTCTTCCTCCGGCAGCAATAATGTGTAACCGCCCGCCCGGCCCCGGGGAATGATAGATATCTTGTGCAGTTTATCGGTATGGGGCAGGTTGTAGGCCACCACCGCATGACCGGCCTCGTGATAGGCAACCAATCGCTTCTCTTTTTCGGAAATTACCCTGGTTTTCTTCTCCGGACCAGCCAGTACCCTTTCAATCGACTCCTCCAATTCCTCCATCCCGACCTTCTCTTTATCCCGCCGGGCTGACAAGAGGGCGGCCTCGTTGACCATGTTGGCCAGATCGGCCCCGGTAAAGCCAGGGGTGCGTTTGGCCAGGATCTCCAGGTTGACATTATCGGCCAGGGGTTTATCCCTGACATGAACCTTAAGGATGGCTTCCCGCCCCTTAACATCCGGCCGGTCGATCAAGATATGGCGATCGAAACGCCCAGGCCGGAGCAGAGCAGGGTCCAGGATGTCCGGCCGGTTGGTGGAAGCCATAACGATGATCCCTTCATTGGTACTGAATCCATCCATCTCCACCAGCAACTGATTGAGAGTCTGCTCTCTCTCATCGTGGCCTCCGCCCAATCCTGCTCCGCGCTGGCGGCCTACCGCATCGATTTCATCTATGAATACTATACAGGGAGCATTCTTCTTGGCATTCTCAAACAGATCCCTGACCCGCGCGGCGCCTACTCCGACGAACATCTCCACAAAATCAGACCCGCTGATGGAAAAGAACGGGACTCCGGCTTCCCCGGCCACTGCTTTGGCCATTAAGGTCTTGCCGGTTCCTGGTGCTCCGTAGAGCAGGACCCCTCGGGGGATCTTGGCCCCTATCTTGACGAACTTCTGAGGATTTTTCAGGAATTCGACCACCTCGGCCATCTCTTCTTTGGCTTCTTCCGCCCCAGCCACGTCTTTGAACGTCGTCTTTACTTCTTCACCGCTCATCAACCGAGCCTTACTGCGGCCGAATTGCATGACCCTGTTGCCTCCACCCTGGGTTTGGTTCATTATGAACAGCAGCAATACTATCAATATTATGATCGGCAATAGCGTGGAGAGCAGACTTACCCACCATTTGGGCGGCGGCACCGCCGGGGTATTCAACTCCACCCCATTGGCCTGCATGACCTGAATTATGTCGCTTTCTTTGGGGGCGCTGACGGTTACCACCGCCCCATTCTTCATATAGGCGGTAATATTATATACCAGGTCATCCACTTCGGCCTCGGCGGAGACCACTTCCCCGGCCACGACGTGCGCGTAGAACTGCGAATAAGTGAGCGGCTGCGGCTTGACCTCCGGAGTAGAGGTCAGTCTCACCGCAAACAATGCCAGCAGGACTATGAGCACGTAAATGGCTATATTTTTCAGGACTCTATCCAATAACTTACCTCCTATGGTTTATAAGCAACCAGCTAGAAACTCCAAAAAGCCTGGTATATTTTAGCATAACCGGTCTGGCTATTCAACCAAGCGCTCCGGGTTATTGCCTGGATTCCCTTTTTCGAAGGGGGTCGACTCGATGCTCAATACCAGC
>JBEHWJ010000156.1:0-2358 GCA_040217755.1 Syntrophomonadaceae bacterium | reverse complement strand
GACAGGGCGTTGATGATCGGCTTGATACCGCGCCGGGCCATCGAGTAGATCTCTATGGAGAGGTTGGTTACCCCACCCCCGGTGGTGAAGAAGCTGATGACGAAATCATCGACTGACAGGGTGAAGGCGATCAGAAATCCGGTTACGATACCGGGCATGATCTCCGGCAGGATAACCTTGAAAAAAGCGTAACTGGGAGTGGCGCCCAAATCCATGGCCGCCTCCAGTATATCCTGCGGTAATTGTTTGAACTTGGGCAGCACCGACAGGATCACAAAGGGGATGGCGAAGGTTATATGGGCCAGGAGCATGGTCATAAAACCGAGCGGCATATTGATGAAGGTAAACATGGCCAAGAGGGCGATGCCGGTGACGATGTCGGGATTCAGGATGGGTATGTTATTCAAGGCCAAAACGGCCCGCTTGGGCCAGGCCCGCATGTTGGTGATGCCATAGGCTGCGAAGGTCCCGATCACGGTGGACACCGCCGAGGCGATCAGGGCTATGGTCAGGGTATAGTAAAGGGCTTTCATGATCTGCCGGTCCCGGAACAGCTGGGCATACCATTCCAGTGAGAAACCCGCCCAATTGGCGGTTGATTTGGAAGCGTTGAAGGAAAAGATTATCAGGACCGCGATCGGCGCATAGAGAAACAGCAGCACCAGGAACACATAGAACCGCTGCAGATGTTTGCTCACCACATGCTCACCCCCCCTTGGTGCTTGTCGTATCGATTCAGGATACTCATGGACAGGAGGATGATAACCATCAGGATGATGGATATGGCGGAACCGAAATTCCAATCGTATACGGTCTGGAACTGGTCCTTGATCAGGTTGCCGATCAGGGTGATCTGGGAACCGCCCAGCAGATCGGAGATTACGAAGGTACTGACCGCCGGCATGAATACCATCATGATCCCCGAAATTAGTCCGGGTATGGAGAGCGGCAATGTTATGCGCCGGAAGACCACCACGCGATTAGCACCCAGGTCCTCGGCTGCCTCGATCAGTTGGCGGTCGATCTTCATCAATACCGTGTAGATGGGCAGGACCATAAAGGGCAGAAAATTATACACCATCCCTAACAGGACGGCGTTCTCATTGAACAACAGGTTGAGCGGTGCCACCCCCAGAGAGCCCAGGAATGAGTTGATCAGGCCGTTGCGCCCCAGTATCGGGATCCAGGCGTAGGTGCGCAACAGAAAATTCATCCACATGGGCAGGATGATCAGCATCACCAGTATCTTCTGGTAGCGGGGTTCCATACGCGCAAGGATCAGGGCCAGCGGATAACCTATCAGCAGGCACAGCAGGGTGGATTTCAGGGCGATCACGATCGAGCGCCACAATACCTCCAGGTAGAGGGGATCCACGAACTTGCGGTACCCTGCCAAATTGAGAGCATACCCGCTGGGGACAGGTGAAAAAAGGCTGTAGAACAGCACCATAAAAAGCGGGACCAGGATGAACAGCATGGTCCACAGCAGGTAGGGGGCGGCGCTGAAGCGTCTAAGCATCGGCGGGCCGCTCCTGTTTCTTCATTATATGGATATCGTCCGGGTTGAAGCTAATCCCCACCTCGGTCTCCTCCAGGGCCTTCAGGGTGCTGTGGATGAGCCATTCCCGGCTGTCTTCCCGTACCACCATTTCATAATGCACCCCTTTGAATACGATCGAGTCGACCATCCCCCGCAGCATCCCTTCTTCCGGGGGTACGAGCTTGATGTCTTCCGGGCGGATGACCACCTCCACCGGTTGGTCGATGCCAAAACCGGCGTCCACACAGTGGAACCGTTGGCCGGCAAATCCGACCTCATAGTCGCCGTACATGATCCCGTCCAGGATGTTGCTCTCGCCGATGAAGTCAGCCACAAAGGCGTTCACCGGTTCGTTATATATATTTACCGGACTGCCGATCTGTTCGATCCGTCCCTTGTTCATGACGATGATCTGGTTGGACATGGTCAGGGCTTCTTCCTGGTCGTGGGTCACGTAAATGAAGGTGATGCCCAGTTCCTGCTGCATGTATTTGAGTTCCACCTGCATCTCTTTTCTCAATTTGAGATCGAGGGCCCCCAATGGCTCATCGAGCAGCAGGACCTTAGGTTCGTTGACCAGCGCCCGGGCGATGGCCACCCGCTGCTGCTGACCGCCACTGAGGGAGTCGACTGCCCGCTTTTCGAAGCCCCGGAGAGTGACCAGTTCCAGCATCCGCCCCACCCTTTTCTTGATCTCCGGCTCATTCATCTTCTTGAGCCGCAGGCCGAAAGTGATGTTCTCATAAACATTCATGTGGGGAAACAGCGCATACTTCTGGAAAACCGTGTTGATGGGCCGTTGATAGGGCGGGACCGAG
>JBEHWJ010000155.1:0-2431 GCA_040217755.1 Syntrophomonadaceae bacterium | reverse complement strand
TTCACTGCGTTCAGAGTGACAGTATCGGGGACCGAGACTCTTCACTGCGTTCAGAGTGACAGTATCGGGGACCGAGACTCTTCACTGCGTTCAGAGTGACAGTATCGGGGACCGAGACTCTTCACTGCGTTCAGAGTGACATCATTGTTATCCGGAGCCTATGTGTCATTTCGAGCGCAGCGAGGAATTTCGCCTTGGACGAGAGACTCTATACTATGTTCAAAGTGACACATTCAAAAAACTGTTAAACGGTTGCCTGGTTTGCTACTATGGACGTTTAGGAAGGAGGAATTGTTTGTGAGAGCCCATCCCACAACCATCAAGAATACCGTGCTGAGCACTTTTCTGATCATGGTCATTGTGAATGCTCTGGCCAACATCCTCCCCATAAATGGATTAACCACCCGGCAGGTCTCAGAATCCTACCCCAATCTATTCACCCCGGCCCCGGTCACCTTTGCCATCTGGGGGGTCATATACCTGTTGCTGGCCGCTTATACCCTATATCAACTGGGCTATTTCCAAGACTTTTATGCCCGGCCGCGGGTAGCCTTGAACGAAAAGGTAGGGATACTGTTTTCCATCTCCTCCCTGGCCAACGCCGCCTGGATTTTCGCCTGGCACTACCATAAAATCCCCTTAACGATGATCTTGATGGTCGTGATCCTGCTGTGCCTGCTATCCATCAACCACACCCTGTCAGAGGAGAAGCTCACCACCCGCGAAAAATACTTCATCAGACTGCCGTTCTCGGTATATTTCGGCTGGATAACCGTGGCCACCATCGCCAATGCCACCGTCCTGCTGGTTAGCCGCGGTTGGAAGGGCTGGGGATTATCGGAGCCAGGGTGGGCCATCATCATTATCGTCGTCGGCATGCTGATCGGCGTCGCCACCACTATCAGGTACCGCGATATCGTTTATGGATTCGTACTGATCTGGGCTTATACGGGGATATTGATCAGATACGAATCGGAGACCGGCTACGCCGGGCAGTACCGGGGGGTGACCGCCACCGTCCTCATCTGCCTGGCCCTGTTTCTGGCGGCTATTTTCTACGTGTTCAAACTGACAGAGCGCCGGAAGGCGATGAGGCATTGGATCGATGGAATTTAAACTGCCCGGTGAAATTGACCGGCAGTACCTTGGATCGTCCCCATGGACAACCATCTCGATACCGAGCAGCAGGAAGCCCTGGACCTGCTGGGGATATTTGCCGACCTGGGCAAGAGGGATGCCCGTTTGGAAGAAGCGGTGGCGATAGTAAGGGAAAAACAGCGGACGGATGGTAAGTGGAAGCTGGAGAATTCCTTCAATGGCAAGATGCTGGTCACTATCGAGAAAAAGGGGCGGCCCTCCGAGTGGATAACCTACAAAGCACAGAAGGTGCTTAAAGCCCTGGGATAAGCTTTGCCTCCGAGGCTCATGGTTATCCATAAATACCAACCAGGACCTGGACGGCCATTATTTGGCCGGTCCCTACAACTTTACAGGCGTAAGCTTTTATCGCTGGCCAAGCATACTATGGATATGCTGGTCAGATTTATTTTGTTTGGATTGTTAGGCTGGATAGCCGAGATTTTATTTACCGGGTCGGGTTCGGCTCTGTCCGGGTCGGTGAGACTGTCGGGACACACTTACCTGTGGATGTTTCCCATCTACGGGCTGGTTGCGTTCCTGGAACCGTTGCGGGAACGGATGCGGACCATGCCCTGGCCGGTGCGGGGAACGATCTGGGCGGGCCTTTTCTTCATGATCGAATACCTTACCGGGTGGCTGCTGAGGGCAACCATCGGGGTGTGCCCCTGGGATTACAGCCAGGCCAGCCGCTTTGTCCTGGATGGTTTTATCCGGCTGGACTACTTCCCGGTATGGTTCACGGCCGGGCTGATATATGAGAAAATCTCCGATTTCCTGGACCGGACCCAGTTTATATATGAAAGAGAAAAAATCCGGGTGGTAACCTCGAACATGGAGCTGGCCACCGAGACCGCGGAAGAATTATGGAAAGAAAATCGCTAAAATAGGCCCGGCCCGGCCCTGCAGTACCGAGTTGTTATAAGCCGACAGTCCCCGGCAAAAAACCAGGCGCAAACATATCACCATACCTCCTCTCCTATCAATCTGCATATGAATCTTCTGTAAATATACGGTGCTGTTCATGAGATCCTTCGTCGCCTTCGGCTCCTCAGGATGACAAACGTTGCCTCAGCTTCTAAGGATAACAAATAAGTGTCACTCTGAGCGCAGCGAAGAATCTTTTTGCCACGGATATAATAACTTGGTGCCTGTCCCCAAGTTAATTCCGCATATGAATCTTCTGTAAATATACGGTGCTGTTCATGAGATCCTTCGTCGCCTTCGGCTCCTCAGGATGACAAACGTTGCCTCAGCTTCTAAGGATAACAAATAAGTGTCACTCTGAACGCAG
>JBEHWJ010000154.1:0-2470 GCA_040217755.1 Syntrophomonadaceae bacterium | reverse complement strand
GCCCGCCCGCGTTGCCGCTCGGGAAAGCCTATACTATGATATCTACAGCCAGCTGGTCTGTTTTTCGGAAGAGCAGCAGCTTTCCGGCGATATCTGGCACAACTACCTGGTCGGATTGCTGGCCCGGGATGAGAACCCCTTCAGTCTGGCCGGGGAGAGAGGCGCGGGCATTTTGCCTGGCCTGTTCCAGCTGGTTATCCGGGACATGGAGATCATCCGCAAATCCTTCAGTCTGGATTGGGCAGCGGTAGCCCGCGCGGTGGCGCCGGATGGCCTGCCTATTTTGAGGGAATTCCAGCCGGGAGTGAGGATTCCCGGATTTTACGGGCAGAACCTACAGGCTTTGGGCCAACTTCTCGACCTCGATAACGGACCGGTGATGATGGCCAGCCAGCTGGCGGAATTTTACGACCGACAGGGATGCGGACTGATGAACCGCTATCTGGCCTTCCGTTGGGACAAGGGCTTGCAGGGGATAGTAAACCCTGACCCGGTCCGCCTCGGCGACTTGGTCGGTTACCAGTACCAGAAGCTGATTATAACTGCCAACACCGAGGCTTTCCTGGAAGGGAAAAAAGCCAACAACGTGCTCCTCTACGGCGAAAAAGGGACCGGCAAATCTTCCGCCGTAAAGGCCATGCTAAATGAATACGGGGATAAGGGTTTGCGTATGATCGAGCTGCGCAAGAGCCAACTGGAGCAGTTCCCGGTGGTCGTCCGCTCTATCTGCGAACGCGGCTTGCGTTTCATCATATTTATAGACGATTTCTCCTTCGAGGATTTCGAGACCGAATACAAGAATATCAAAGCCAGCATAGAGGGCGGTCTGGAGATTAGGCCGGCCAATGTGCTGCTCTATGTAACCTCCAATCGCCGCAACCTGGTCAAAGAGAACTGGAGCGAGCGTTCCGCCGACGATGTGCATGGATTCGATGCCCGTCAGGAGAAACTATCTTTAGCCGACCGTTTCGGTATCACCATAACCTTTCCCTCCCCGGATCAGGAGCTTTTCCTGGCTATCGTGGAAACCTTGGCCCGCCGCCAGGGAGTGGAACTGGACGTCGAGGAACTGCGCCGCCGGGCCCTGCAATGGGAACGCAATTATCACGGTCGTTCCGGGCGCAGCGCAGAGCAGTTCATCAATTCACTATATGTCTCCTGAGGCCCGATACCGGATATACCCCAGGTAATATTATGGAAGTAAATCAGGAGGGGGCGAGTCCCCCTCGAATCGTGTATCAGGTTAATAGACTGGACCGGCGGCGCCAAACGGCTGTGCAAAGGGTCCATATCGTCTATACTATTCAAAGCAAGATATGAAGAGTGGGAATCGAGCATGAATGGAGTGGCCGGCCCCGGCCGGGAGAGAGTCGGCGGCGCAGGGGAGCGTCCCCCGCTGGCTGAGGTGGAGAGAAGCCTGATAACCAAATACCGCCGCACGATATGGACCAAATTCACCCGGGCCATCAAGGATTTTGGCCTGATCGAGGCCGGTGACCGGGTCGCGGTGGCGGTGTCGGGAGGCAAGGACAGCACGGTGATGGCCAAACTGCTGCAGGAGCTGCAGCGCCATGGCGATCGTAGTTTTGAACTGCGTTTCATCTCCATGGACCCGGGCTTTGCCCCCAGCGTCCGCGAGCTGCTGCTGGATAACTGCCGATGGCTGGATATCCCGGTGACCCGGTTCGATTCGCATATCTTCACCATCGTCGACAATGTCGCTCCCGAATACCCCTGCTACCTGTGTGCCCGCATGCGGCGCGGGGCGCTCTACACCCAGGCCCAGCAGCTGGGCTGCAATAAGCTGGCCCTGGGGCACCATTTTGATGATGTCATCGAGACCACCCTGCTCAACCTGTTTTATACCGGCAGCGTCAAGACCATGCTGCCCCGGCTGAAATCCGCCAATTTCCCCGGTCTGCAGCTGATCCGCCCCATGTATTACGTCCAGGAAAAGGCCATCCGCAAATTTACTGCCGAGCATGGCATCGAGGCCTTGGACTGCGCCTGCGTGGTGGCGGCGGAAAAAGTGGGCAACAAGCGTTACCAGGTGAAAGACACCATCGCCTACCTGAAGGAACATTATCCCCATGTGGACCAGATGATAATGAAAGCGACCCAGAACATCAATATGGATTGTGTCCTGGGCTGGCAGAAGGCGGGCCGCAAATTCAGTTACCTTGATTTTTATGATGAGGATTAATCCCATCTGCCTCATCTAATCCATCAGCGACAGCAATATTGGTTGACTGGCACGGAGTACGATAGCGGCAGTCAAATCAAAGTCGGGCAGAGCGAGTAAAAAAGGCTTTGCTACCGGGGCATGTTCTGCCCGTTGAATATCTCGGTCATCTCCCGCTTGATCTGCTTCTTGATCTTGACTTTGTCACGCGGTTTCAAATCCTGCTTGGCGGTGCCGAACAGGTAATTGTCCAGATCGAATTCCTTGAGCAGCATCTTGGTGTGGAAG
>JBEHWJ010000153.1:0-2486 GCA_040217755.1 Syntrophomonadaceae bacterium | reverse complement strand
GTCAACGGCTCACCGGTCATGATCGACCCCGGCAACTCCGATGTGGTGCCGACCGTGGTGCCTCCAGGGCGCACCATGCTGCCGCTGCGGTTCATCGCCGAGCAGCTCAATAGCCAGGTAGTCTGGGATGCAAACCAGCAGGCGGTGATGGTGACCTATCCCAAGATATAAAAAAACAATTTGGGGATTGGTTATACTAATAGAGAATTTGCTTTACAGATAATTGTTCTCAAGGGAATGTTGATTGCCAAGCGGTCAAGGGAACCGATTCTAAGCGGAAAAAGGAACCAGTGACCCCGGTGTCGAACAATAGGAAAAAAGTTCATATTGGTAAGGAGGAAGAGCTGGTGAATCAAATCGAAAAAGCCTTGATGCACGCCCTGTTTGTTCATCTGCACCACAATATCGACAAGGCTATAGATTTTGGAGCCTTCAAGAGACTGAATGATAAGGTGGACGCCACTTGGCCCGGGGCACTCCTGATAGGACCGGATGCCAACGACGACGCGGCCATGGTCAAAATCCCCGGCACCGACACCGTGATAGCGTCCAAATTGGAGAGTCACTGCAGTCCCTGTGTGCCGCGTCCGTATGACAGCGCCGCTACCGGTGCCGGAGGGGCCATGCGGGATGTGGTGGCCATGGGTGCCCGGCCCATATTTATCCTGGATTTTATCGGAACCCGTCCCCTGGAAGAGAAAGTGCTGGTGGGACCGTGCGGGTTCCAGGGTACCTGCAGCTGCGGTAAATGCGTGGAGATGACCAGCCAGGAGCGGCTCAACCTGATGCTCCAGGGGGTCAGGGATATGGCCGATACCATGGATGTATTTGTGGCCGGGGGCGGTTTTTCCACCTCCTTCAGCGATATCGTCCCGGCAGTGGTCATCAGTGTGGTGGGCAAACAGATAACCGAAAAACCCCTTACCAAGCCGGCCAAAGCGGCGGGAGACGTCATTATCATCGCCGGCCAGACCAGTAATGACGGCAACGATTCCCTGTACAGGGCTGGGATGGTCACCGAGATGCGTCCGGCCATCGCTCTTTTCGCAGAGGAGCGAGCGGTGATGGAGGCCAGCCTGGCTGCCATGAGGACCGGCAAGATCAAAGCCTGCTCGGACTTGGGCGCAGCCGGGATTGGGGCCGCGGTATGTGAATCGGCCCGTTTCGGTGGGTTGGGAGCGCGGGTGGATCTGGCCCGGGTGCCGCTGCGGGTGGATGACATCACCCCGGAAGAGATCCTGATCTGCGAGACCCAGGGTCGGATGTTGTTCCAAGTGGCCCCCGCGGATGTAGATGAGGTGCTGGCAGCCTTAGGTTCTCAAGACGTACCGGTCGCCGTAATCGGGGAAATCACTGCCGCCAAAGAAGCGATTTTCGTTTTTGGAGACAAGCAGATAGCGGTCATACCTAACCAACCCTCTCCCGAGCAAATGCAGATGCTGAAGGCCTAGTGCTAGCATCGAGATTGAAATGGTGACCTGGTTCGGTAATTCCGGATCAGGTCATTTTATTTGCAGGTATGCGACAGCATATCGGATAAATCACGCAAAATCCAATAATATTATGACAGCCGGGTTTGGCTTATAATTGTATTGAGCAATTTTAAGGAGAGATATAGATGAGGGACAAGTTGTATAACGATATGATTATCGCCAGAAAAGATAAGAACAAGGAGTTGTTGTCGGCCTTGACCATGGCCTGGTCCGAGATCACGGCCACCGAAAAGACAGAGAAGTTGGAAAAGCTGGCCGACACCAGGTTTATTGCGGTCATGAATAAGCTCATCAAGCAGGACAAGGAGACCTTGGAGGGTTTCCAGAAGCGGGGGGATAAAGAAAGTATCGCGTCCCTGGAAAACCGCCTGGCGATATACCAGTCATACCTGCCCAAGCAATTGACTGACGAGGAACTGGCTGGGATTGTGAGGGAGGTAATTGCCAATATGGCCCCCGACAAGGTAAACATGGGTACCGTCATGAAAGCAGTAACCCCGAAGGTCGCCGGCAATGCCGAGATGAGCAGGGTATCGGCATGCGTCAAGGGAATTCTGAGCAAGGGGTAGATGCGGCCCGGCAACCAGGAGCGGCTAGGTCCATCAGGTCGTTATTGATTTGACGGGCGGCAGTCGGACTTCCCTGCGCCAGAAAACGGACATGGCCCGCCTTCCGAACAGGCACGGAAGGGGGGCCAGTTGCTTTTATTATGGGTACTGGGTGAAAGGATTGAGACGGAAAGGCCGTAATGGTACGAAATAACAGAATAAGAAATTGGCAGCCGACAGAATCGTTGGGGTCCACTTAAGAAATCGTTAAAATGTGTCATGCTAAGCGTCAGCGAAGCACCTTGCGTGTCACGCTGAGCGTCAGCAGAGCATCTTGCAGCTGTATAAAGGCCCCTAATACACTATTGTTGATGAGATCCTTCGTCGCCTTCGGCTCCTCAGGATGACAAATAAGTGTCACTCTGAACGCAGTGAAGAGTCTATT
>JBEHWJ010000152.1:0-2490 GCA_040217755.1 Syntrophomonadaceae bacterium | reverse complement strand
TCCAAAGTGGCTTCATGCGGTCCTGCTGCAGATTGAACAAGAAAAGATGATTGCTGAAGCGCATATCATCCTCAAGAATCCAGAAGGGTTTATTCGGGCCGAAACTGCCCCGCTTCCAGACAACCATAAGCAGGTCGTCGAGCGCATCATGATTAACATCAGCCAATACGAAGGACTGCACCATCCAGTCTTCGGCAGATTGCCACAACAGTTGGTTATTTTCATAAACACTTAAACGGTGATCATGCAGTATATATGATTCCAGATCACCATCATGATCCATATCTTTTTGAACTGTTTGCTCCGCACAACCTGCGCCAAAAGGAAGCAGAACCCGGGAACTGCTGAGCCATACCAGAGTGCTGGTTATAAGCAGGATAATTATAATTATTTTGGCGAGCTTAAACCGGCCTCGTTTCATTCCTTAGTAACCCCTAACTGAGTTCTCCCAAAAGAGATCCACCCTTCGGGTACCACTGATGTGCCGCAAACGGCACTATTAAGGTCGCTTCGTTGCACTCAGGATGACACGGTCGTTGACATCCGCGTCTATCGTTTTCCGGCATTATTGGCTTTTAGGGGCGATGAAGGATGCAGTCCATCCCGGAAGATCTGGGATCTTCTGCTGGGATAACATCTCCTTCCACTTTTCATCAGTCAGACGGTCAGCTGCCGGCCAGGGGAATTCATAATGTGAATATACTCCTCCCCGGACAATACGCAGTTTACCATCCAATGGTATTACCGCATAGATTTGCGCAACGTATCCGGTCCCTTCTTCCAGTACCGTGCCGGTAGGGTCAGTAGCCACATCGGCTATCAAACCGGCTGGATTATCATACAATTTGGCCACGTTTCCATCGGTTTTGTCCCGCAGGGCCTCGGTCCAGAAGTGTTCAAGCTGTACCCCAAAGCCGCGTATTAGCTCGTAATCTGCATCTGACAGAGCTGTGTTCCGCAATTCTTTTTCAGAGATGTCCTTCAGCATTAAGGACAAATCCTGCATACGCTGCAGGCTGTCCGCGTCTCTTTCGTTCAACAGGTCCCGGCTGTTCAATCCTTCCCGGGTCATAGCCGCCAAAGATGCCAGACGGGAATATAATAGGGGATTAGGTTCCACATATCCCCGGTCGTCATCAACCATATCACCGCCGCCTGCTTCTGCGTATACCTGTTTGGCGTAAAGGATCGTATCATGTTTGAGTTCGGCCCAACTGCCCAGATAGGTGTTCAGTCCCTTGCGGGTCCAGGCTTGATTGCGCATGAAGGATGGATAACCGTCACCTGGTTCAACGGTAAGCGGCAACAGGGTATAGAGCCAACCCCAATACAGGTTCTGAGTCCAGGTAGTCTTATCCAATCCGGAAATATAGGATCTCATTTTGTTCATATTTTCGGGATAATTATCGTAGCGGGTATCTCCCTCTGCCTGCAGGATGGCGTAGGCTTCGTCACTGCCCATGGCTGCTGGTATATCCAAGCCTTTCGGCAGCATTCTCCTTTTACCCTCGGGGTTTTCCTCTACCTGTCGATAAATCAGCCGTTGGAAGACATCGGCATCCAGGGTATATCTTTGGCCCAGGAAGCGAAAGCCCTTGATTTCATTTTCTAGGTCTGGTTGTATGGTTTTATCAAAAATGGGCATGGAGTTAATCGCCGGTGCTTTTAAATTTTTGGCTTCTGCCATAAAATTTTCCCATTTGGCCGGATCTCCTGTTAGTTCGCTCATGTTGATCTTATCACCGTAGATCTGGATGAGGAGATTGTTATACTCATAGAATCCCAGATCATCGCTTTTCCCCACAAAAAAGCAGGTAGGATCATATATTGTCTGCCAACTCTTCCGATTATCGTCGCTGCTGCCGAGGGCCAGGGTGATTAATACCGCTGATCTGGTCTCATCCTCACTTTTTAGCCTGAAGTTCAAGCGTCCATACCACATCACAGCCTTAAAATAATTCTGCAGTTCCGGAGTCTCGTTATAATGACCACGAGGTATGTACTGGGTGTAATCTTCCTTCAGCCCGGATATAATATCGACGTTATCCTGGCCCATATTCATAATCGGTGATAGTGTCATAACCGCCTGATGCGCTTCTATTAATGCCAACTCCTGTTCAACTTCGGAGCGTACCGGGGCCGGTATTTGCACATTGGGGTCCACCAATCGGCTGCCTACCGTAAAAAAGGCCAGATTCCGTTTAGCCGCATTCTCCCAGGGGCCTCCCCGCAGCATGTCATACTGCTGTTGGGAGGCATTGAGCATGAGCTGGTTCAAGTGTTTTGACTCAGTTATTAGATGCTCTTTTTCCGTTCTTTCCAATAGATTATCGAAAAAGAGGTGGTAATTATGGAGCATGGAGTCAGTGGTAACAAAATTGGGAATCCCATCATAGCGGTTGGGTTCATACATCATATAAAATTCTTCGCCCCAGGCTGCCGCGTCTACTACAAAGCCATTTTTCGCCAGGAGCGCTTTAGCCTGAGGAG
>JBEHWJ010000151.1:0-2572 GCA_040217755.1 Syntrophomonadaceae bacterium | reverse complement strand
GGCATTACCATGGACCATAAAGCTGAGGTCATGGGACATTTCTTGTCCAGGTAATTGATTTCGATGGCATCGAGCTTAAAGGGTTTGATGGGTGAGCCTTCCCGGGCCGCCAGCACATATTGGTTGTTTAGGTCTACGGCAGTGCGATAACTGTCCCAGATGGCAAAGAAGTAGGTGGGGATATAGATGAGCATCCACCGGGTATCCAGGACGAGTTTAGCGGCTTCGAAATCTCCCCGGAATGAATAGAATATGGCCATATTGATGTGGCCATGGAAATTTATGAATACCTCCCACAAAAAGAGAACGAAACCACGCAAATACTTCGATAGCAATATATGGCCGATGCCCGGAAACATCATCGACCAGAAGGCCACTACCCAGGGGCTGCGCAGGTGCAGCTGAGTGGTCTCCACGGTGCTGACATAAGCCGTATAACGTCTCCCGGGATGGTAATTCTTCAGGGTCATGGTTGGCTGTCCCCCGTGAGTTTTTTTCCCGGCATCTATGAACGGGTTGGCTGCCTCAATCCGGCTGCCTTTTAAGTGCCGGCGAAGCGACAAGACGCTTCGATTCGGCCGAGCCGGCATCCCTTACTTCGGCGCACAGGGAGTGAAAGCCCAGGTTTATGGCCCGCAAAACCACAGCTATAACCATGTAAACCAGGAAGGAGTAAAGATAGTTCCAGCGCAGCAGTTCATATAGGCCCAGGTATCTGGCCAGCGGCTCGAGGAGGAAGGCGGCAGCACCATAAAACAGGGTGCTGTTCACTAAAAAGGTCTTCCAGTTGTGGCTGTACTGGTACAGCAACATATAGGATACCGGGACAAAACCGAATGTGACGGGGATCAGGCAGGGCACGGCGGGGATCAGTTTATAAGGGTAACTGACCCAGGCCATACCGGTTGCGGCCGAGTCGACCAATCCGGTTACCAGAGCCGCCATAAATCCATAGGATAACAGCTCGAAAATCCGGCGTCGATCGGCCAGACGGAACCATATGAGCCAGGGGATGATAAGGGCGGCCAGGAGCAGCCACCACTGCCATGACCAAAGATCCTGGCCCAGCCAATTCTGGAGGCGCAACGCGTGCAAAGTCTCCTGCATCCGGTTGATTTCCATTTCGCTTGGGAAGGGCAAAGCAGATACCTCCTTCATAGTTTAATGTGAGCTTAGTATTTGCTTCTATCCGGGCGGTTAGTCACGGGATTGGGGGAACGCAAGTAATACCCGGCGACGAAGAGGGCCGGGGATTAATTGATTCACGACTGGCCATTGGGGCAGGTGCCGCAGTTATCGGGCCGGTCCTCACCGGTTATGAAGCTGGGCTGTAAACGGAGGATTTAGGGCTGGACCTTGCAGGAGCCGCACTGGGGGCAGTTCTGGAGGGACAGGGGCATTTCCAATCCGCAGCGGTCCAGTAACTCCTGGTCGGAGAGGATATCACCGGCTATGCCATCGGCGGCCACCGATCCATCGCTTATTATGATGATCCGCTGACAGGTCTCCAACACCATGTCCAGGTCATGGCTGGTGATGATCTTGGTATGTTCGAAGCTTTTGAGGAGTTCCATCACCCGGCGCCGCGATTTGGGATCCAGGGAGGAGGTCGGTTCGTCCATGATAAGGATGTCGGGCTTCATCGACAGCACCGTTGCGATGGCAGCGGCCCGCTTTTCGCCTCCCGACAGCTTGAATGGCGCCCGGTCGATGAGATGCGCAATGCCGACTTGGACCAGGGCTTCGTCTACCCGCGCATCGACTTCCGCTTCTTCCAGCCCGTAGTTGCGCGGGCCGAAAGCCACATCATCCCTGACCGTAGTCATAAACAACTGGTCATCGGGATCCTGAAAGACCATCCCCAGCCGCTGGCGTATCATGGGCATGGTTTTGCGGGTCAGGCGGGTGTCGCCCACAATGATCTCGCCGCCATCAGGAAAGAGTATCCCCATCAATAGCATCAGCAGGGTGGACTTGCCGGCCCCGTTAGCGCCGATGATGCCTACCGACTCACCATGATAGATGGAAAAAGACATGTTGCGTATGGCCTCATGTCCATCCGGGTAGGAGAAATGCAGGTTTTTTACTTCGACGCGGTGATGACTCAATTTAACTGATCACTCCTGTCAACAAAGAGCCCAACCATGCGGGCAGGTCGTACAGGCGGGCAGCTGCAAAAAACGCCAGCCACCCGGCCACAAATATAAAGTCCTGGCGTCCGGCTGGAGCTGTCCGGCCGGTGTTGTAATCACCCGCAAATCCCCGCAGGCACATGGCCGCGTAGATCCGCTGGGCCCGGTCGTAGGACCTGAGCAGGAGGCTGCCGGCAAAGGAGCCCCAGGCTTCCAGTTTGACGCCCTTTTGGCCGGGGGCCCGCAATGAATAAGCCCGCAGCATCCGGGCCGTCTCTTCGCCCAGCACGGAAATATATCGATAGGTCAACAACAACTGCAGGACGAAAATCCGGGGGACCCGCAGCATCCGCAGGGCCGCGCCCAGCTCCTCCATACCGGTGGTGGCAATCAGCAGGACCCCGGCCGCTACGGTCAGGATACATTTAATGAAGATGGAT
>JBEHWJ010000150.1:0-2613 GCA_040217755.1 Syntrophomonadaceae bacterium | reverse complement strand
TCAATCCCTTATCCAGGCCCGGATACCGTTTTCCTTGAGTTTTTGCACGGCTTCCCCGGCTTGGGCCAGCGGCACTCCCAAGCGCACCGACCCTTCGTTTTCCTCCCGGACCCCCATTATCTGAATATCGTTGATATTGATACCGGCTTCGCCCATGATAGCCCCCAGGGTGCCGATGATGCCCGGCTTGTCCTGGACTATGGCGGTTATATCGGCGGTGTTGACCAGGTTGAGCCGCCCGGTGCGCAAGGTCTTGCGCAGCTGCTGGGCTGCAGCCAGGCAGCCGCGCAGGCTCTCCCCCTGGTTCTGCTCCAGGGCCTGCTCGTATCGCTGCAGGTGACCTATCAAAGACCTTATCTCCGCCGCTACCGCGCTGCGGTTCAAGATAAGGATATCCTCCCATAGTTCGGGGTTGGAAGCGGCGATGCGGGTGGTATCCCGCAGTCCTCCCGCCGCCAGTTGCAGGGCATCGGGATGGGCCTGCAGGTTGTTCATCAGGCTGGCCGCCACGATATGGGGCAGGTGGCTGACCTGGCTGACCATCCGATCATGTTCGAGCGGGGTCGCCAGCATCACCTTGGCCCCGGTCCGGTCAAGCAGTTCCTGCAGCCTGGCTATCTGGCGGCGGTCCGTCCCATCCGCCGGGGTCAAAACATAAATTGCGTTCTGAAGCAGGTACTGGTCGGCTCCCGTTATGCCGCTGCGGTCCGAACCGGCCAGGGGATGGCCGCCTATCGCAGTCACATGCGGGGGCAGGATCTGGGCAAACTGCTCCATTATCCATTGCTTGACACTACCCACATCGGTGACGATAGCCCCCGGCTCCAGGGAATCCTTGATATCCTGCAGCACTCCCGGGATTATCCGTAACGGGGTGGCGATAAAGACCACGTCGCAGCCGCTGACATCACCGGGAGGCAATATCCCGTTGACGGCTTCCATCTCCAGGGCCCGTTCGATGGTCAAGGGGTCAATGTCACTTCCCCAAATCTCCAACTGCGGGCAGGATGACCGCAGGGCCATACCGATGGAAGCCCCGATAACCCCCAGACCGATGATGGCAATCCTCTTCATTATTGGTTGGACCCGTTACTTATGCCGTGGATGGCCTTAAGTACCGCCTGAACCTGTTGGGCCAGTACCCCGAATTCGTCGGGGATCAGCGATTGGGGACCATCCGACCAGGCCTCGGCCGGGTTGGTGTGGACCTCCACGATCAGACCGTCACAACCGGCGGCCACTGCCGCCAGCGACATGGGAATAACCAGATCCCGCTTGCCGGTCCCGTGGCTGGGATCTACTATCACCGGCAGGTGGGAAAGCTGTTTGATCAAAGGTATAGCACTCAGGTCCAGGGTGTTGCGGGTGTAGGTCTCGAAGGTGCGGATGCCCCTCTCACACAGGATCACCTGGCTGTTGCCGCTGTCCAGGATATATTCGGCCGCCATCAGCCATTCCTCCATGGTGGCGGATAGCCCACGTTTCAGAAGCACCGGTTTGTTGTATTTGCCGACCTCTTTGAGGAGGTAGAAGTTCTGCATGTTGCGGGCCCCGATCTGGATTATGTCCGCGTACTCGGCCACCATGGGGACCGATTTCTGGTCCATCACCTCGGTGACGATGGGCAGACCGGTTATATCGCGGGCTTCGGCCATTATCTTCAGGCCTTCTTCGCCCAGGCCCTGGAATGCATAGGGTGAGGTACGGGGTTTGAAGGCTCCGCCCCGCAGCAGCTTGGCTCCCCTCTCCCAGACCGCCACCGCGGTCTCTATATATTGCTCCCGTCCCTCGACCGCGCACGGTCCGGCTATCAGCGGGACGCTGCCGTCCCCGAAAGCGGCTGTCCCTACCTCAATAATAGTATTGTCGGTCTTGAATTCCCGGGAAGCCATCTTGAAAGGCTTCATTATGGCCACCACGTTCTCCACCCCGGCCATAGCCTGCAGAGCGGTATGGTCGACCCGGGTGCGATCGCCCACCGCGCCCAGGATGGTCCGGTTGACCCCCTCCGACACGTGCACGTTGAAGCCCTTCTTCGCCAGGCGCTCCTGCACCGCCGTGATCTGATCCGGGGTTGCCCCTTTCTTCATTACAATTACCATGCTGTTTAAACCTCCTCATTTTCATGGCGCCAGGGGTCAAAATGAACGCACCACGGCCAAGCCTATGGTGCGAGAGCAAGCTTCTATAGCCTCTCCATCCTACCGCCCTACTTTGCCTGTCGGATTTTACCGTCCTTAATTATGATCATGCTACCGTACTACAAGATTTACTATAGCATACCCGCCGGGAAGCATTCAACGACAAAAAATAGGCATAAAGCTGTCCTCTCTACATATAATATAGGATGCCCAAATGGTTCCGCTACTGTCAATCAACCTCTGGGGGTTGTCGGCTGAAAAGTGCGGGCCAGGCCGGGTTCACCTTCATAAGGCTACCATGCCGGCAGCCGCAATTATGCCTTGAAATGCATTTTCAAAAGAAGTATAATGGTTTTTGCCGGCGGGTGTAGCTCAATGGTAGAGCCCCAGCCTTCCAAGCTGGTTGCGCGGGTTCGATTCCCGCTACCCGCTCCATTTTTTTGTCCCTGTGGCTCAGCTGGATAGAGCAACG
>JBEHWJ010000149.1:0-2687 GCA_040217755.1 Syntrophomonadaceae bacterium | reverse complement strand
CTCGAAGACGCTGGCGGTCGTCTCCTGGAAGATGCGGTTACGCCGCTCCAGGTTGCGGGGGCGCTTGATGCCGCCCAGGTTGACTTCACAGAGCGCTTTGTTCCAGGCCAGGGCCCGGGTCACCAGCCAGAAGTCAAAACCATATCCGCCGATAGTCTCGGTCCAAAACTTGGCCTCCCCGGCCAATTCCTCGATAAAATCATGGGAGATGGCATATACCCCGCCCAATGGGTCGCTGGCCCGGAAGCCATAGAAAGATTCCAGGATGGGGGCGGCAAAGTGGAAGGCCATACTATCGATGCCGGAATACCTTTTCAGGCTGCCCAGTACCACATCATAGATGCCTTGTATAGGGCTGAGCAGGCTGTCCAGCCAGTTGATATCGAAACCCGGCCCGGCCTCGGTGCCCATATTGGCACTGAACACCAGCAGGTCCGCTTCCAGGGCTTCGGCGATCTCCAGGAAGGCGCGGATGCACATGCCGCGGCCGTTGGCTTCTGCGGGCATAAGGAACTGCAGGTGGGGGTGACTGAGCGAAAGTCCCTCGATCCCCCGCAATACCATCTCCCCGCCGCTGTCCCCGGCACAGACTATCAGCTGCTGTTTGCCGATCCAGGTATGTAGGGCTTCATCGATTGATTTCAGCACCAGCGGCAGGGCTTCCGTTTCATTATAGAAAGGTATCCCGATGACCAGGTTGGAATTGCTGTATGGTTCGAGGAGGGGCAGGATGCTTTTCATCTTGGCATCGAAGGCCGCCTCATTGATGGTGTTGGCCAAAATACACTAATCCCCCTGTCCAAACAAATAATGTCCTTCTCCACTATTATGTTCGAGTTGGGGGGATTATAGTACGTTGTGTGGTTGGAAAACCATATTGCCGCTAAATCTGGCCCAGCAATTCCTCCAACTGGTCCAGCAATTTGCCGAAGTATTGCAGGGCGTCGCCCACCGGTTCGGGCGTCAGCAGATCCACTCCCGCCTTCTGCAGCAGGCAGATGGGGTAGTCGCTGCCCCCCGATTTAAGAAAATCAAGGTAACGCTGCACCGCCGGCTCCCCCTCATCTTTGATCTGCTCTTTCAAGGCGGTGGCGGTGGCAAAACCGGTGGCGTACTTGTAAACATAAAATGCTGAATAGAAATGGGGTATGCGGGACCATTCCAGGGGGATATATTCATCCATGACCATCTCCGGTCCGTAATAAAGGGCGTTGAGGCCACGATATATTTCCTTCAGCAACTCGGGGGTCAAGGCCTCGCCGGACTCGGCCTTTTCATGGATTATCTTCTCGAACTCCGCGAACATGGTCTGGCGGTAGACGGTGCCGCGGAACTGCTCCAGGTAATGGTTGATCAGATATATCTTTTCCTTGGGGTCGGTACTCCGGGCCAGCAGGTAGTCGATCAGCAGGGATTCGTTTACGGTCGAGGCTACCTCAGCTACAAAGATCGAATACTGGCTGTACACATACGGCTGGTTGTGGTTGGAATAGTAGCTGTGCAGGGAATGTCCCATCTCGTGGGCCAGGGTGAACATATCGTCCAGCTTGTTGTCGTAATTCATCAGGATATAGGGATTGGTATCATAGGCCCCCCAGGAATAGGCTCCGCTGGTCTTGCCCTGATTCTCGTAAACATCTATCCAGCCGTCTTTGAAACCGCTCTGCATATGGGCGAGGTAATCCGGTCCCAGTGGCTGCAGGGCCTGGACCAGGGTCTGTCGGGCCTGTTCATAGGGTACCTCCAGCTTGTACTCCGGCACCAACGGGGTGTAAAGATCGTAGAAATACAGTTGATCCAGCCCCAGTACCTTCTTGCGGATATCCATATAACGGTACATCTGGTCCAGATGGGCGTGGACCGACTCGATCAGGCGGTCGTATACCTCCACCGGCACATTATCCTGATCCAGGGAGGCGGCCCGGGCCGATTCGTATTTGCGCACCCGGGCGTAAAATATGTCCTTCTTGACGCTGGCGCTCAGGCTGGCTCCCAAGGTATTTAACAATCCGCGGTAGGACGAATACAACCCCTGGTAAGCATCCTGGCGTACGCGGCGGTCGGAACTTTCCATCAAGCTCCCGTAGCGGCCTTTGGTTATCTCCACATCCCGGCCCTTTTCATCCTTGATGACCGGAAACTTGATATCGGCGTTGTTGAGCATGGTGAATATACTGCCCGAGGCCAGCGACAGGTCGGCCGACATGGCCACCAGTCTCTCTTCCGCCGGGGATAGGATGTGTTCCTTCTGACGCAGGATCTCGTCGATGGAATGACGGTACAGGCCCAGGCCTTGATCCTCTTCCACGAAGGCCATCAGCTTTTCCTCGGGTATGGTGAGGATCTCGGGGACGATAAAGGAGGTGATGCTGCCCACCTGTATAATCAAACTCTGCACCCGATCGAACAGAGCCTGGTAGTGATGGTCGGCATTGTTCTCATCGCGGCGCATGCGGGCGTAGACGTAGGCCTTTTCGGAGACCCGGTCCACTTCGTCGCTCAGCTGCAGGCAGTTCAGCAAGTTCCGGGCCGATTCCCCCAGGGTTCCCTGCAGTTTATCCACCTGCCCGGCCAGCTTGGAGATCTGCTCCAGGTCTTGTTCCCACAGCTGTTCGTTGGGGTAAATATCCTCCAGCTTCCATTTGAATTGTTCTTCTATCTCTTCTCTCTTGCGGATGGTGTTGGTG
>JBEHWJ010000148.1:0-2703 GCA_040217755.1 Syntrophomonadaceae bacterium | reverse complement strand
TGCCATCAGGCCAATCCCGACCAGGCCCATTTCTGCATGGCCTGCGGCGAAGATCTGACGGCCCAGGAGATAGCGGCCGTCACTGCCGGCACGATCGATCACCTGGCCAATACGGCCGTAGTCCCCTTGAATCCGGTTACCAACATATTCACTCCTTCCGCACCATCTGTCGGGCTGTCGACAGCCACTAAAAAATCTCTTGCGGCTATAGGGATTTTATTGTTGCTGCTAGCTGGGGCGGGAGGAGTCTATCACTATTACACCCAGCAGATGACCCAGCGATTTCTGTCCGCCAGCAGCCGGCTAACTGGGCAGATGACAGCATCCGGGCAAATGCTGGCCGACTATTTCGCTCAACCCATCGATTCCCACACGATCGAGACCCTGCAGCAGGCCTTGCCTGGTCAGATTCAGAACCTGCAAGGTTCGGTCGATAGCTGGAACTCGGTTAAATGCCCGGAGCAGTACCGAGCCCAAAAACAGACCCTGGCCCGTCTGGCGGAGATTCAACTGACGGTGATGGGACAGATACCCGATATCCTCGCCCATCCATTGGCTGCCGAGACCGACGGTGTCCTGGAAAGCCTGCGGCAGAATATAGATGAAGCCCAGGGTATCTCCGCTGACATGCAACTGCCGGGGGTGCAACTGCCGGACAGCGAGCGATCAACGGTTGTGGCGGACCGATTGTCGGCTTATTGCAGCCAACAGCGCGAAATCCATAAGGCCAAACTGGCCCGGCTGGACGCCATGAACGCCTATTTCAAGCAGATGGACTCCATCATCCAGAAGAACAATGAGGCCAAGACCGGCCTGGGTACTATGCTCGGTCAAATCCGCAGCGGCGAATATGGCTGGCCCGATTATTTCAAGATGATCGACGGCGCCCGTACCACCCGGGAAAGTCTGCGCACCCAGGTCAATCGGCTGGTCACACCGGCGGGAACCGAGGAGTATACGGCCGAGTTAAGCCGGTTGCTGTCCCTGTCCATCAATTACTGCGATATTATGAAAGCAGGAGCCACCTCCGAAAGCAAAGGCGACTACGAAGCCGCCAACCGTAAGTATATCGAGGCCCAGACCCTTAACGACCAGATTCAAAGCCAATATACCGCTTTCAACGGCAAATACCAGACAGGCAAGGCTACCCTAACCAATATAGACAACCTTTAAAGTCGGAATATCAGTAATGCATCCGTTGGAACATTTTTGGGGATCAGCGGTAGGTGACTTGAGCCAAACGCCGGCGCAGGCCTTTGCGGAACTTGATGCGGGGATAACCGAAGATGACCACGATACCGGGCTGGTTCTTCCGGGGCAGATCGTATTTTCGCTTGAATTCCCGGCTGTATTTGATGAAATAGGCCGGGGTGCCGATCAGGCAACTGCCCAGCCCCAGGGACTCGGCGGCCAGCATGGCATAGGTGGCGGCCACCAACGGGTCGGCGGGATCGGCATAAGGGGAACAATGGAAGTACATGGCCAGGGGGGCGTTGTAGAACAGGTAGTCCTGGCCTTGGCCGGTCTCATCGATAAAAATATCCAGGGCCGGGCGGATGAAGGAATCAACCGATTCAATATACTCACGTCCCAAAAAGGGCCGCAAGAAGAAATTTAGTATCGGTGAGAAAAACCAACGCGATTTTTTCATTACCGTCACCACATCGGCCGCGAATTCCTGCACCTTGGCCGGGGTATCCAACACCAAAATCTCCACATCGCTGGGCGGCAATCCCATCGGGGCGGTAGCGACCGCCGCGACAATCTTTTCGATCATCTCGGGTTCGACCGGGCGGTCCCGAAAATTGCGGACACTGCGGCGGGACAGCATCAAATCGTACAAATGCTGGTAATCGGCCCGGTCGGACTTATCTGGTAAGGGCAGCACATCAGCGGAACTCATATCGCGGCCGTTTATCTGGATACAATCCTGGGGACATACGCACATGCAGTGACCGCAGCCGATACAACCGAAGAAGCGCGGTTGCTCTACCTCCAGCCGGCCATCGATCATTACAAGCGGGGCACCCTTGCAGACCTCGGCACAAATACCGCAATCATCGCACTTCTCCGTATCCAGTGTTATTTGAGCAACCCCGTCCGCCCGCCCAGTTTTTATGCCCATCCGCAATCCTTCCCCCTGAAATTATATAATCGTTTATCTAATTGTTGCTAAGCCCACAATTATTATACTCGCTGGGTTGGCCCCGGAATCCAACCATCACAAGAGTTTGCGCAGGGCTTCCGCCACCTCATAGATGGTCTCGGTGTAGTACATTCGGTCAACCACCGTCTTGAACCGCGAGATTGTCTCCTGGTAATAATGGTCATCCAGGTCCTTGGCCCGGGGATCAGGATTAAAAAGATATAAGCGCTGTACCCGCCGGCGCAGGTTATTAAGCGGTGCCAGGGCGAAATATTTCTCATACAGCATGCAATCGCTCAGGATGATGACCACCGTCCGCGAAGTGAGCAGGTGGGAGTATCCCTTGCGCAGTTGCGACAACGGCCGCCACATCTCGGTCCCCCCGAAGTTCCACTGCTGCATTTGGCGGAGTTCGCTTAGGAATACATCGAAATCGGGGTGCAGGATGGGGGTCACATATTCCAGCTGGTTGCCGAATATGAATACCTCGATACTGCGCAACTCCTTCTGCAGGGCATAGACGAACTGCAGCATCATCTTGGAGGCGCTGATCATGG
>JBEHWJ010000147.1:0-2719 GCA_040217755.1 Syntrophomonadaceae bacterium | reverse complement strand
TATCAAGCAGGAGATGCTCTCCAAGGGGGGAGAGGCAGCGGTAGCCAAAGAGGCTTTGATGGGCCAGGGGATGCATGATGTATTGGTCATGGGCACCCTGCGCCAATTCCAGCGGCTGACGGAAAAACTGCGCCAACAGCCTTTTGGCTTGAAAGATGTAGCCCGGGACATCGATGCCATCCTGACCAACCTGGAAAAACAGAAATGGACTATGCCATTGCCCCATGGAAGGTTCCTGGAACTGGGACCACAGACTTCGATTATGGGTATTGTGAATGTTACGCCCGACTCCTTTTCGGATGGAGGGCGTTTTTTTATTGCGGACCTGGCAGTGGAACACGCCCTGGAGATGGCAGCGGATGGTGCAGACATCATCGACATCGGCGGCGCTTCGTCACGCCCTGGTTCAAGAATGGTGGACGAAGATGAAGAACTGGCTCGGATTCTCCCCGTGGTGGAAAGGTTGGCGGGCGAGAACCTGATATTATCCATCGATACCTGCAGGGCTCGGGTAGCAGAAGCAGCTTTGCGGGCGGGGGCGCACATTATAAATGATATCGGGGCTTTGGAACTGGATAAGGGCCTGGCGGAGGTCATATGCCGCAGGAAGGCCGGACTGGTCCTGATGCACAATCGCCTCCAAATAAGGACCGACCAGGGTTATATTAACCTGGTCGATGATATCATCCTGGAATTGCAGCAGGCTCTTCATAGAGCGCAATCAGGCGGCATAGGGTTGGAGCAGGTGATCATGGATCCGGGGATTGGGTTTGGCAAAACCACCCCCCAGAATTTGACCCTGCTCAAACGTCTGCAGGATTTCCGCAGCCTCGGGCAACCGATACTGGTCGGGGCTTCCCGTAAGCGCTTCATCGGTGAGACCCTGGACCTCGAAGTGGAGCGACGCATGGAAGGCAGTCTGGCAGCGGCAGTCATGGCCGTCATGAACGGTGCCAATATCGTCCGGGTGCACGATGTCAGGGAGACCAAAATGGCGCTACGGATGGCGGATGAAATGAGGCGGGCCGATGGATAGCATTATTGCCCGCGGACTGACATTTAGAGCCTATCATGGCTTGTATGAGCAGGAGAGACAGCAGGGCCAGGATTTCAGGGTCGACCTGGAGATGTTTGCGGATCTGGCCGGAGCAGGCCAGAGCGATCGGATCGAAGACACCATTGACTATGCCCGGGTCTTCCGGTTGGTGGAGGAAATAGTGACCGCCACCCGCTTCAACCTCATTGAAGCATTGGCAGAGAATATCGCCCATAGCCTGTTGGCATCATTTCCTCGGTTGAAGGCTATCGAGGTAATGGTTTATAAACCGGAAGCCCCGGTACAGGGCGAGTTTGAATATTTTGCCGTAAAAATATTTCGCAGCCAGGAATAAATGCTTGCTCTCCGACCAGGATTATGCTAGTTTATAGGTGAAAAAAATGTATACCAAAGCGTACATTGGTCTAGGCTCGAATATTGGCGATAAAAAAGCAAATCTGGCCCGGGCCCGTTTTCTTATAGAAGGCCTTGAGGGTGTAAGGATAAGTAAAAAGTCATCACTTTATGAGACCTCCCCTTGGGGCAAAACCGACCAGGATGATTTTATCAACCAGGTCATTGAGGTGGAAACCGATTTAGAACCCTTGGAATTGCTGCACCAGCTTCAGACAGTCGAAATTAAATTGGGACGCCGGAGACAGGTACACTGGGGTCCCCGGGATATAGACCTGGATGTTCTCCTGTACGGTGGGGAGATCATCGACCTCGAGGAATTGAAGGTTCCTCACCCTTATATGATGCAACGGTTGTTCGTCCTGATCCCGCTCGCGGAAATTGACTCCGAATTGGTATTTCCGGATGGATCGAGAATAGGGGAGGTATTGACAAGGTTAACAAAGAGCGCTGATACCGGCGACTTACGAAAACTTAAAAGAGATTGATTGTCCTCGATGCCCCTGTTGAGGAACTGCTTATATCTCATTAGAGAACAAGACGGGGAATGACAGGGAGGGTCGGTGCTTTTTGCGACCCTTTTTTTAAGTGAGGAGGTCTATCCTTGACCAAGCAGATCGGTATTATCGGGTCGGGAGTGGTTGGCACCGCGGTGGGGGTGGTCCTGAGTCGGCAGGGTTATGAGCTGGCCGGGGTCTATGATGCGGTTTGGGGAGCAACCACCCAATTGGCGGAACAAACCGGCTGCCGGGTTTTTACCGACCCCGGCCAGGTATCCCGTGCGGCCGATATATTATTTATTACCTCCAATGACAGTGCCATCGGTCAGGTGGCAGAGAACCTGGCCGACAGCGGTTCGTTTCGCAATGGGCAGACCGTCATCCACATGAGCGGGGCCCATTCAGCGGAGATATTGGGCAAGGCCAGGGAATTCGGAGCCCAGGTATTGTCGCTTCACCCCCTGCAGTCGTTTGCCAGCCTGGAAGGGGCCATAAAGAGCCTGCCCGGCTCGGTTTTCAGCATTGAGGGAGATAAAGGGGCATTTGCAACCGCGACTCAATTGGTGGAAGCTCTGGGCGGCATATATTTTTTTATCACCGCTGACGCGAAACCCTTGTACCATGCCGGGGCTTGTGTGGTTTCCAACTACCTGGTTACCCTGATCGACTTAGGGGCGAGATTACTGGAAGCGACCGGCATATCAGCCAACCTGTCCAGCCAAGCCCTGATGCCACTGGTGCGGGGCACGCTCAGCAACATCGAGAAGGT
>JBEHWJ010000146.1:0-2785 GCA_040217755.1 Syntrophomonadaceae bacterium | reverse complement strand
GGAAGGGATTGGATTGGGATGAACATCACCATACCAAATAACCCCATGCTGGCGGAAACTATTGACCATGTCCGGGCAATCTTAGGGGATAGGCTGGACCGGTTGACGGTAGAGCGGGCTGTAATAGGTCTGTTTTTCACCGGGGTAAAATTGAGTGATGGCCACGGCGGCCTCTGCTTTACCCCGATAAAGGAGATCCCTGAAGCGGTATGCTGCCCAAGTTCAGCCCGAGCCATGCCGCTGTCGGGGAAACTGGCGGGCCGGAAGGTCAGCTCCTATCTTGATGACATCTTTAAAGACAATGTATTAAAAAAAACATTAGGCATTGCTGCTTTGAATGCTTTAAGCGCAGCCTGCTGGGATCTGATGCCGCCCAAGGATTATAATTTCGAACTGGGGCGGGATTCTTTTGACGGCCTGGAAATTGCCCCGGGCAGCAAAGCAGTAGTAGTCGGGGCCCTGGTCCCCATGATCAGGAAGCTTATCGAGGCCGAGGCTGATTTCTGTATTCTGGAGCTGGATCCGTTGACCCTGAAGCCGCATGAGATGCCCTATTTTGCCGAGGCCAGCCGGGCCCCGGAATTTGTCCCGGCAGCAGATCTGCTGGTGATCACCGGCACCACTATCATCAATAACACCCTGCAGGGATTGCTGTCCCTGGCCAAACCGGGGGTGGAAATCGTAGTGACCGGGCCAACCGTGAGCATGCTGCCCGATGCTTTCTTTGCCCGCGGGGTGACCTCTTTGGGAGGAATATTGGTAACCAACCCGGATGAGTTGCTGGATATAATAAGTGAGGCCGGTTCGGGCTATCATTTTTTCGGTAAATCGGCCCAAATGCTGTTGATCAGTAAAAGGAAATAAATAGTTGGGACAAGGTGATGGAAATGGATAACGGCAAGGTACATACCAAAGAATTATGGGATGCCCGATCCGAAAAGTGGGTCAAGGATTTTGACAACCAGGCATCCCAGCGGGAGAACGACGCCCGCTACCAGTACACCGACGACTTTTTGCGCAGCCACAACCTGTATGACGGCAATTCAGAAATATTGGATATAGGGTGTGGGCCGGGAGCGTTTACGGTTCGGTTTGCCCGGCAGGCCAAAAGGGTGACCGGCCTGGACATATCCGGAAAAATGCTGGCATACGCCCGGAAAAACGCAGCACAAAATGGTTTGGCAAATGTGGACTTTATAGATGCCCCCTGGCAGGATATAGATTTGGAACAGTATGGATTGGAAAAGGCCTACGACCTGGTCTTTGCTTCGCTCTGCCCGGGGATCAGCGGTGAGGATGGTCTGCTGAAGATGTCCCGGGCCAGCCGGGGGTGGTGTTTTACCTGCCATTTCGCCCGCAAATTCAGCAGCCTGAAGAATGACGTCTATCTCAGCATCCTGGGTCACCCTTATGACTCGGAATGGGCCAAGACCTCATTGGGCAAGTCGGTCGATGTCCTCCTGCAAGCCGGTTACTACCCCACCCTGTCTTATTACGACAGCGAAGCCCGGCTCGAGTGGCCCCTGGATGAAGAGACCGCCATACATTTCGCCGGGCATCTCGGCCCCCTGAAGGATGAACAGGAATATATAGACAGATATACCGGCCAGGTCTATGACTACCTGAAAAGGATTGCCGTCAACGGGTTGATTCGCGATGATACCCAGGCCAAGCTCGCCTTTCTCTGTTGGCAGGTGGTATAATCCCAGACTTGTGGCGGTCCACCTGGACCTGAAAGCCATTTATCCGATGACTAACTCGCTCTAAGACTCCCGCCTCTATAGGCAGAAGTAAGAGCGACTAAGTCCCTGGATAAGTGCGGCTAAGCTTCAGATGGAGTTAAAACCCCACCTGAAGCAAGTCTTACTTTATCTCAAGGAGGTGTTCGATCTGGATATTAACCTTAAAGGAGAAAGTCTAATCATTGCCGGTTCAGGAAATGTGGCCTGGAATATTTACCGGTTCGCTTCCATCCTGGGCTATGACATCACGGTAATCGATAACCGGGCGGAGACTCTGACCCGGGAGAGGTTCCCGCAGGCCAGCCGATTGCTGTTAGGTGACATCGTGGCATTGTTGAAGGATTGTGAGATCACCCCCACCACCAGTATAGTGGTGGTAACCCATAACCATGAATTCGATGAGCCAGTCCTGCAGGCCATTATCAAATCACCGGCCCGCTATATAGGCATTATGGGCAATAAGCGCAAGGTCACTGCTTACCTGGCTAATCTGAAAGCGTTGGGGGTTGAGGATGAGCATATCGAAAAGATCCATCTGCCTATCGGCTTGGATTTGGGCGGTGAGTTGTCCGCGGACATAGCCCTGGCGGCGGTGGCGGAAATTCAGGCAGTAAGATTCGGGCGTCCCGGGGGCTTTGTCAGCATACAGGATGTGACCCGTACCAATCAGGTACATGATGATTTGTACTAAGGCGGAGGCGCCACACGCTGGTGGAAACCCGGCATTCATATTTGACGCTCTAATGGGTAATCCGGGTATTTCTGATTCAGGGTATGACTAAAACGCGGTAACGTTGTTTTTATATTTATCACCGCTGGGCAGGGTATGGTCATAACCCTTCAGTTTGATCTCCCAGCCATAGGGGCTCTTTTGCATGGCTTCGATGTAGTTGCGGTTGACCAGGAATGACTTGTGGCATTGGACAAAATAACCGGGCAGCATCATCTTTATTTTTCTCAAGGACATCTTTTTCAGCGGGTATTCTTCCGTGTAGGTATAAAGGGTGGAATTATTGCCGCATACTTCGAAGTACAGGATGTCT
>JBEHWJ010000145.1:0-2829 GCA_040217755.1 Syntrophomonadaceae bacterium | reverse complement strand
CTCACGGAACGGGTCAGGTCGGCGAAGTCAAAATCCCCGCGTTGTTCGGCCAGGGCAGCATGGAACACCACCTGCAGCAATAAGTCTCCCAACTCTTCCTGCAGTTTATGCATATCCCCCTGATCAATGGCCTCTATTACCTCATAGGTCTCTTCGATCAGGTAACGCACCAGTGATTGGTGGGTTTGCTCCCGGTCCCATGGGCAGCCCCCTGGCGCCAGCAGCCTTTTTTGTATTTCCAGCAGTTCCTCCAGCGCAGCAGCCGGCTTGCTCATATCCTGCTCCTCCTGTCATAATCTCTTAATGTACTCACCTAACTGTCCATTGGGCAATTCGGCTCAATGACCGTTTCCGTCAACCGCATAGCGGATCTGGTTTGATTTCGCAGCCTGTTTCTATTTGATTATTTTCTTCAGGATGTCCACATCGAATTCCTTGAACAACAGAAGCAGCCCCCCATATACCGCCACCCCGATACCTATGGCCAACAAAGTGGCCCAACTGGACCTGATTCCGCCTGTGATTAATAAACCGAATCCGACTTTAACACTGATCCCCATCAACAACGTTATCAAGCTCAGCCTGAGCACTCTGCCCATCTCATAATGAACCCCGGTATTGGTGCGCAGGGAGTAGATATTCATAAGCGACCCGATGGTAAAGGCGGCTAACGTCCCCAAGGCCGCCCCCTGGATATTGAGCATGGGAATGGCGGTCAGGGTATAATTGAAACCGGTCTTCAAGGTACCGGTCAGGATCAGGTGACGCATCGCTATCTCCGGGCGTCCGATACCCTGCAGGCCAGCACTGCTGAGTTGAAAAGCCGCCAGGGCGATGGTCGAAAATGCCAGCACCTCAAGCGGTATGCCGGCCTGCGGGGTTGCATAGAGCAGGTCACATATCTGCCAGGCCAGAACATACAAGCCGGCGGCACACGGGAATGAAATCAACATTCCGGCCCGCAGTCCATAATTGATGCGGTTATTGAGCAGGAGCCGGTCGTTTTGTGCCCGGGCCTCGCTAATGGCCGGTACCATACTGGTAGCAATACTTATGGTAAATATGGTCGGCAGGCTGATAAGAACAGCCGCCATCCCTGACAGCTGGCCATACAACTCAGTAGCCTGGGAGGTGGTGTATTGGATGGCCATCAGGCGCCCGGGTACGATGATGGCGTCAAGCACCTGAACCAGAGGAAGGACCACTGCTCCGAAGGAGACCGGTATCGCCAGCCTGACCAGTTCTTTGGCCATCGGCCATGATCCTTCCCCGCTGTACAAAAGCTGCCCCGGCCTGGCTTCCTCCGACTTGTTGAACTGTAGGTAAAAAATACTGAGCACGATCAACGATACCACCCCGCCCACTACCGCACCGAAAGTAGCACCAGCGGCGGCGTACTCAAGGCCTTTGGGAAAAAGCATAAAGGCGAGGATGATTACCGCAGTCACCCTAAAAAGCTGCTCCAGAACCTGTGAAACCGCGGTGGGGATCATCCATTGATGTCCCTGGAAAAAACCACGGAATACCGACATCAAGCCGGAAAAGAAAATGGCCGGAGCCACCGCCAGGATGGGATAATACGCCCTCGGCTCATGTAACACCGTATTGGCCAAAAAACGGGCGCTTTTCATAACCAGCAAGGTTAGAAGCAATCCAAAGACCAGCAGGATGATTATAGAAAGTCGGAAGATCTTCTTGCTGTCACCCGTATAACCCTGGGTTTCCTTGCGGGAAACCATAACGCTTATCGCCACCGGAACGCCGGCGGTAGCCAGAGCCAGAATGGTGGTGTATATGGGGTAAGCCATCTGGTATAAGCCCATACCTTCGCCCCCCAGCAACCGGGCCAGAGGGATACGGTAGATGGCCCCCAGGATTTTGCTCAGTGCTCCGGCGACGCTCAAGACCAGAGCCCCGCGCAGGAAGCTCCCGGTTTTATTCATAACAATCCTCCCCAATTTTAACGAGGTTAATTATACCATAATGTCCTGGGCTTAAAGCGTCATTTTGCCTGTCCAAGAGCGCCGGCATCATACTAATGGCAGCCTGACACCAACGATGACCCCATAAAAAAAGACGATCTTACCGGATATAAGACCGCCTTTAAACAAATCAGGTCTTTATTGCTCCATCTGTTTGGCTAGGAACCCCGCGGCTGTTTCAGCCAGCTTGACTTCCATTTCTCCCATCTTGGCCCCTGCTTCTTTGGTTACGATGATCACCGCTCCGATCGGGTCCCCCTGGGTCACGATCGGGGCCACCACCTGTGACTTGATGGTATACTCCCGGTCATCACTCTGGATGATGTGCAGGTTTTCGTCATCACTCTTCTCCAAATCATTGATTATGATGGTATTGCGTTCATCCAAAGCCCGTTCCAACAGCTTGCCTACCGGTTTGCTCAGGAACTCTTTTTTGTTGCCGCCCGCAATCGCGATTATAACATCACGATCGGAAATCATCGAGATATGGCCGGTAGTTTCATGCAATGATTCTGCGTATTCCTTGGCAAAATCACCCAACTCAGCAATAGGGGAGTATTTCTTTAAAATAACTTCGCCTTCACGGTCAACAAAAATCTCCAGCGGATCCCCTTCGCGTATACGCAGCGTTCTTCTGATCTCCTTGGGTATTACCACCCGCCCCAAGTCGTCGATGCGGCGAACAATCCCTGTTGCTTTCATCCTCAGCTGTCCCTCCTTTTTTTCAATCTATTTGAAGAATGTTGTTTTATTTCTCAGTGATAGTATATAACTCAAAATATCCTTTTATTCACTTATTGCCATTCTCCTGTAAAAAAAATAAAACTCCACATAATAATTGACAGTT
>JBEHWJ010000144.1:0-2834 GCA_040217755.1 Syntrophomonadaceae bacterium | reverse complement strand
TCAAAAACAGGAAAACGCTCACACCGTCCAGGCCGAGTTGGAAAAACAAATTCAACGGGTCACCGGGGAAACAGTCAATGTCTGCTCAGCGGGGCGAACTGATGCCGGCGTACATGCCCGCGGGCAAGTTATTGCCTTCGACACCGCCGCCACCATTCCCGCAGTCAGATGGACACCGGCCATCAACACTTTCCTGCCCCCGGATATCAGGGTCTTGAACAGTGCAGAAGCAAGTCCGGATTTTCACCCCCAATTTCAAGCCGTCAGTAAGCGCTATTCCTATTATCTGTACCGGGAGAAGAAGGGGGCGGTCTTTTATCGCAATCACGCTCTATGCATCGTCGAGCCCCTGCACCTGGAAGCGATGCGGGAAGCCTGCTGCTTTATAATAGGAAGACATAATTTCCTGGCTTTCTGTGCGCGGGGTTCCAGTGCCAAGACTTTTGAACGTATGGTTCTGGACTGCTGCCTGACCACCGAGGGTCCTCTCCTCCGCTTGGATATTGAGGCGGATGGATTCCTTTATAATATGGTCAGAATAGTGATGGGCACCCTTCTGCAGGTAGGACGTGGTAAAATAGCCGCCACCGGGGTGGCCGACATTATCCAGTCCCGGGATCGGACCCAGGCTGGGCCCACTGTGCCACCGCAAGGCCTTTACCTGGTTTCAGTTACCTACCCATCCGATTCAGTCTAAATTTTGCAGAAATAAGGCGGATTTCTTGACAAAGGGCTCAAGTCATAGATAAAATTAAAAGGTAGTCTCTAAAATGCTGTTTGTCTCCTGCCCCGTTGACAAGCGAGCCGCCTGGAGGCTACTAGGGTGATACCCAGGCAATGACATACAGGAGGGAAAATCGTGAAATCATTTATGGCGAAACCAGCTGAGATCGACCGCAAGTGGTATGTTATAGATGCAACTGGCCAGACGCTGGGAAGATTATCTTCGGAAGTAGCCTCGATACTGAGAGGCAAACACAAACCCATTTACACTCCTAATGTGGATACCGGAGATTTTATAATCGTAATCAACGCTTCCAAAATCAATCTTACCGGCAACAAGCTGCTCAATAAGAAGATGCGCTGGCATACAGGATATCCGGGCGGTTTGAAAGAGATAGACTACGGTACCCTGTTACAGAGGAAGCCGGAGAAAATAATTGAAGCGGCCGTCAAAGGGATGCTCCCGCATAACCGTTTAGGAGCGGCCATGTTTAAGAAGCTCAAGGTATACAGGGGGAGCGAACACCCTCATCAAGCCCAAAAACCCGAAGTGCGGGAATTGAGAGGTTAGGAGGAACGAAATGGCGACGAAGGCACAATACTGGGGAACCGGAAGAAGGAAAAAAGCTGTAGCCCGGGTGAGGCTGATACCCGGCAGCGGAAACATAACCATCAATGACAGGAATTTCGAGAATTTCTTTCCCAACAAGACCAGCCGTCTGATCGTTCTGCAGCCGATGGAACTGACCGATCAGGCCGGGCGATTTGACATTATCTGCCGGGTAGGCGGAGGCGGGGTCACCGGCCAGGCTGGAGCTATCCGTCTGGGTATTGCCCGGGCGCTCATCAAGGCCAACGCCGATCTGCGTCCCGGCCTGAAACGGGCGGGATTCCTGACCCGGGATCCGCGTATGACGGAAAGAAAGAAATACGGCTTGCATAAGGCCCGCAAGGCCCCGCAGTACTCCAAACGCTAGTTTATCGAAGCCTCTCCACCTGGAGGGGCTTTTTGTTGGGGTCAGGTAAAGCGACCGGGATTCTGGCCAAGAGCATCCCATAAGTACTGGCCGGCCAGATTAGGTTGAGCCAGATGAAACGGAACTGAAGGTGAGACAGATTAAACGGGACTAAAGATTGGGCCAGTTTAAACGGAACTGTAGATAAGCTAGATGAAACGGTACTGAAGATGGAAACAGGTTAGACGGAACTGCATGAAAGGGTTAATAAACCGGCCCTCTCCGATGGGAGAGGGTATTTATTTTGGAGAAAGGGGCGGGAATACGGAAGGGATATAAATATTATGCCGCGGCCGGGCATATAAAAGAAATATCAGTACCGGGGAGGGCTGGGATTGCTTGACCGTGTGATCATATTTAAGAGAAAACCAAGCAGCATAGTGCTGGCCGCAATATTGTTGCCCTTGCTGTGCTTGTGGGGTTCCATGGTAAAACCGCCCTATGATGGGGCCATCATGGTCTACTCGCTGGCCAACCAGGTAATAGTCGTCGACGCCGGGCATGGCGGCTTTGACCCCGGTGCCATCGGGCCGGCCAAGCATGTCGAAAAGGATATCACCCTGGCTGTCAGCAACAAACTGGCTTATCATTTGAGCCAATCAGGGGCTTTGGTGATAATCACCCGGGATGAAGATGAGGACTTGGCTGGGGATAATTTCTCCGGCAGCCTTTTACAGAGGAAGAGAAAGGACTTGGCCGCGCGGGTAGCTCTGGCTCAGGAGAATAATGCCGGCCTTTATGTAAGCATCCATACCAACGCCGATGTAAGTCCCCGCTGGTATGGTGCCCAGACCTTCTACAGCGCCAGCAGTGAGGAGGCGAAAAGGGTTGCCGAAGCGATCCAGGCGGAATTGATTGCCCAATTGGGGAATACTAGCCGCAAGGCCAAAACCGGCAGCTATTATATCACCGAGAAGACAGGCATGACCGCGGTTATCGTCGAAGTGGGCTTTTTATCCAATCCCCAGGAAGAAAAACTGCTCAGCGACGATCAATACCAGGAGAAAGTAGCTTACGCTATATTTTGTGGTATCGCAAAAGCATATCTTGATGGATAATAAAACTAAACCAAGGGAATATTTGTTAATCGAGGAG
>JBEHWJ010000143.1:0-2941 GCA_040217755.1 Syntrophomonadaceae bacterium | reverse complement strand
GCCAATGTCGCGGCGGTAATGCATGTCTTCGAAACTCACCTTGGCTGCCTCCCGGTAGACGGTGTCGATAGCCTCGCGGATACTGCCGCCCCGGCACACCACCGCCAGCACCCGTCCGCCATCGGTAACCAGGCACCCGTCGCGCAGCGCCGTACCGGCATGGAACACCATCGTCCCCGGGGCCAGGTCCTCCAACCCCCGAATAATCTTGCCCTTTTGATATGAGGCCGGGTAGCCTCCCGAGGCCATTACAACCCCTACACAGGCCCCGGATTCGATCTCTACCGGGTAACCGGCCAGATCTCCCCGGGCTGACCCTTCCAGCAATGGTACCAGGTCGCTTTTTATCATCGGCATCAGCACCTGGGTCTCCGGGTCCCCGAAGCGGGCGTTGTATTCCAAAACCTTGGGCCCCTCAGCGGTTATCATCAATCCCGCGTATAAAACCCCGGTATAGGGGCAGCCTTCCTCGGCCATGGCGGCGATGGTGGGCTGGATAACCTCCGCCACGATGCGCTGGTGCAATTCGGCCGTATACAGGGGCGGGTTGGTATAAGCCCCCATTCCCCCGGTGTTGGGGCCTTCATCATTGTCGAACACCCGCTTGTGGTCCTGGGCGGACAGCAGGGGGACGAAGTTTTTGCCATCGCTGAGGGCGAAGAAACTCAATTCCTGCCCCACCAGGCACTCCTCCACCACTACCCGGTCCCCCGAGGCGCCGAAGCTTTTCTCCTGCATGATGCTGGTGATGGCCTCCTCGGCCTCCGCCTGATCGGCCGCCACCACTACGCCCTTGCCGGCCGCCAGTCCGTCGGCCTTCACCACCACCGACAACCCCTGCTCGGTATAGGTGCCCGCATAGGTCCGGGCGGCAGCGGCATCGTCGAATATCTCAAACCGGGCGGTGGGTATACCGTACTTCTTAAACAGATTTTTAGCAAACACCTTGCTGCCTTCCAAACGGGCGGCGGCCGCGGTGGGCCCGAATATCTGCAATCCGGCCGACCGGAAGGCATCCACTATACCATTGACCAACGGGGCTTCCGGCCCCACTACGGTCAGGTCGATCCTGGCCTGCCGGGCAAAATCCCGCAATCCTTCGATATCATCGATCTTTATGTTGATACATTCCGCCTGGGCGGCTATCCCGGGATTGCCCGGGGCAGCATATAGTTGTTCAACCCGGGGACTCTGGGCCAGTTTCCAGACCAGGGCGTGCTCACGCCCCCCGGACCCGATTACCAATACTCTCATACCCAAGCTCGTTCGCCTCCTGCTCTTAATGCTTGAAGTGGCGCATGCCGGTGAATACCATGCTTATCCCGTGCCGGTCGCACTCCTCGACGCTTTCCTGGTCGCGGATGGAACCACCCGGCTGGATGATGGCGGTGATCCCGGCCTGAGCCGCCAATTCCACCGTATCCTTGAAGGGGAAGAAGGCATCGGAAGCCATCACCGCACCGCGGCAGGCCTCCCGGTTCTGCAAGGCGATGGCGGCGGAACCCACCCGGTTCATCTGCCCCGCCCCGACCCCGATGGTCGCGCCTCCTTTGGCGATCACGATGGCATTTGATTTCACATGCTTGGCCACTTTCATGGCGAAAACCATCTCCTGCAGTTCCTCCGGGCTGGGCGCCTTTTTGGTAACCACCTGGATATCGTCCAAATCCACCGTGCCCAGGTCGGCCTCCTGGACCACAAAACCGCCTTCCACGGTCTTCACCTGCATCTCCCCGGCCTTTAATATGGGCAGTTCCAACAAGCGCAGGTTTTTCTTGGCCTGCAGGACTGTCAAAGCCTCGGGGGCATAACCGGGGGCGATGATGCATTCCATGAATGGTCCGGCCGCCTTGCGGGCGGTGGTCAGGTCGACGGTGCGGTTGAAGGCGATTATACCGCCATAGGCGGACACCGGATCGCCGGCAAAGGCTTTCTCATATGCTTCGGCCAGGGTAGGTGCCACCGCGGTCCCGCAGGGATTGGTATGTTTGATTATCACGCAGGCGGTCTCTTCAAATTCCTTGACCAATGACCAGCCGGCCTGGATATCGATGATATTATTGTAGGACAGCTCTTTGCCGTTCAGCTGGCGGGCATCGGCCAACCCCAGGCCCGGATCCAGGCGGCGGTAAAAGGCGGCCTTCTGGTGGGGGTTCTCCCCGTAACGCAACTCATAAACCTTCTCCCCGGCCAGGACCATGTTATCCGGGAAAGGCACCCCCTGCAGGCGGGCCAGGTAGGAGGATATCATAGCATCGTAGGCAGCCGTGTGGGAAAAGGCCTCCCGGGCCAGCTGGGACCGGGTCGCCTCACTGACCTGCCCGGAGGCCTGCAATTCCTGCAGTACCGGAGCATAAAACTCCGGCTTGACGATTATCACCACATCCTGGTAGTTCTTGGCCGCTGAGCGGACCATGGCCGGTCCGCCGATATCGATATTCTCGATGGCCTCCGCCAGGCTCACATCGGCCTTGGCTACCGTTTCTCGGAACGGGTAGAGGTTGACCGCCACAATATCGATGGGTTCGATGGCATTGGCGGCTATCTGCTCCAGGTGTTCAGGGATGCGGCGGGCCAGGATGCCGCCGTGAATCTTGGGATGCAGGGTCTTCACCCGGCCATCCAGGATCTCCGGGAATCCGGTCACGTCCGCCACCTGACGCACCTTGACGCCTGCCTCCTGCAGGGTTTTAAAGGTGCCGCCGGTGGATATGATGTCGTATCCCAACTGCTCCAGGCCGCGGGCAAATTCTACCACCCCGTCCTTGTTGGATACGCTGATCAGAGCTCTTTTCATAGATTTCAACCTCCTAAATTATGTATACCTTGCGGCCTTCTATATAGACCCGGCCTTCCGCCAACAGCTGCAGCACCTGCCAGTAAAGGCGGTGCTCCTGTTCCAATATGCGTTCCGCCAGGCTGTCTTCGGTATCGTCATCCT
>JBEHWJ010000142.1:0-2965 GCA_040217755.1 Syntrophomonadaceae bacterium | reverse complement strand
TTTCAACCTCCTAAATTATGTATACCTTGCGGCCTTCTATATAGACCCGGCCTTCCGCCAACAGCTGCAGCACCTGCCAGTAAAGGCGGTGCTCCTGTTCCAATATGCGTTCCGCCAGGCTGTCTTCGGTATCGTCATCCTTGACCGGTACCACTGCCTGCTTGATTATAGGTCCGGTATCCATGCCCTGGTCGACAAAATGCACCGTACAGCCGCTGTATTTGACCCCGTATTCGATTGCCTGCCGCTGGGCATGTAATCCCTGAAAAGACGGCAACAAGGCGGGGTGGATGTTGAGCACCCGGTCCCGGTATGCATTCAGGATGACCCCGCCCACCAATCGCATGTAACCTGCCAGCACCAGGATATCTATATCCTCCGCCTGCAGATTGCGGACCAATTCGGCCTCATAATCATCCCGGCCGGGGAAAGCTTTAGGATCGATAAAGAGGGCCCTTATCCCCAGAGTCCCGGCTCGCTCCAACGCCGGGGCCTGGGGCTGGTCGGATATTAACAGGCAAATGTCGGCTTCCAACTGACCTTTGCGGATGGCCTCCTGGATGGCCAGAAAATTGCTGCCCCGTCCCGAAGCCAGGACCGCCAGCCGCAGCCGGTGGGGCGGTATTACCTGCCGCATCAGCGCAGTCCCCGGGTGTCAAATCCGACCTTTCCAATAACCAAAGGCTCCTGGCCCAGCAGGCGCAGGCGCATAAGTACCTCCCGGGCTTTCTCCTGGGCCACTACCAGGACGTATCCAATCCCCATGTTGAAAGTACGCATCATCTCCTGGGGAGCGACCCCGCCCAGGTCGGCGATCATATTAAATATAGGCTGAGGCGCCAAGGCCTCTGCGTCTATTTCGGGCCGCAAGCCGAACGGCATTATCCTCTGCAGGTTTTCGGCCAGCCCTCCTCCGGTAATATGGGCCATTCCATGGACCTCTACATCTTCCAGCAGGGTGAGCACCGAATGGACGTAGATGCGGGTAGGGGTAAGCAAGGCTTCTCCCAGCGACTGACCCAGTTCCTCCATATGCTGGTCCAGTTTCAGGCCAGCCTCCTCCAATAGTACCTTGCGGGCCAGGGAATAGCCGTTGGAATGGAGACCGGAAGACTTAAGCCCCACCAAGGCGTCGCCGTGCTTGATGGTCGAGCCGTTGATAAGCCGGGAGCGTTCCACCACCCCCACCGCGAAACCGGCCATGTCGAATTCATCCACACCATAGAAACCAGGCATCTCAGCGGTTTCCCCGCCGATGAGAGCGCAGCCCGCCTGCAGGCAACCCTCGCTGACTCCTTTCACCAGTTCCTCGACAATCACCGGTTCCAGTTTGCCCACCGCCAGGTAATCCAGGAAGAAGAGCGGTTCAGCCCCGTGGGCCAAGATATCGTTGACACACATGGCCACCAGGTCGATCCCGACCGTATCATAGACGCCATACATCTGGGCCACCCGCAATTTGGTGCCCACTCCGTCGGTCCCGGAAACCAGGACCGGCTCCTGATATTTACGATTGTTGAGGGCAAAAAAACCTCCGAAGGCGCCGATACCCTCCAGCACTTCCGGTCTTTTGGTACGGTCCACCCATTTCTTAATCATCTCTACCGAGCGGTTGGCGGCATCGATGTCCACCCCGGCCCGCTTGTAGGTAAATCCCTTATCTCCGTCTTCCAAGAATCCGGTCCCCTTCCTGTTTGAGCTGGGCCTAGCGGCCGGCCGGGTAGTCGCCGCAGAAGCAGGCGGCGCAGAATTCCCCGCCTTCCGTCTTCAGGGCTGCGAACATACCCTCCCTACTGATGTAATGCAAGCTGTCAGCCCTGATGAATTCGTTTATCTGCCCGACATCCATAGAGCTGGCTATGAGTTCTTCCCGGCGGGAAGTATCAATACCATAATAGCATGGATATCTGGTAGGCGGGGAGGTTACCATGAAATGTACCTCCCGGGCCCCGGCTTTGCGCACCATCTGCACAATCTGTTTGCTGGTGGTGCCCCGCACGATGGAATCATCGACCATGATCACCCGTTGTCCGGCCACCACCTCGGGTATCACGTTCAGCTTCAGGCGAACCCCCAGTTCACGCATCTGCTGGGTGGGTTGGATAAAAGTTCGCCCCACATAACGGTTGCGGATCAGGCCCTGCTCGAAAGGCAGTCCCGATTCCTGCGCATAACCCAGGGCTGCGGCGGTTCCAGACTCCGGCACCGATATCACTATGTCCGCCGCGACCTGGTGTTCCCGGGCCAGCTGGCGGCCCAATTCCCGGCGCACGCGGTTGACGTTGCGGCCGTCGATATTACTGTCGGGCCGGGCGAAATAAATATATTCGAAGATACAGTGGGCCCGGCGGGTGGACTTGACCAGCTGCTGCGAGCGCAGGCCATGGCTGTCTATAACCACCATCTCCCCCGGACCGACGTCCCGGACGAATTGAGCCCCGACCGTATCCAGGGCTGCCGATTCCGAAGCCAGCAGGTAGTCGCCGTTCAGCATCCCTATGCAGAGAGGACGGATACCCATAGAGTCGCGCAGCCCCACCATCTGGTTCTCGGTCATTATTATCAGGGCAAAAGCGCCCTTGGCATCGATCATGGATTTGGCCAGGGCATCCTCCATGGTGTCCTGGGAGTAGCGGGCCATGAGGTTGGCTATCACTTCGGTATCGGTGGTGGTCTGGAAAACCGACCCGTAGGTCTCCAGGCGCCGCTTCAACTCCACCGTATTAGTGAGATTACCATTGTGGGCCAGGGCCACCATGCCTTTCAGATAATGAAATACCAGCGGTTGGGCGTTCATCAAGGCACTGCCCCCGGTAGTCGAGTAACGGACGTGGCCGATGGCGATATTGCCCTTCAGGCTCTCTATATTGTGGGACCGGATTACGTCCGCCACCAATCCCATGCCCCGGTGCAGGTCGATGCGGCGCCCATCCGAAACCGCAATCCCGCAGCTCTCCTGTCCCCG
>JBEHWJ010000141.1:0-2990 GCA_040217755.1 Syntrophomonadaceae bacterium | reverse complement strand
GGCTATGCCCTTGGTCACCTCAGCCGATACATATTCGAAATGGGGGGTGGCTCCCCTTATCACCGCACCCAGGCATATGACCGCATCATATTGGTGTTGGGCCATCCGCTGCGCCGCCAGGGGCATCTCGAAAGCGCCCGGTACCCAGGCTATGTCTATATCGTTGGGGTCTACCCCGTGGCGGGTCAGGGTATCCAGACAGCCTGACAGCAGCTTGTTGGTGATAAATTCATTGAACCGGGAGACTATAACCCCAAACCGTTGACCATCTCCGATGAGTTTTCCTTCAAACAGATTAGCCATTGAAAAATTCCTCCTAATCACTTTTCTATTTTAAATGGCAAAGCGCCGTTATTTGATGTTGGAAAATATGTGCCCCATCTTATCTTTTTTCGTCTGCAGGTAATAGAGGTTCTCTTCCTTGGGCGGCATCTCGATGGGTACCCTCTCCACCACTTCCAGGTCATAACCTTCCAGACCGCGGATCTTTTTGGGGTTGTTGGTCATCATCCGCATCTTCCGTACCCCCAGGTCGACCAGGATCTGGGCGCCGATGCCGTAGTCGCGCAGGTCTTCGGGGAAACCGAGGTCTAGGTTGGCTTGTACCGTATCGCGGCCTTTATCCTGCAATTTATAGGCCTTGATCTTATTGACCAGTCCTATCCCCCGCCCCTCCTGGCGCATGTACAGGAACACTCCCTTGCCTTCCTGCGCAATCATAGCCAGGGCGGCTTCCAGCTGTTCGCCGCAGTCGCAGCGGTTGGAGCCGAATACGTCGCCGGTCAGGCACTCGGAATGGACCCGCACCAGGATAGGCTCATTTTCCTCCCACTCCCCTTTTACCAGGGCGATATGGTCCTTGCCATCCAGCATGGATTCATAGGCGACCGCCGTGAATTCCCCGAATTTGGTGGGCAGTTTGGCGTCCTCCGCCCTAACCACCAGTTTCTCCTTGCGGCGCCGGTACTGGATGAGATCGGCGATGGTGACGATTTTCATGTCATGCTGGCGGGCAAATTCCAGCAACTGCGGCACTCGGGCCATACTGCCGTCGGGGTTCATTATCTCGCAGATCACCGTGGCCGGGTAAAGACCGGCCAGTTTGGCCAGGTCGACGGACCCCTCGGTGTGCCCGGTACGTCTCAATACTCCCCCCTTGCGATACCGCAAAGGAAAGATATGCCCCGGCTTGCGGAATTCCCCGGGTTGGCTTTCCGGGTCGATCAGGGCCCGGACGGTGGCGGCCCGCTCAAAAGCAGATATCCCGGTAGTGGTGGAGATGTGGTCGACGGAGACGGTAAAAGCGGTCTCATGATTGTCGGTGTTCTCCAGTACCATCGGCTGGATATCCAGTTCGTCCAGGCGCTCCCCGGCCATGGGCATGCAGATCAGGCCGCGGGCGCAGCTGGCCATGAAATTGACGACCTCGGGGGTGCATTTCTCGGCGGCTATGATCACGTCCCCCTCGTTTTCCCGGTCTTCGTCATCGACCATGATCAGCATCTTGCCGTCTCTGAAGTCCTTGATGGCTTCTTCGATAGTATTGAACATCATTTCCTCTCCTTTATAAAAAGCCGTGCTCGGCTAAGAACTCCGAACTCAATTTGGAGGCGGCCTTACCATCCTTCCATTTGAGCAGCCTCTCCACATAGCGGCCGATGATATCGGCCTCCAGGTTGACGGTCGCCCCCGGCCGCTTGAATCCCAGGGTGGTCATGGCGGCGGTATGGGGTATGATGGAAACCGTGAAGCTGTCGGGATAAACATCCACCACCGTCAAGCTTATCCCGTCGATAGCGATCGAGCCCTTGGCTACCGTATACTTCAGGATATCCGGCGGGGCCGAAATCCTCAGCACCCGGGCGATGTCCACCACCTGTTCCTCCGCCAGGGTACCCACTCCATCGACATGGCCTTGGACCAGATGCCCGCCCATGTGGTCGCCTAGGCGGGCGGCCCGTTCCAGGTTCACCTTCTGGCCGTTGCCCAGTTCGCGGAGGTTGGTTTTGGCCAGGGTCTCGGCCATCATATCCGCGCTGAAATGGTTGCGGTCGAAACTGGTTACGGTCAGGCATACCCCGTTGATGGCGATGCTGTCGCCCAGTTTTACATCTGCCAGGACCTTGTCCGCTTGTATGCTTATCTGGCTGGAATTGCTGCCCCGCTTGAGGGTCAGCACCGTTCCCAGCTCTTCGATGATGCCGGTAAACATCTTATCACCACTCCTTGAGGTATCCGGTAACCATATAATCCGACCCGAAGGTCTGCATCTCCACTGACTTAAGCTCCCAGGCCTCCTGCATCAGGGGCTGGCCCTGCCCGCCTACCGGTGTGGGGGCCCCCCGCCCGCCGATAAGTTTCGGGGCGATAAACCAGTAGACCTTGTCCACCAGGTTGTGTTCGAGGAGGTAGCCATTGATCTCCGCTCCGCCTTCCACCAGCACGCTGCAGATCTCCATCCGTCCCAGTATCTCCAGCACTTTTTCCAGGGGCACGGTATCGGGGGGGCAGTCCAGGCTGATGACATGCAGCCCCATCCTCTCCAGCTTCAGCTGGGTGCGGGGTTCGGCCTGGTTGGAGCCAAACACCAAAGTCCGCTGCCGCTCGGCGGTGCGGGCGATATTGCCATCCAGGGGCAGCTGCAGCCGTCCGTCGATGATTATCCGCACCGGGTCCTGCAGATCCTGGCCTTCCAGCCGGGTATTGAGACGGGGATCGTCCTTCAAGACCGTGCCTATCCCGACCAGGATGCCGTCATGGATGTTGCGCAGCTGGTGCACCTGCTGGCGGGCACTGTCCCCGGTGACCCACTTGGAATCACCGCTGTAGGCAGCGATCTTGCCATCCAGGGTCATGGCGGTTTTGAGGGCTATGAAAGGCTGGCCGGTCTGGACGTATTTCCAGAACACTTCATTCAAACGCCGTGACCTTTGCTCCAGCACCCCGGTCTCGACTTCTATCCCGGCCTCCTGCAACTTCCTGAATCCGTT
>JBEHWJ010000140.1:0-3066 GCA_040217755.1 Syntrophomonadaceae bacterium | reverse complement strand
ATAAAAGCTACCTTGGCAGCATTAGCAAAAATAATCTTATCACCGTCTTCAACAAAAATTACCTTATCACCGTCTTTCAGGTTAAGTTTTTTGCGAATGTCAATAGGAATAGTAATCTGTCCTTTGCTGGTAATTTTGGCAGCTTCCATTTTCAAGACCCCCTTCCTTACTTTCCTTACTTATATAATATGCTCTTTCCGGCAAAATATCCACCTGTGTAAGCTCCAGGGGAGTCAACTGTAACGGATGATTTGTGGGCTAAAGAAGTGGAAGACGGGTCCATGCCGAAGTTCAGCTTTATCAGCGCGGCCAATCCATCTATGGATTTTCTCATGTCGGTATGGCCACAGATTAAATATATGTCTTCTACCTTAGATACATCGCCTAACATATTTTTTTCACTGCTGACAGAACATCTTCAATTGTAGTTTTGGATACCCCGTCACGTATATCGATTGATACCGAAGGGTAGTGTATCGTTATGGCTGCGGAAACTTTGGTTATGGTTGGCTTGCATTCCATCGGTACAATGTGGTTTTCATTGCTGTATGCCTCAAGCTGCCCGGATTCACAGGCCAGGGTGCGTAGTCTGCGGAGCCAATTCAATGAGCAAACACCGACCGCTTTGATTGTGGGTAATAACCTTTTCGGAACAATAATCGATAGTGCTGCCTGCCAAGTCGTGACAGCTGTCCACCTGATACTGTTAAATCCAGATAAGGCTATTTCCTCATCAGTCGCGCACCATTGCTTTCTAATTGTTGGTTTCAAGATATAACAAAAAATAGGAATGTCAATCGACCTGGGTAATCATGATTGTTGCCATTTCAGATGAAGAGATGAGGGAAATAGGACAGCATGTAGGAGGAGAAGATCTTGGCGACCAGGATGATGGGGATGAAACGTCGAAAGCTCATACTGCTGAGGCCGGCCCCCAGGCTGATTATCTCATCTGGCAGGATAGGAAAGGCCAGCAGGAATATCAGGACCCATTGCCCATATCTATCGACATAATGATAATAACGGCGCAGAGCTTTTTCGTTGCCATGCTTCTGCCTGATACGATTGCCGCCCAGCCTGGTGATGGTAAACATAGTTATGATACCCAAGGTGGTAGCCACATAACTGCCTATAAACGCATTCCATGGACCAAGCACAGCTGAACCGGCCATGATCGTGAATGGCTCCGGTAATGGCAAAAGGATGGGCTGCAGATAACATATCCCAATGAATATCCATAACGCATATTTTTCATTCCGCTGCAGGAACTCCACCAAACCCTGGTAATCGAACAGGACCATCAGGTGGGTCAAATAGAACACCATTATAATAAGGAAATAAATAGCGGCGAAGTAGTAGATGACATAATTCATGATGTGGCAGGCGTGGGCCTTCTTTTCGTAGAAGAACCAGCCCTGCAGTCCGGCCAGGAAGATGGCGATGGCAGTCAAGGTCATATCGTAGTAACTGGACATGGAGTCCAATAGATAATGTCCGCTGACCGCAGTGAGCAGGCAGAGCGACAGCGGCACCAGCAAATGCTTTATAAGAAAATTGCCCTTGGACAAATTCAAATTTCGGTTCCTGCTTTCACGAATCATTGTCACCTTTTCGATTCACCTGTAATAATAGCATATTACCTGATTGCCAGCTTGCGCCGGGCAAATTAAGAAATTCTTAATAAATTAGCATCGTTTTTCATAAGATTCCCTTGATACTATAGCCTCAATAAGCATAGAGTTAATCATATGGAAGGAATGGAGATCCGGGATGAGCATATTCGGCAAGGTGGTAAAAAGTACGGTGGGGTTATTGGCCCTCGGGTTGGATACGGTGATTACCAAGGGTGCTCATGGTTTGGAGAAGCGCTACGGGAGGAATGAACTGGTCAAAACGGTGTCCGACATCGGATCCAGCTCGGTGTGGGTGACCGAGAAAACGGTGGCCATAGGACTGTTGGCTTTGGGTGCCACAGATACTGGTGACCCGGACCATGGTGGGGGGAAAAAGGTTGGCCAGAGCGAGGACGGACCGGACGGTGCCAAAATCCCGAACCCTGGCAGTCATCAAGATTAATCCCAAGACCCGTCATTTGGGCCAGGTTAGCCGATGCCCTTCAAACATCATTGGTGCTGGAGAGAGGGGCGATTTCGTTCTTCTGCACCTATGGGACCTACACTAGGCTCTGCTTTGCTAATTTCAACGAAAAAGTGGACCACTGGGCGTGACTATCAAAACTGAGCCACTTTCGCTCATTTAAAAGTGAGCCATCTTGATTGGTCGCGTCACCGCAATCCCGGCTCCCATTTCCCGGAACAGTGGCCCTGCTTCACCGGAACACTGGCTCAATTTGGTCCGGAATACTCACACGACAATTATGTTTGGAAAAAACTCCTTGCAGGTAATATAATATAAATACAATGTGATACCCAAGGAGGGATTTCGATGATAAAAACCCTGACAACACATGGCAACAGCGCTGCTCTTATAATTGACAAACCAATTCTTGAACTGCTGGAGATAAACTTCTCCACGCCTCTAAAGATTATTACCGATGGAAAGAGTCTAATCATCTCCCCGCTTAAAGAAGAAGGTCGGGAAGAACATTTCCAGTCTGCTCTTGCCAAGGTAAACGCCAGCCACGGCGAAACCCTGAGGAAACTTGGTGAATAGATATGAAAGAACCTCTTTCCCTGACATTGGCTGAAATCGTTGAGATTCATCAAGATCAGATAAGCCGTTACGGGGGCAGTCGTGAGATTCGGGACTATAATTTGCTGCGATCTGCGGTTGCGGCTGCCCAGGCCACCTGGAACGGGGAATTTTTGAACAGGACCGTCTTTGAAATGGCAGCGGCCTACATCTTTTATATCTGCCAGGATCATCCATTCATTGATGGCAATAAAAGAACCGCCCTTGCCGCTGGTTTGGTCTTTTTAGAATTAAACGACATAATCGTAACAGACAAGAACGGGGATCTTTATCCTGCCGTTATACGGTTAGCTTCAGGGGATCTGGGCAAGTCCGAAATAGCAGCAATATTAAGGAAGTTGGCCGCAAATGAGT
>JBEHWJ010000139.1:0-3101 GCA_040217755.1 Syntrophomonadaceae bacterium | reverse complement strand
GGCATCCATATCGAAATCGGAGAATTGCAGGTAGTCGATTTTATTGACCAGCAGCACATCAGTGGTGGAAAACATCAGCGGGTACTTCAACGGTTTGTCATCACCTTCGGGAACACTGAGGATCATTACGTTGCGAACCGCTCCGGTATCAAATTCGGCCGGGCATACCAGGTTCCCGACATTCTCGACAATTATTAAATCAAATCCGGCCCAGCCTAATTCCTTGAGGCCGGTCTCGGTCATGCTGGCGTCCAGGTGACACATACCCCCGGTCCGCAGCTGAACCGCCGAAATTCCTATGGACTGGATGCGTTCCGCATCGACGGCGGAATCGATATCGGCTTCCAAAACCCCAATTTTGAACTCGTTGCGCAAATGGTCAATAGTGCGCAGGATCAAGCTGGTTTTGCCTGAGCCCGGCGAAGACATAAGGTTTAAGAGAAAGGTCTTATCCTTTTTCAGGTTTTCGCGTATTTGGGCCGCCTTTTTATCATTATTGGCCAGGACGTTTCGTTTGACTTCAATTATTCTAACCGGGTCCATGCCTATCCCTCCCGCTCTGGATATTTATCAAGTTCGCTATTCCACTTCAATCGATGCGATCCGGTATTCTCGCCCGGAAATAAGTTGCAGGCTCTTCGACCCGCATTCGATGCATGTATATATAGGACGGTCCATATCCAAATCGTTTTCCGTCCCGCAATCACGGCATCTGATCCGGGCCGGTATTGTTTCGATTTTCAAGATGGCATTTTCGGCAATAGTGTCCCGGGCAATAAAGCCAAAGAAATCCTGGGCAATTTTGGGAACGATATCCGATAATTCTCCAATTTCAAGGTTGATGGCTCGTATTTTCTTCACATCATTCTGTTCCGCATATTCTAAAGCAATATCCAAAACATTGGCCATAATGCCAAGTTCATGCATTGTAAAACCTCTCCTTACGGACCTAATCAACCATACAGATACCTTGCGCCGTCTACATCTATGATAGCCCTGGACAATTAGGACCAGCCATGGCTTATTTTAGAAAAGCACAGAACCAGCCCATATTTTCCGTTGCATATCAGCTATGTTAAAAATAAGAGCTCAACATCGCCTTTAACCAATGTCGAACTCTAATCCGAGACTTTTAAAATATGCTATCTGATGAAATCCGGATTGGCCCGGTTTGCCCGCTTGGTCTTAACCGCTTCCTGGCTCAATTCGACTATAGTTTCAGGTACCCGGGGAGGCTCGGCCCGTTTAACCAGCGATATGGCGTCCGTCGGGCAAGCCGTAACGCAGAGGCCGCAGCCGATACACAGTTCGCCATTCGTAACCGCAATTTCATCTATCATTTTGAGTGCCCCGTCTACCGGGCAGCGATCCTCTACGCAGATACCACACCCGGTGCAGAGGTCATCTTCAACTTGCGCCTGGAAACTGGATTTGCCTATTGTATGGGGATAATTGAATTCGGTATAGGCCCGGAACAAATGACAACAGTCGGGGCAGCAGTTACAAATAAAGAGCAGGTTGTTCTTGTTGTTGCTGTTCATATGCACCAATCCGGCTTCTTCACAGATTCTCAGAACATCCAGGGCTTCGTCCACGGTGATTTTTCTGGCCAAGCCATACTCGATCATAAAATCAGCGGCTTCATCAAAACCCAAACAGGTATCGGTCGGTTTATCACAATTATGCTCGATCACCCGACAGGAGCACTTTCCTACGGCTATGCTCTTGGACTTGTTTCTGATCAGTTCCGAGGCAATTTCATAAGGGACTACCTGGTCAGGCTGCATCAAAGCGGTTTGAGCCGGCAGAACCCTCATCCAGGGCGGTTCACTCTCTCCCAGTTCATGGACAAAATCCTTCTTGTAGTAATAGTGCCATAACTGCTTGAGCTTCTCCCGAGTGTCCGCATCAAACTTGTCTGACATGGTAGTATACTCAAAGAAGCCGGCTAAAATAGGCAACAGCTTGTATACCCGGGCGCCTTTGGAGGTTTTGCTCAGAATCGTTCCCTTGGCGGCCATTTCTTCTAAGATCTTGGCAGTCGCTTCTTCAGATAGGCCGGCGGCTGGCGCGATTTCCTCCAATTTCTTGGGCTTAAAACTCAGCAGCAGCGCCATGTCCAGCTCGGCCGGGGGATAAAGTATTTCCAAGATCTGCATAAATTCTTTACTCAAGGGTGCTCCCACCGGGTGTTCATCAATCATCTTGGCCAATTGGCGGTATTTGTTTTCCATTTAGACTAACCCTCCCTTTACTGACCGGTTGACAACGTTGAGCTGGGGTTGAAGGGCCCTGGCAGTAATATAAGTTCACCCCGGCAGCCCCTTCAAATCAACTAATTCACCTTTACTTTAACATTGATCCAGCCGTTTTTGTCAACCGCAAAACTATTGACGGCACCTGCAAGTTCCGTTTTCCCGAATAAAGCGGTTTAGTATCAAAGATTAAATAATGTCAATTTCTTTTTTCTGCATCACACCGGCAACGATCGCGCCTTATCGTTAAGAGGGGAAGATTTCAAGTAAACCCCCAAGAAAGTTAAGGCGACCGCAAGATATAGCGCGGAAAATATTGCGAAGAAATAAGCGTCATCCGGGCAGAAGCCTAATGAGAAATTAAAGCAGAAATGAACCCAGAATGCTATTAACAGATTATCGCTCTTTTTCATCAGCACTGCCATTATTATCGTTAACGCCGTAAGGACCACTACATTTTCAATGACATAAATCAGTAATTGCCATCCACTAAAATCAGACGCGACAAACCAAAGGGGCATGTGCCAAAATGCCCAGATCGAACCCAAAATAACATTTCCTTTTATAAACCCATAGCGATCCTCCAGTTCAGGACGCAAGTACCCACGCCAGCCGGACTCTTCTCCAGAGGCCCCCTGAAAAACAGTAAAAAATATTTGTGCCAGCAGCGCGGACGGAGCAAAGATAAGTTGCAGAGCGAAGGGTGTTTTTTCAGTTGCGGATACAAACAATGCCGACAGCAATAGAACACCTAACGCAATGGCCGGTATCACCAAAACCAAGCCTACTGTCAATTTGCCTTTAAAAGCCTGCTGATAAAATCCCTTCACTGTCATATCGGGCTTT
>JBEHWJ010000138.1:0-3120 GCA_040217755.1 Syntrophomonadaceae bacterium | reverse complement strand
GAAAAAAGCATTTATAGGCAGAGGCAGATAGAATAGAATATTAGTCAGCAGACAAATTAATTTGAGCGCAGTATCTTGACCCGGCTGTTTCCACTGCGTTCCTCACCTTTTTATAAAAAGGAGTTGATAGTGTGGCAGACGAAGCATTTGACGTCATAATAGTCGGCGGGGGTATCGCCGGTACGGTGGCGGCCTACCTCTTGGCCAAAGAAGGCCTGGAGGTGCTGCTCATCGAAAGAGGCAACTTCCCGGGGAGCAAGAACATGACCGGGGGGCGCATCTACTCCCACAGCCTGGAGAAGATAATGCCCGGTTTTGCAGACGAAGCGCCCATAGAGAGGAAGATAACCCGGGAGCGCATCTACATGATGACCGATGACAGTGCCGCCGGGCTGGATTTCTATTCCGGACGCCTGGGCGTGCAGGGGCAGGAGTCCTATTCGGTTCTTAGGGCCCCCTTCGACCAGTGGCTGGGGGAAAAGGCCGAGTCGGCCGGGGCCAATATCGTCTCCGGCATCCTGGTGGAGAATCTCATCGTCAACGACGGCAAGGTCGGCGGGGTGGTGGCCGGGGAAGACGAGATCACCTCGAAAGCGGTGATCCTGGCCGACGGCATCAACAGCCTGCTGGCCCAGAAGATCGGCCTGCGGGAAGAATTCAAGCCCCATCAGATGGCGGTGGGGGTCAAAGAACTGTGGGAACTGCCCGCCGGTGTCATCGAAGACCGCTTCGGCTGCAATGGCGACGAAGGCACCGCCTGCATGTTCGCCGGCAGCCCTTCCGATGGCCGGATAGGGGGAGGCTTCCTCTACACCAACAAGGAGAGCATATCCCTGGGGGTGGTGGCCACCTTGAGCGACCTGGGTGAGAAGACCGTACCCCAGATGATGGAGGATTTCCATAACCATCCCGCCGTGGCTCCGCTTCTGAAAGGGGCCAAATTGATAGAATATTCCGGCCACCTAGTGCCGGAGGGCGGTTTCGATATGATGCCCAGGATTATCGGCAATGGGGTCCTGGTGGTGGGCGACGGGGCCGGCTTGTGCATCAACCTGGGCTACGCCATAAGAGGCATGGATTTCGCGGTGGCCTCGGCCGAATGTGCTGCCCGGGCGGTGATCGATGCCAACCGGGACGGGGATTTCAGCGAAGCTGGTCTGCAGAACTACCAGCGGTATATGGAAGAGAGCTTCGTCCTGCCGGATATGAAGCTGTACCGCAAATTCCCTCACTTCCTGGAAGGCACCCCGCGGATATTCGCCGCTTATCCCCGGATGGCGGTCGATATGCTCACCGATATGTTCGTGATGGACGGGAAACCCGCCCAGCCCCTGATGAAGAAGATGATGCCCCATGTCAAAAAGATCGGCATTTGGAACCTGATCAAAGACGGGTGGAAGGGGATGAAAGCACTATGAGTACCGCGGAACGGGAAAAAGTAAATGTAGACGCCAAGCTGTCCATCAACAAGTTCTATGTGGACGAAGAGAATGCCCACATCGTGCTCCGGGAGGATGTGGACATGAACGAGTACCGCAAACTGATGGTGGCCTGCCCGGCGGGGATATACAAGCTGAATAAAAACGGTGAAGTGTTCTTCGACTATGCCGGCTGCCTGGAATGCGGCACCTGTCGTATCCTGTGCGGCAGGACCATCCTGGCCAAATGGGAATTCCCCCGGGGTTCCTTCGGGGTAGAGTATCGTTACGGTTAAGCCGGGGCACGGGGCGGTTGACCAGCCACCCGTGGGCAATTCCCGGGACCAAGACCAGATTTGACGGCGGCATCATCACCAGGATGCCCCGCCGAAACCGATATTTAAGCCAAGGCAGGGATACCGGGAGGTACCACCCAACCTTGGCTTTTTCTTCATCAACTGAAAATCCAAGTACCAGCGTCGGCTTATCGCCGTGCCCCTGAATTGCGCCGCCCGGCTAATATTTCAAGTTCCATTGTTCCTTGTGGTACAGGAGGTTGTCTTTGAAGGTCAGGCTGGCATTGGCGTACATACTGCTTGATTCGAAGAGATAAGTCTTGGTATTTTCACTCTTTGATATTAGGGTCCCGGGGCCATCGATGATGGCCACAACCTCCTCATATGTCATCCCTATCTGACAGTCTTCATATTCGGCCAGGGTGATATTGGCCAGGTTGGGGTCGGGCGCCGACGGACCGGCCAGGTAGTTCATGAGGTTGACCACCCCGATAGGGATCAGTATCCCCAATACCATCAGGATATTCCAGAAAATCCGCCTCTGGTGCAAGGGTACCTTGGGTTCATCCTTCATCGGTTTGCCCCCTTTTAATAATGGGTTTATCCCCCTGGATCGCCTGAGACCGTTGCCGACATTACAATCCCCGGTCCGGAGCGCCCACCGTTGACCAAACCATCATGGTCGGCCATTTGGGGCCGGTAATAAAATGTTTGGCCTTCGTCTGCCCGCATTGCAAATATCAACCCTGATGCAGCGCCGTTATGCTACATGATACCTGCCCCGGCCGCTTCCGTAAAGCCCCCTCATTACCCTCCGGCCGGATTCGGACCGCAGATGCTGCACCGGGCGGCGGGAAGAGGCCAGCGTGTCGTCCTGGCGCCGCGTATTATCTAATTAATACCAACAGGAAATGGCTGGAAACCGGATTCCATTTATGTATAATGTAGTAAGGGACATTACAAGTACGGATGGAAGGAGCGAGATAGTTGAAAAGAAAAGCCACGATTCTGCTTACTCTCATTATGGTGCTGATAATGGCGACACCAACTTGGGCGGCCAATCTGGAGCTCAACGGCAAAGCATATCAACCTGCCCAAGCGGCTAATATTGAGAGTGGAGTAACCCGGGTAACCCCGGATGTTATTATCAACATTTTAGGTTGTGACGCAACGGTGGATGGAAATTCGATCACCATTACGGAGGGCGACCATATTATCCAGATGACTATGGGCAGCCCCACCGCTGTCGTGAACGGAGAAACGCAGACGATGCCACTGGCACCGGAGGTTATAGATGGCAAGACCTACCTACCGCTGCGTTCTGTGTTAGAGGCTGCAGGAGCTGCAGTTGCGTGGGATGGTGACACCGGTACAATAGCAATCACTTATAACGAAACCCGGGATGG
>JBEHWJ010000137.1:0-3204 GCA_040217755.1 Syntrophomonadaceae bacterium | reverse complement strand
TCTGACCGTGAAGGAAGGCCAGCGTATGAATACTATGACCATCGGCTGGGGAAACATCGGTTATATCTGGCAGCGCCCGGTTATCACGGTTATGGTGCGCTATTCCCGCTACACTCACGGCTTGATCGACAGGGCGCCTGACTTTTCGGTAAGCCTGCCGGCCCCTGGTGAGATGAGGAAGGCCCTGGCCATAGCCGGGAGCGTATCGGGCCGGGACGTAGATAAATTCGAGGCGGCGGGCGTCAGCCCCCAAGCGGCCCGTACCATCCAGAGTCCGGTAATTAAAGGGTGCAGCTTGTATTTCGAATGCAAGACCGTCTTCCGCCAGGCTATGGACGCCAAATTACTGGATACAAACATCCAGGCCAATTCCTATTCGAGCTTCGATTATCATGTTATGTACTATGGGGAGATAACCGCCTGTTACACACAGGGCGATTAAGAAGGGATATTGGCCAACGTATCGGCAACCAGGGGCTGGGCTGCCAGGGGTTCCGATTCCCCGGGGCGAGATCCTTCGGCTTCGCCTCAGGATGACACAATGCACTCCGCCTCAGGATGACACAATGCACTCCGCCTCAGGATAACATAAGTATCCGCTCAGGATGATAATAGAGATGTCACTCTGAGTGCAATACTGTCACTCTGAGCGCAGCGAAGAGTCTAACCGCCAAGGCGAGATTCCTCTCGCTCCGCTTGGAATTATCATGCGGCAGCCGCACCACGGTTAACCGGATATGACCAAAATAAAATGGCTGCCTTCCAATAGGCAGCCGTCGTGTTATCCAGCGGGGTTTTCTAAGGCCTTACATCCTCCAGTCGGACCGGGTCCGGTAATGGTTGCGGGGGCGGCGGGGAACCCGACCCGTTCGCGTCTTTGCCATCATCGGGATTAGAGGTATCAGCAGGGTCAGTGGGCTGGCCTTTATCAGGTGATGGGTTGGTACCCTGACCATCGCCGCTGCCATCATCTTCCCCACCATTGATCTTGTCGCCAGTCGCTTTGTCCCCATTTTCACCTGGGACACTGTTTCCGTCTTTCATCCCATCATCCTTTTTGGCTGGAGGTTCGGTCGTCTGGGTCGGCTCGACGTCCACTACAGGCCGGTCCACCATTTTAACCGGCCGGGCCCCGGGCGGGGTTTCCCGGACTACCTGGACAGTAGTACCCTTCTTCAGATCTTCGATCAGGGTACTGGCTATCTTCTTATCTGCCTCCCAGTAGCTGGCCCCGGTCTCCGCGTCACTCAGAAAGTAACCGGGTAAAGTCTGGGCGGTGATATTTTCCATATCCAACTTCTGGGTCATTTGAGCCAGGAAGATCATATCCTGCAGCGGGATATTGGTGCGCACATTTTTATACAGCTCGGGTATCAGTTGGGGCAGCCGTAATATGGTTTTGGTCTGCAGCATCTCCGCCGCCAGAGCCTTGATAAACTTCTGCTGGTTCTCGGTCCGGCCTATATCGGCGGTGGGACCTCCCCGGTAACGCACATAAGCGAGGGCCTGCTGACCATTCAGATACTGGTAACCTTTTTTCAAATTGATGGCCAGCTCGGGGTTGACCGGATCGGCATGGTACATGTTGGTCGCCACATCGATGTGCACCCCGCCCAATGCTTCGACAATATCCCCGAACCCGCCGAAGTTGGTGATTACATAGTAATCGACCGGCACGTTGAGTAATTTGCCGACTTCATTGCAGGCCGCCTCGGGCCCCTGCAGCCAGTTGATGCTGTTGATGCGATCATTTTGGCCCTTGGAATTTTTGATACGCGTGTCACGGGGGATCGACACCATAACCACCTGTTGGGTAATGGGATCCAGGCTGACCAGGATCATGGTATCGCTGCGGGAGTTTTCCTTGGCGTTGCGGGCGTCAATGCCCATGACCAGTATATTTATCACTTTGCCTTTGCTGTCCTTGGTCTGTACTGATTCAAATATCCGGTCGTTCAGTTGTCCCCCGACAAACGCCCCTAAAGCCAGCATGGCCACGAAGACCACTGCCCAAATCGCATATCTGCCGTTCTTACCTGCCAAACCTGCCATCAGTATAAAATCTCTCCCCTGTATGATCGTCAACGATTCATTTTAATCCGCCAATGTTTGTCCTGTCTATCACTGCGTTCTCAAGGTCCTGATATTGTCCGCATTCCCATTGAGTCCGAAGGAACTATTCCATTATAGGCTAACCGGCCCTCATACTCTAGGTGTTTCTCAGAAAGCCAGAAGACCTTTCCTTTCGGAAAGGTCTTCTGGCTTTTTGCATGGGGCAGTGTCCTACCACACTTCCCCGAAAGCGACCTGATTATAGAGATTTTCCATCTTGGCTTTGTGCCCCTGCTCCATCTTGGCCAGATTCATGAACAGGTGCAGTTCTTCTTCCTCGGCAGCGGCTTTGGCCAAGCCCTCATACATCTGCATGGACTCTTCTTCTTTCTTCATGGCCAGGGCTACAGCGTCGGCCGGTTTCATGCTCAACGACAGTTTGGGCATGTCCACCGTCTCGGTAATCTTATAGTCGGCAGCGCCAGTAAAGGTGAACTTCTGAATCTGCTTGGTTTTCAGCGACTCAAGCGTTATACGATGGTCCTTCTCTTCGTTGGCAAACTCCTCGAAAAGTACTTTGAGGTTCTTATCCGTTGCCGTCTGGGCCACCTCGGTATAGAACTCATAGGCTTCTATCTCTGCCGCAATAGCAAAATCCATAATACGCTCGAACTCTTTACTATCCATTTCTTTCCTCCTTCCCGGTTCGATGTAATTAAGGCTTGGTTAAGCCTCCACTTGTCTACCGCCCACGGGAAGGAGCAGCGGGGAGACTCCGGTTTAACGCTCGCTCCTTCCCGGGCTGAACTGTACAACTTAATATCGGCAACTATCGGATTACGCTGCCGCCTATTTTTCCTTGGCGGCCGCGGGTTTTCTCAGGTAGACCAACCAGTAATAGAAGCCCACGAAGCCTGCCCCGCCGACGATATTGCCCAGGGTGACCGGGATGAGGTTCTTCATCAAGGTAGTGCTGTAATTGAACAAAGCCAAGACCGCATCGGGGCTCATCTTCAAAGCAGTTGCTGCCAGGTCCGGAGCACCCTGGGCTATAGTCACGCCCATGGGGATGAAGAACATGTTGGCAACACTGTGCTCGAAGCCGCTGGAAACGAAGGCCATAATCGGGAAGAAGATGGCGAAGATCTTGCC
>JBEHWJ010000136.1:0-3263 GCA_040217755.1 Syntrophomonadaceae bacterium | reverse complement strand
TGTTGTAAACTAATTTCTTTTACTTTTCTTTTGGATATAGTAGATTTTTTTCTACCTGGTATTTTTACTGGGTTGAAAGTTTTTTGTTTCTGTTTTCCGGTTTTGGTTAGGATTTTTGTCTTAGGTGTTCCTTGGAGCTTACAAGTAGTATACGCAGGTAAAAACCTGGTGTCAATAATTGTGAAAGTTAGAATTTTCTTTAATGCAGAAAGTTCTTGGAACCGGCTTTCCGAACTGCTCCACTTCCGGCTCCGGCGTCATAGTCCGAGATAACAGATAAAGTTTCTATTGTGTCATGGTGAGCGTTGGCGAAGCATCTCACAGCTGTATAAAGGCCAATAATGCGGTATTGTTGCTGAGATCCTTCGTCGCCTTCGGCTCCTCAGGATGACAAAATTCGGCTCCTCAGGATGACAAGTAAGTGTCACTCTGAACGGAGTGAAGAGTCTATTAACTCCTCAGGATGACAAAACAAGTACTTTTTCATTGGCCTCCAACTGTCCCCCAGTACTGCTGTGTGCGGGGCATTTTAAGGATTTCTTAAGATTTGGGACCGGATTATCTTAAGATTTGGCTGCTATCATTACCCTGAAATAAAGATCAGAGGGGTGTGGTACAATTTGAACAATTTCAGGGACAGAGGGGGCTTACCATGAATATCCTGGTTTGTGATGATGACCGGGAGATAGTCGAAGCGATAGGGATCTACCTGGAAAATGAAGGCTATACGGTTTTGAAAGCCGGTAACGGTGCCGAGGCCCTGCGGATAATAGAATCCCAGCCCTTACACCTGATCATCATGGACATTATGATGCCACAGATGGACGGCTTAAGGGCAACCATCAAAATCCGGGAAGATTCCAATATCCCGGTCATCATGCTCTCCGCCAAATCGGAGGATACTGACAAGATCATGGGGTTGAATATGGGGGCCGATGACTACATAACCAAACCCTTCAACCCCCTGGAACTTATTGCCCGGGTCAAGTCCCAGCTGCGCCGTTACACTACCCTGGGCAGCCTGGAGACCAAGAGCAGCCTCTATAAAACCGGGGGCCTGGTGATAGACGACGAAAGCAAACAGGTGACCGTGGACGGTGAGGAAGTCAGGCTGACGCCGGTGCAGTATAAGATTCTCAGGCTGCTGGCAGCCAATGCCGGCCGGGTCTTTTCCATCGACGAAATCTATGAAAAGGTTTGGCAGGAAAATGCCTACGGCGCCGACAATACGGTGGCGGTCCATATCCGCCGGATACGCGAGAAAATCGAGATAAACCCGAAAGAACCGAAATATTTGAAGGTGGTGTGGGGAATTGGCTACAAGGTGGAAAAACTTTAACTGCGCACTGACAACCAAGATTATAGCCTTTATTATCGCCGTGGTGTTTTTCAGCGGCGCACTGACCTTATTCATAAATGTGATGATCAAGAATGACATCAATTTCGATATTGCTTCTGAAAAGGACTATTACCTGAGCCCGGGTATCATCAACGACAGCACCCGGATCATGCAGGACATCGTCGACGTGACCACCCGCTATCGGAATGAGGAACACATCTTAAGCGGTGCCAGCCTCAGTGAATCCGAATTGACCATGCGGGAAAATCAATTGTTTGACAAATTCAAGAACGAATCCCGGCGCTACAATCCCAATCTGACCAGAGCGGAAAACTATAATGTATTCCGGGAAGATTACGCCGGCCAGGTTGCCGCGCTTAAGGAGCAAATGATCAAAGAGGATCTGAGTTATTACCGGACAATATTGCAAAGATTGGGCGCCAACCAGGGAGTCTATTATTATGCCCGGTCAGGCGAATTCATCTTCACCAACCTTGCCGATCAATCGGGCGGCTATAGCTATCTGCAGTCATTACCTGCCTATATTATTTTCGACGGTGGCAACCAGACCGTTTTCCCGGCTCTCATCAAAGAAAACCCGCGTTATAAGCAGCTGCAGATCCCCGGCCTCGTGGAAAACCTGGGGGTCCAGGATGTGGCCAGCGTGGGATTCAGCCAGGAATACCTGGCCCCCCGTATAGCCCAGTGGGAAGAAGACAAGGCCTTGGCGGCCAATAGCCTTAATCAGATAACCGCCTTATTGGCCGGCCTGGCGGCGGCTTTCATTTACCTGCTGTGGGCCATCGGCCGCAAGCCTGAGGATGGAGAGATACATCTAAATACTATCGACAGTATCTACACCGATATCAACCTGTTGCTGTGTTTTATACTGATTGGGATTTGGTTCGGGATCATGGCCGTGCTGGGCCTATCTGGCCCTGACCAATTGGTGTTCCTGGTTTCGCTGGTAATATCGGTCCCGGGATTGCTGCTGGTGCTTTCGCTGGTCAAACACCTGAAAAACCGCTCGTTTATCAGGCACAGTCTGGTCTTTGCCCTCTTCCGCCAATTGTTTGGTTTCATCAGTGATGTATATAACAGCGGCAGTACGGCGGTAAAAGTGGTATTGCTGGCGGTAGGCTATCCGGTCCTGGTCGGCCTGACCTTCTTCATGTTCCCCATAACCCTGGGCGCAGCCGCCTGGCTGGCCTTCAAGAAGGTCAAGGAACTGAACACCATCAAGGAAGGCGTGCGGCGGGTCAAGGCGGGCGACATCCATCACACCATCGAGGTGCCCGGGAACGGAGAGTTTGCCCGGCTGGCGGCTGATATCAACAGCATAACCGATGGCTTGAACAAAGCGGTGGCCAACGAGGTCAAAAGCGAGCGCCTGAAGAGCGAACTGATCAGTAATGTATCCCATGACATACGCACCCCTTTGACCTCGATCATCACCTATGTGGATCTGTTGAAGCGGGAGACGGACCAGGCCAAAGCCGCCGAATATATAGAAATCATCGACCAGAAGTCGCAGCGCCTGAAGACCTTGACTGACGACCTGTTCGAAGCCACCAAAGCCTCCAGCGGCAATATCCCGGTAAACTATGAAAAAGTGGATATCGTGGCCTTGGTTAACCAGGGGTTGGGCGAATACGACGATAAAATACAGGAGCGCCGCCTGGAGTTCAAGTTCAGCCACCCGGACGAGAAAACATACGTTAGAGCTGACGGCCGGCTGTTATGGCGGGCCATCGAGAATCTGATGCTGAATGTATTCAAGTATGCCCTGGAAGGTTCCCGGGTCTATATCGATATCGTCGACGATGGCCCCCGGACCACCCTGACTATCAAGAATATCTCCGCCTATGAGCTCAACATCTCCGCGGATGAGCTGATGGAACGTTTCAAACGCGGTGATGAATCC
>JBEHWJ010000135.1:0-3458 GCA_040217755.1 Syntrophomonadaceae bacterium | reverse complement strand
GGAAACATCCATCACGCCTATCTTTTCACCGGTCCAGGGGGCACCGGCAAAAAGACCATCGCCCGCGTTTTTGCTGAGGCCATAATCCTCAGCGATGATCCCCAAGGTGAATCCTATATAAAAGAAGGCGTCCATCCCGATTTTATGAATATTGAAAGGTTGGAGGAAAAGACGCAGATCGGTATCGAACAGATCAATCGCGCGATGGAACCATGGTTGGCTCTGAAGCCATATCGGGCCGCCCACCGGGTGGTGATCATAAACGATGCTCATCTTCTAAGCCTTCCGGCTGCCAATGCGCTGTTAAAGACCCTGGAAGAGCCGCCTGCTTATGCTGTCATAATACTGGTTGCGGATGACCACATGTGGCTGGAAACTATCGTTTCCCGTTGTCAAGGCTTGAGGTTCGGGCTGCTGTCTGAAAGGGATCTGGGGGATTTTCTGCAGCAAAGGGGCTTGGATGGAGAAAGGGCTTCTTATCTAGCCCGATTGGCCCAGGGATGTCTTTCTACAGCCATCCAACTGGCGGATACCGATTTATTGGAGCAACAGTGGCACAAGGCTTTGGAATTGATCAGCCAACTGGCTGCCGGCAATGAGTTTGAAGTGTTCAATTGCGCCCAAGAGATGGAGAAGCAGCCAGAGATTATGACTATCCTCCTCACTACCCTCATTAGGGATGTGTATATTTATCAAAGCACCCATCGATCAGAACTACTGGTTGTGCGTGAAAATACCTCGGAATATGAGGCTTTTAAACATTTGAATGGGAAGCGGGTGTTGGATTCCCTGGTCCGTATCGAAGAGCTCAGAAACAAGTATCGGGGACCAATTCGGTCCCTTTTGCTGAGTATTAATATTTCCTATCAATTACGGGATGCTTTACAATAGGAACAATTTTTGTGAATAATTCAACTAACGAAACTGATACTTAGGGAGGCATATCTGTGGCATTGGTTATAGGGGTCAGGTTCAAGCCGACAGGCAAGATGTATTATTTCGACAATTCTGACCTGGATTTGATGATGGGCGATGCAGTTATAGTAGAGACAGCCCGCGGGATCGAACGAGGCATAGTATCCATAGATAAGCGGGAGGTAAGCGAGGATCAACTTGTCTTACCCCTTAAAAAGGTTATCCGCAAAGCCACTGAGGAAGACGAAGCGGCTTACCAGCAAAATAAGGCCAGGGAAGCGGAGGCCCTGGAGATCTGTAAGGAAAAGGTGCGGGCCCATGACTTACCCATGCGCCTCATCGATGTAGAGTATACCTTTGATATGGGTAAAATCATATTCTATTTTACTGCTGAAAGCCGGGTGGATTTCCGCGAGTTGGTGAAAGATCTGGCAGCCATATTCCGCACCCGGATCGAATTGCGGCAGATCGGCGTCAGAGACGAAGCCAAGATGCTGGGAGGGATAGGCACTTGCGGCCGTATACTCTGCTGTAACAATTTCCTGGGAGAATTTGCCCCGGTCTCCATCCGGATGGCCAAGGAACAACATCTTTCCCTTAACCCGGCTAAAATATCGGGCATATGCGGCAGGCTGATGTGCTGCCTCAAATATGAGTCGGAGATGTATGATTCCAAGAGACCGGAGGGGAAAAAAGGTGGAAAAAACAATTCAAGAGTTGAAGAACCTAATCAGGGATTTGATATTTGAACTGGGTGATCTTAGAGAGAGGGTAGCACGGTTGGAGGGGGAAAAACCATATGATCGGGCCATAAGTCAGCCCCATCAAATCGATGCTGTCAAGCTGCAGGGCGAGAGTTACGCCAATCTGGGCAGGATATACTCGGAAGGTTTTCATGTGTGCCCAATCGCATACGGTGAGCCCAGGCAGGGTGGCTGCTTGTTCTGTATGGCTTTCATAGGTAAGGAGTAGTAACAACCATGAAGGCCACTTTGCTTCGTGATGGAGAGACCCTGGATGATTTGATCATAGGCGGTCTTAGGATCATTCAACCGCTCAAGGGCTATCGTTTTTCTATCGATGCGGTGTTGTTGGCTCACTTTGCAGACCTGCACGGGGTGAGAAGGGTCGTGGAACTGGGTACGGGGAACGGGGTCATACCGTTGTTGCTGTCCCAGCGTGATCCAGGCATCTACATATTAGGGGTCGAGATGCAATCGGCCATGGTGGACCGGGCCGGTCGAAGTGTACTGATTAACAACCTGCAGACTAGAATTAATATCCTGCAAGCAGATGTAAGAAAATTAAAAGAGATATTGCCGGGGGGGAGTGCCGAGCTGGTCTTGAGCAATCCCCCTTTTTGGAAAAAAGGGGAAGGACATATCAACCGGGATCAAGAAGAGGCTGTAGCCCGCCATGAGCTGGAGCTAACCCTGGAGGAATTAGTCGGGGCTGCGGCCCACCTGCTGGCCCCCCGGGGGAGCGTGGCACTCATCCACCGGGCGGCCCGGTTAAATGAAATTGCCGATGTATTCAGCCGCCACGGATTGTCTTTGAGCAGGGTGCGGATGGTTCACCCTTACGCCGACCGTCCGGCCAATCTGGTGCTGGTAGAAGCCAAGTCAGATCAAGGGGGGGAGATGAGGGTACTGCCCCCGTTGATAATCTACAGTGGATTTAATCGGTATAATGATGAAATAAGGCAATACTACGGGGAGGCATAAATGAAAGGGAAAATCTATGTATGCGGGACTCCCATCGGCAATCTTGAGGATGTATCCATACGACTTTTGAAGACCTTGCGCAAAGTGGACCTGATCGCGTGCGAGGATACCCGCCATACCATTAAACTGCTTAACCGTTACAAAATAAAAAACAAGCTGGTCAGTTACCACGAGTTCAGCCGACCTGGTAAGACCTCCTACCTGTTGGAACAGTTGGCACGCGGGCTAAGTGTGGCACTGGTATCTGACGCGGGCATGCCGGCCATCTCTGATCCCGGCAATGACCTGGTTCGCCGGGCTACCGAGGCCGGCTTTGAAGTCGAGGTGATTCCAGGGCCATCAGCCTGTACAGCAGCATTGGCTATTGCCGGCATTGACAGCTCATCATTCATCTTCGCGGGGTTTCTCCCGGCCAAACCGGGTAAACGCAGAGAGACCCTGACCAGTTTTAAGGGCGAGTCCCGCACGGTCATTTTATATGAAGCCCCCCATCGGCTGGTGGCGACGCTGGCCGACATGGCAACTGTGTTGGGAGAAAAGCGGCCGATTATCGTAGCACGGGAATTAACCAAGCTCCATCAGGAGGTGCAAAGGGGGACGGTTAAAGAGGTGTTATGTTACTACCAGCAAAACCAGCCCCGGGGAGAAATATGCCTACTGCTGCCGGCGCCGGAGGATGAAGACTTAATAGTCGATATGGAGGCCGTTATGCGGGAAACACAAGAGTTGATCCGTGGCGGGATGGAAAAAAAACAAGCCTTCAAATTGAAGGCCAGTCAGTATAATATTCCCAAATCGACAATTTACGCGCGTTTTATC
>JBEHWJ010000134.1:0-3507 GCA_040217755.1 Syntrophomonadaceae bacterium | reverse complement strand
CAAAGGCCTTGACGGAGAGAGTAGGTTTCAGCTGAACGTCGCAGCGAGCCGGGGAGGGTGCAAGCCTGGTACCAGTAGTCTGAAATTCGAAAATCACTCCCGAGCTGCGGACCGAACGAGAAATCCAGTAGGCTCCGACGGGTTTCCCCCGTAACCGGGAACGCATATGATGGTATGTATGTAAAAATGGGTGGTACAGCGAATGTCTATATGGCTTTCGTCCCTTTACGGGACGGAAGCCTTTTTAGTTCTGTAGTGTCGAGGCGATGGTCATATCCATGGTGACTGCAAGATAAAGCATCACTGTAAAACATGTAGATAGAAACACATTTAGACTGTTGGCAGCCTTTAAGATCATGTACTGGAGGGAAAGCGATGGCAAGCAATGGTATGGTGGAGATCCGCTGGCACGGCCGGGGCGGGCAGGGGGCCAAAAAAGCCTGTATGCTGCTGGCGGACGTGGCGGCGTTGGAAGGAAAGTTCGTGCAGGGATTCCCGGAATACGGGCCGGAACGGATGGGAGCCCCGATTACGGCTTATAACCGGATAAGTGAGAAACGGTGCACTATCCATTCCAACATCTATTACCCGGATTATGTAGTGGTGGTGGACGAAACCCTGTTGGACAGCGTCGATGTCACCGGGGGACTGAAAGAGGGCGGCGCGGTGATAATTAATACCCCCGAGTCCCCCCAGGAGATTAGGCCCCGGCTGCGGGGATGGAGCGGCCAGGTCTGCACCATCGATGCCCGCCGCATCTCGGAAGAGATATTGGGAGCCAATTTTCCCAATACCCCCATGCTGGCGGCGGCGGTCCGGGTGAGTGGGGTCCTGGGTACCGACCGATTCCTGGCCCATATAGAAGAATCATTTAAACATCAATTTGCCAGCAAGCCCCAGGTCATCGAAGGGAATATGGCGACGCTGAAAAAATCATTGGAGGAGGTGCAGGCAGGATGATCCGTGCCAAGGATATCAACGAACATACCCCCTGGCAGGACCTCACCCCCGGCGGGGAGATCTATGAACCCGGCACCGCCCGGGCCTTCAATACCGGCACCTGGCGGACCGATACCCCGATTTTCCATGAAGAAGCCTGTAAGCACTGCATGCTCTGCATCCCGTTCTGCCCCGACAGCGCCATACCCGTCAAGGACGGCAAGCGGCTGGACTTTGATTATATGCACTGCAAGGGGTGCGGCATCTGCAAGGAAGTGTGTCCCTTCCCGGCTATCACCATGGTGGCAGGAGGTGAGCCCCGATGAGCAACCGCCTTTCCGGCAACGAGGCCGTGGCCTATGCTATGAAGCAGATTAATCCCGACGTGATGGGGGCATTTCCGATCACTCCCTCTACCGAGATCCCCGAGTATTTCGCCAACTATGTGGCCAACGGCGAGGTGAACACCGAATACGTGACGGTGGAGTCGGAGCACAGTTCGATGTCGGTATGCATCGCCGCCCAGGCGGCCGGGGCCCGCTCGGTCAGCGCCACCTCCTCCTGTGGGCTGGCCTTGATGTATGAGCTATTGTACGTAGCGGCGTCATGCCGCCTGCCCATCACCCTGGCCTGCGTCAACCGTGCCCTTTCCGGGCCCATCAACATAAACGCCGACCACTCAGATTCGATGGGCGCCCGCGATTCCGGCTGGATACAGATCTATGCCGAAAACAACCAGGAGGCCTATGATAACTTCCTGATGGCCATGCCCATCGGCGAAACCCCCAGCGTGCGCTTGCCGGTGATGACCTGCATGGACGGCTTCATCACCAGCCATGCGGTGGAGAACATCGAACTCCTGGATACCGCGGTGGTGCGCCAATTCGTGGGTGAGTACCAGCCGGAGCATTATCTGCTGAAGAAGGAAAACCCGCTGGCGGTAGGCCCCTATGACATCAGCCCTTATTATATGGAACACAAAGTGCTGGAGGCCGAAGCCATGAAGGCGGCCAAGGCCCGTATACTGAAGGTAGCGGCCGAGTTTGAGAAGATTTCGGGCCGTTGCTACGGCCTATTCGAAGAATATCGAATGGAAGACGCCGAGCTGGCCCTGGTGCTGATCGGCTCCACCGCCGGGACGGCCAAAGCAGCCGTCGATGAACTGCGGGATAAAGGAGTGAAGGCCGGACTGATCAAGATCCGGGTATTCCGCCCCTTCCCCGGGGAGGAACTGGCCCGGGCCCTGGCCCATACCCGGGCGGTGGCCGTCATGGATAAGTCGGAAGGCTTTTCGGCCAATGGCGGACCGCTATTGGCCGAGACCCGTAGTGCTTTATATGATCTCAAGAAACGTCCCTACCTGATAAACATCGTTTACGGCCTGGGCGGCCGCGACGTCAAGACTGAGGATATAGAAAAAGTATTCGCCCGCCTGGCCCACATTGCGGCCAGCGGTGAGGTCGGTCCGGTGTATACTCACATGGGCCAGAGGTCGAAGGAGGATATCGCATGAGTACCGTATATAATCTGAAACGACAAGTGGAGAAGCCGGTCCGTTTCACCGGGGGGCATCGGCTCTGCGCCGGCTGCGGCGCCGGGGTGGTAGTGTCAGGGGTTCTGCGGGCATTGAATGCCGAGGATCGGGCGGTGGTGATCAACGCCACCAGCTGCCTGGAGGTTTCCACTTTTATGTATCCGTACACTGCTTATATGGACAGCTACATCCATTCCGCCTTTGAAAACTCCGCGGCTACCTGTTCCGGGGTGGAAGCGGCCTATAATGCCCTGAAGCGCCGCGGTAAGGTAGAGGGGATGGTCAAGTTCATCACCTTCGCCGGGGACGGCGGCACCTACGATATCGGGTTCCAGTCCCTGTCCGGGGCCATGGAGCGCGGCCACGACATGGTCTATGTCTGTTATGACAACGAGGCCTATATGAACACCGGCATCCAGCGTTCCTCTTCGACGCCCAGCTTCGCCCGCACCACCACCACCCCGGTCGGTTCGATGCAACAGGGCAAGCGGCAGACCAAGAAGGACCTGACCGAAATCATGGTGGCCCACGGCATCCCCTATGTGGCCCAGACCGCCCCGCTGGGTAATTTTAAGGACCTGCATACCAAGTCCTACAATGCTATCTACACCGAAGGCCCATGCTTTTTGAATATCCTGGCTCCCTGCCCGCGCGGCTGGGACTATCCCATGGCCAAACTGGCGGAGATCACCAAGCTGGCGGTGGACACCTGTGTGTGGCCCCTGTTCGAAGTCGAGGAGGGGGTGTGGCGCCTTACCTACACGCCGCGCAAAAAGCTGCCGGTGGAAGAATTCCTTCGCTCCCAGGGCAGATTCAGCCACATGTTTGAACCGGGTAATGAATGGATGCTGGAAAAGGCTCAGCAGTATGTGGATCACAAATGGGAGCGATTGCTGGAACGCGCCGGAGCTTGAGCCGCAACAGATACTCTATGAGTACGGCAAATATGGTATCATACCGTTTATAAGGGGGAGATTGCCTGTGGAACAGACCATGTTCACCAACGAGGTCATTTTATCCTGGCTGCATTATTT
>JBEHWJ010000133.1:0-3562 GCA_040217755.1 Syntrophomonadaceae bacterium | reverse complement strand
CCGGCCATTTTTTTTCATATTGTGTCTCCAAATAGATAATATATTTATGAAAACGAACCCCGGCCAGGTTTGTTATAATGATTTTTATCAACTCATGGATGACGAGGGTTAACCATAAATGAGAGATACGCTATCCATAAACAAAACTTATTTGATATTGATCGCCGGCCTGGTGTGGGTTTTAGCGGGAAGCATGGTGATGGCCATAGGATTGCCGCTTTTTATAAAGCTGACCCCAGCCAATCGCTGGCTGCCGTTGTTGGCCGCCATCGTCTTTCTGGTATTTTATTTCCCCATCTTTTCCAAGCTGGTCAAGAAACACGTCGCCCGCGTCAAAAATAATCCGGCGGTTAGAATGCCGTTTTGGCACTTTTTTGATTTGCCTTCCTATATCATAATGGCGGTGATGATGAGCGGAGGGATTATCTTGAGGACCGAACGGCTGATACCGGAATTGTGGATCGCCTTCTTTTACAGCGGCCTGGGCCTGGCGCTGTTTGCCTGTGGTACCCGTTTCCTCAGTGCCTTTGTCCGCAAAAAGGTTCTCGAATAAGGGAAACTCTGCCGCAAAAAAAGAGCCCCAAGCTGCAGCGAAGCTTGAGGCATTTTCTTGTCCCTTTTTCTGCCTTTACCTATTGTATCGGCGGTTCCGGTTGGGGATTCAGCCAGGGCTTGGGCGGTTCCGGCTGGGGATCCATTTTGTTGCCCTGGTACCCGATTTTAATCTGACTGAATTCCGGTACCCATTCCACCGCGCAGCCGAGCTTCTCGGCGATGAAACGCAGCGGCATCATGGTCCGGCCGTTGATGATCTTAGGCATGACCGAGGCATTGCCCGGATCGATGGGAACACCCAGGCCATTCATCCGGGCCTGGCTGCTGCCTATCCACAGTTCGATGGTGGTGGGGCCCTGGTTTATCAGCACTTTCTTCTCCGCGTCGAACCACTGGATATTGGCCCCGATGGCATCGGTGACGAAGCGGATGGGCAGCAGGGTGCGGCCTTCCAGGATCATGGGGCTCACGTCCATGGCGGACGGAATACCGTTGACATTATACAGGCCCTTGCCGACGAAGAAATCCAGGTTGACCTGTCCGCCCGCGCCGGTGCTGCCGCCCGAACCGCCGGGAGAACCCCCGGGACTATAGATGACGATATTGGAGGGCTTGGAATTCAGGAACATATTATAGGCGACCACGCGGTAACTGTATGACTGATTGGACTGCAAACCCGTTTCGGTAACGCTGGTTTTATCGGCGCCGACGGTAGAGCTCATCTGCCAGGCTCCCGCGCCCGCTTTTCTCTCGATAATAAAGCCGTCGATAGCAGACGGGCTGGCCTGCCAGGAGAGTTTGACCCCTTTGGGGTCGCCCGGGGCAGAGGCCGCGCTCAGGCCGGTGGGGGCAGCCGGGATCAGCTTCTGGTAGTCGATATTCGGCATAACCGCGAATTTCTGCAGTAATCCCGGGGCTTCGTTGGAATAACCGGAATCAAAGGTTCCATTGGCCTTTACCCGGTAATAATAGGCGGTACCGAATTGGGCGGAGGTATCCGAATATTTGGTGGTATTGGCACCGACCGCGGCAATCTTCGCATAAACACCGCCGGAAGTCTTCCGTTCAATCGTAAATCCGCTCTCATTGCTGGAATTATCCTTCCAGGTCAGATCCAGGCGGGAAAAGAGATACGGGGTCACGGTCAGACCGGTCGGTGCGGCCGGGAATACTTTCAACAACGGGAGTTTGGGATCGATACCCGGCAACAGGATTCCGGACCCGGTGATGCTGAATTTGGCATCGCTGGTATCGCTGGCATAGGCCCAGGAATCGGTTTGATTGTCATAGTAGGACCAGCGGGCCTGGACAAGCACATTGGAGCTGGTTTTGTTGGGCACGGTCCATTGATAACTGCCGTTGCGGGCCAGTCCTTCCTTGATCGTGATCCAGTTGTCGGCGGCGCCGCCATCAGTGGCATAGTAGAGACCCACTTGCCCTTCGTCCACGGAAGAAGTCCATCTGATCTCCTGCACCGCTCCGCTTTTTAGGGCTTCTCCCCCATTCGGTGCGGTGACTTTGAACCTCTGCAGGACTTTAGGAGACGACCAGGCCCGGAAGGTAACCCCTTCATAGTTGTAACCAGGGATGCTGGCCGGGTCGACCTGATAGAAATGATGCCGGTCCATTTCAGCTGCGCTCACGAATTTTTCACCGGACAACCATTCCCAGCCGTCAGAATGATCGGATTCTGGATGATACCAGCGGTTAATATTTACATCGCCATCGGCAGTATTACTCCCCGCGATGGCATATCCTTCGATGCCGATATAGGAGAATCCGTATTTGGATATGACCGCGTCCCGCTCGGCGGAGCTGGTGGCATAGTACATGTCATTGTACAGCATGCATTTGTACAGGGGGACCGTATCAGGCAGGGGTACCGGGGATAGGTAGCAGGTTATCCCCTCGTCGGAGAAGCCACCCGCCAGCCAGCTGTTACGCTCGTCCAGATTGGTGGTATACCAATGCACCGTCCCGTTCCAGCAGCGGTAGAGGGGAATGGCTTTGATACTGACGCCTTGAGACACTATCGGCAAATCGAGTTTTGGCAGGTCGATACGGAGATCTTTGGAAATCGTCAAATTGACCGCGGGCAGTTTGGCGCCCGGGCTGTCGAGTGCGGCAGCGGCGGGGGCCATGACGATCATGGTCAGCATCACCAGGCTGACCAGCAGGGCAATCCGTCCACTTTTTTTACCCATCGTTTTTCACCAACTCCTTACCATAATAAAGCTAACGTTATCCGTAAATGTAATGTAAACCATATCCCCCCATTTTCCCTTTTATTACACATACGAAATATGACGGACCGAATATTGGCTTGACCGCGGGAATGTCATCCAGTTGGTGACCACCGGAACATGAAGTCAGCAACTTGGGGACTGTCCCCTCCCCAGTTGTAACTTGGTGACAAAAAAAGCCGGCCCTGTTCTTAAGCGGAACAAAGCCAGCTGGTCTAAAAAACAAATACTACTTTACCCCCAATAACGTGGTGTCCTGTCCCCTACCCATTAATTACTCATTAATTACTCATTAATTACCCAAGTTACCCTTTTCTCGTAACTTTTAAGTAGATTTACCATATGGAAAGTTCCTGAATTCGAGTAGCTTAAGTAACTTGGTAACCATTTTCTCGGGAACTTTACCTTAGCGGCACATACGACCTGATTACCTAAGTACTCTAATTACCCTCTTTTTAAAACTTTAAAAGTAAAATATATATATATAAAAGTTTCTGAATAAGGGTAATTTGGGTACTTTGAGTAATTAGAACCAACAGGGCTGTCCCCTCCCAAACCCTCTTCTTTTATGACAGATCAGAGCTGATACAGGTATTATACCAATTATCGCGCAGGCGAACAAGCGTTTTGGTTCGGGCTTGTCGTTTTGGTTTGGGTCTGCCCTCAAGGTAGCTGGGACCGTCGCCCCCGCCCGTGCGGGGACCACCTATCCCCTGCTCTTCAACCATTCCTTTATCTCGGCGGCAGGGATGTCGCTGGGGTTG
>JBEHWJ010000132.1:0-3564 GCA_040217755.1 Syntrophomonadaceae bacterium | reverse complement strand
TTGGGCCACCTGAAGTACGTCCCCCTCCCCGGCGGTGATTTAAGTGCCCGCAAACCCTATCGCATGGCTTTGGTTTATTTGCTGGAGTCGCTGGGGGAAGCAGGTGCAGCGGTGGCGGAGAGGCTCCTGCCGGATTTGGCGGGCATGGAGATGGATATCATGTTTGACCGTTGGAGTAAGGGAATACCTGAGATCCAGACCTCTTCCTGCGGCCGTATTTTTGATGCGGCAGCCGCTGTGCTGGGGATCTGCACGGTCAACAATTATGAGGGACAGGCGGCCATTGAACTGGAAGCGATGGCCGACCGGTATGGCCAGAACCGGTATGGTTACCGGCTGGAAAAAACCGACTCGGGATTGATAATGGATGCCATGCCGATGTGGGGAGAAATGCTCCAGGACATGGAGGGGGGACGGCCGAAAGGCCTGATTTCCCGCAAATTTCACCTGACCATGGTCGATCTTTTTACCGCCGCTTTGATTCAGGCCCGGGATGAGGCTGGTCTGAACAAGGTAGTTTTGAGTGGAGGGGTTTTTCACAACCAGATAATTCTGTTAGAATTAACGCTGAAATTATTGGCACTGGATTTCGAGGTTTATCAGCACCAGCTAATACCTCCCGGTGACGGGGGTATAGCGCTGGGACAGGCGATTATAGCAAGTGAGGTGCAGATCTGATGTGTCTGGGTGTTCCGGGAAAGATAGTAAAAATAGCCGACAACTGTGTGGCCACCGTCGATGTCAACGGCAATCAAATGGATATCAGTATCAGGCTTACTCCAGAAGTGAAGCTGGGCGAGTATGTCCTGGTCCATGCCGGTTTTGCCATGGAAATCATAGATGCAGCCATTGCTGCCGAGACTATATCATACATGGAGGAAATGGGTTGGTATGACTGAAGACCAGGTTTACCTGCAAAATATGCTGGAAGAGATCAGATGTGAAACAGGTAATTTAGCCCTGATGGAGGTGTGCGGCACTCATACCATGGCTATCGCCAGGAGCGGTATCCGTGAGTTGGTTCCTGCCAATCTCAGACTTCTCTCCGGACCGGGATGTCCGGTTTGTGTTACTGCCCAGGGTGATATAGATGCGGTGATCGAGATAGTAAAGAACCCGGCGGTAACCTTATTGACTTTCGGCGATATGATGCGCGTGCCTGGAACCACCAGCAGTTTGCAGGAAGAACGCAGCCGCGGAGCAGACATCAGGGTGGTATACTCGCCGCTGGATGCCTTGGCCACAGCCCGGCAGATGCCGGCCCGGGAGGTCGTCTTCCTGGGGATAGGGTTTGAAACTACCGCCCCCACCGTAGGAGTAGCCATCCAGGAGGCGGCTGCAGCGGAGTTGGCCAATTTCTCCGTACTGTCTCTTCACAAAGTGGTTCCCCCGGCCCTGGAGGTTATATTTGCCGACCCTGACATCAGAGTGGATGGCTTGATATGCCCCGGCCACGTAGTAGCGGTAACCGGGATTGGGCCTTACCGGCACCTGGCGGCCAAGGCCCACAAACCGATGGTGGTGACCGGATTTGAAACCCGGGATATCCTGGAGGGAATTGTTATGCTGCTCCGCCAGCTGCACCAGGGCCAGGCCCGGGTAGAGATCCAGTATCGCCGGGTAGTGAAGCCGGAGGGGAATGTGGTGGCCCAGCAGATCTTGCAGGATGTCTTTGAACCGGCCGATTGCCGCTGGCGGGGGTTGGGACTCATACCGCAGAGCGGATTGAAGATAAAAGCTAAATATGAGCGCTATGATGCCCGGACCAAGTTGGAGGTCCCGGAAATAGAAGATATACCGATTAAGGGATGCGCCTGTGGTGAGGTGCTGCGGGGACGTATCTCCCCCTCGGAGTGTGCTCTATTTGGCCGGGGATGTACTCCTCTCCAGCCGATCGGCCCCTGCATGGTATCCCAGGAGGGGGCCTGTGCGGCCTACTATCGATATACACCAAATAGAGGGAGATAACAGATGAAAGCGGACAGAATCTTGATGGCTCATGGCAGCGGTGGTTTGATGAGCCAGCAGCTTATCGACGAAGTATTCAAAAAGGCCTGGGACAATCCCTATCTGTCAGCCATGCTGGACGGGGCCCTGTTGGATTTGCCCCCCGGCCGGGTAGCCATGACCACCGACTCTTTTGTGATTACCCCGCTGTTCTTCCCGGGAGGGGATATCGGCAAGCTTTCCATATGCGGTACCGTCAACGACCTGGTCGCCTGCGGGGCCCGACCATTGTTTTTATCGGTAGCGATGATTATCGAAGAGGGTTTGCCCATATCCGATCTGCGTAAAATCGTGGATTCTATGGCCCGGACCGCTCGCGAGGCGGGAGTGTGCCTGGTTACCGGTGATACCAAAGTAGTGGAAAGAGGCAGTGCCGACGGGATATTCATCAACACGACCGGAGTCGGCGTAATCCCGTCCGGGATCGACTACCAGCCCAGTCGTATCGAGAGCGGCGACATCGTCCTGGTCACGGGTCCGGTGGGAGACCACGGTTTGGCAGTACTGGCCCAAAGGGAAGGGCTGCGGTTCGCTACCCCGGCCTTGAGCGACTGTGCGCCGTTGGGGATTGTCAGCCGGGTCCTGGAGAAGTACGGCAGTGAAATCAAGTGCATGCGGGATCCTACCCGGGGCGGCCTGGCCACCGTCTTAAATGAACTGGCCCGCCAATCGGGCAAGGGCATTCTGGTTGAAGGGGCTAAAATACCGGTTTCTCCAGTAGTCCAAGGGGCTTGCGATATGCTGGGGCTGGATCCGTTGTATATGGCCAATGAAGGTAAAATGGTAGTGATCGCAGATCCCCGGCGGGCCCACGCAATTATCGAGGACCTGCGGCAGCTTCCCGAAGCAGCCGGTGCGGCCATCATCGGGGAGGTCAGAGCCGAACCGCCGCAGATGGTATTGCTGCAGACCGAACTGGGAGCGCAGCGTATTCTGGCGATGTTGGAAGGGGAGCATCTGCCCCGCATCTGCTAGCTCCACTGTTTCGGCAGTATTCAAAATCATTGGAGATCTAATTTCTCCCCCCACCATCCAAAACACGGATAAACAGACCCTAGAGGGGCTTTCAATAAGCCTCCCAGGGGTCTTTATTTTTTGCTTTGTTAGGGAGGTACTTGGCTCCTATGTAACCCCTTGCCACTCTATTGCATATGGTAAGGTAGTCGACCATATTCCCATTATTTTCAGGTGAAAGGAGCTGAATGACGTGCCCAATGGAACCAACCCGCTTGATTTTGTCAGTTCTACCCCCGCCAACGGAGCAACCGGGGTATCCCTTAATCCCACAATTGTATTGACTTTTTCCCTCAATGTTGTGGATGATGCAGTTTGGACCAACAACCGCAACCAGATCAAGCTATTTCGTAACAGTACCAGTGTAGCCATAAACGTGACCCGTTCGGCTGATTTTGAACAGCGCCGCAATATTTTTGTTCGCCCGGTAAACAGTCTGAGTCCTTCGACCGATTACAGACTGGTTATCCTGCCCGGCTTGACGGCCAACAACGGTAGTAAACTGGGGGAGACCGTTACTATAAGATTCCGGACCAAAGCCGG
>JBEHWJ010000131.1:0-3592 GCA_040217755.1 Syntrophomonadaceae bacterium | reverse complement strand
TAAGTTTCTACCAGGAAATGATAATCGTGTTCGAGGCCCTCATAGCCGGGATACTCACCTTTGTCCTGATGATCAGCAGAGAGGTATTGCGTAGTCGTAAACCCCTGACTTTGTTTAGCTTCGAAGAGATGTCTGCTTTTGTGATTTTGGGTGTGGGTGTGGTCATGGGCCTAAACGACGTGTACTTGTTTGGTCTCAGCATCAGCAGCATCATCTGCCGGTTAGGAATCCTCATCGCCGCTTATCTTTGGGGCAGTGGGGCAGGCACCATGGTGGGGGTGATGTCAGGCATCATACCTTCCATCACTTCCAATGTTTTCGCCCAGAGTCTGGGGATGTACGCACTTTCCGGATTATTGGCTGGTCTGTTCAAGAACTTTGGACGGGTTGGGGTAATAATCGGTTTTATGATGGGCAACCTGGCCGTCTCGATGTTTATAGCCGAGAATCAGGCAGCCTTGCTGGGGATCTGGGAGACCGGGATCGCTAGCCTGATGTTCTTCCTGCTACCGGAGGCTCTAAAAGAAAAGGTCACCCGTACTCCATTGGGTACCCGTAAACTGAGCACGGCAGCTGGTGAGTCGGTCGACGAACGCATTAAAGCCAGTGTGGGCGATCGTATCCATCACCTGGCCAACGTTTTTGACGAGTTAAGTTCCACCTTCACCGCCGCTGCTCAAGCCGAGCCCCATCCCCGGCCTATTGCCTACCTGAACTATTTGTATGATGAATTGGCGCATGGTTTTTGCGAAGGATGCCGCCGGTATCACCGATGCTGGGAGGAGGATTCCGTAACCACTTCTGAGCGATTATTGGATATCTTTACCGTGGCTGAAACCGAAGGCCAGGTCAATTACGACCAATGCCCCACTTCGTTCCAAAACCAGTGTCTCCACGGACGGGAGTTGATCAGTACCGTCAATTACCTTTTTGATAATCTGCGTATGAGCGAATATTGGTCTGGAAAAATCGATGAATCCAGGGACCTGGTGGCCCGCCAGCTCAAGGGAGTCAGCCAGGTGGTTAAAAACCTGGCCGAAGAGATCGAGGTCGAAACCCAGGTGGACTACGAGTTGCGCACCGCCCTGCTGCAGGCCTGCCGCCGCCAGGGGATGGCCGTGAAGGATATTACCCCGCTGCGCACCAACGGAGAGGAGATAATACTCGATATGATCGCCGCCGCCTGCGCAGACGGTTTAGGCTGTGATGATGGCATAGCCCCGGCGGTATCGGCTTTAATGGGCGAGAAGATGGAAGTCTGTACCAAGAAGTGCCCCCTGCTGAGAGGGCAGGGAACTTGCGAATTCAGTTTGCGGCGTGCTTTGAGCTACAGCGTACAAAGCGCTGTAGCCCAGGTGGCGCGGCAGGAGGTGTCCGGCGACAGTTATGTGATCACTACATTGAAAGAAGGTAAGGAGTTACTGGTCTTGAGTGACGGGATGGGGGTGGGTGAGCCGGCTTCGGTGCAGAGCCAGACAGCAGTCAAACTGCTGGAAAACATGCTTAACAGCGGTTTTGACAAGGAGGTCGCGTTGCATACCATCAATTCGGTATTGTTGCTGCGCTCGACCACTGAGACATTTACCACTCTGGACATGGTGTTGATAGATCTGTATACAGCCGGGGTCGATTTCATAAAGACCGCCAGTGCGCCCAGTTTCCTTAAAAGGGGACAACGGGTTGCGATGATCAGTTCCAGCTCCCTTCCCATGGGCATACTGCAGGATGTGGAAGTAGTAAGCGAAAAAAGGTACCTTCACAGCGGCGACTTCATCCTCATGATCAGCGATGGGGTCCTGGAGTCTTCTTTAACCGTGCCGGGGGAAGACTGGATAACCAACCTGCTCGCCGGACTCAATGAGTTCGACCCCCAGGTCATAGCGGAATTGGTTGTCAGCGAAGCCTTGCGCCTCGCCAACGGTAAACCGCGCGACGATCTGACCACTATCTGTGTCCGGGTCGACCGGCGCTGACGCCGGTACGATGGCCGGGATTTTATGACCCCCAAACCTAAGCCGGATATAACTAAACCCCGGGTCTATGGCCCGGGGTTTACTATTGGTAGTATCTTGGGTAGCATAAGAATAATAACCGCTCGGGGAGAATGGGATTTGCTTAAAAGGATCGAAAATTTTATAATTGAGCATCGTCTGGTAAAATCGGGCGAGCTGGTAATTGTGGGATTATCGGGCGGACCGGATTCTATGGCGCTCCTGCATATCATGCTGGATTTATCGCTTCGATTGGATTTTAGAATCTCGGTGGCCCACTTAAACCATGGCCTCCGACCGGAAGCGGATCAGGAAGAGTCATTCGTCAGGGCGGTCTGCCATAGGCTGGGTATCGATTGTTATACCCGTAAGGTGGAGGTAGAGAAGCTGGCCCAGGATAGAAAAGCCGGGTTAGAAGAGACCGGCCGTTATGCGCGTTATGGTTTCTTCGAGGAACTCCGGCAAGAAATAGGCGGACATCGAATTGCTACCGGCCATCATAGCGATGACGTGGCTGAGAGTGTCCTGCTTCATCTACTGAGAGGTTCGGGGATTAAAGGATTGCGCGGAATAATGCCTATAAATGGATTTATCATCCGGCCTTTGCTGCGGATAAGCAAGCAAGAATTGCTGCAATATCTGGAGCTTATGCAAATCCCTTATTGTCGGGACGAAACCAATAGTGACCAGTATTATCTGCGTAACCGGATAAGGCATAAACTCGTGCCGCTGCTGGAACAGGAATTCAACCCCCGCATCGTGGATAAACTAAACCAATTAGCATCTATCGCCGGGGATGAAAATCAGGTCCTGGAGGAACAAACCGAGCAGCTGTGGGATACTGTGCGGTTAGAGGAGAACCAGTTGACAGTGGTTTTGGATAGTCGCGTACTAAATGCTGCCCCGCGTGCTTTACGCCGCCGTATCGTTCAAAAGGCTCTGAATCTGCTGGCGATCGCCGAATGGGGTCTGCATGACGTGGATACGATCCTGGCCTTGAGCGCACGGGAGAAGGTTGGCTCCGCCTTGAACCTGCATCTTAAAAAGAAAGTTCGGGTCATAAAAAGTTATGATAAAATGGTATTTACCATCCGGCCATCGGACAAGGTCGCATTCATTCATGAATTGCCGGTGCCGGGCAGGGTGGAGATCCTCGCTGCGGGCTGCTCATATCAGGTAAGTGTAGGTACCCGAAGTGATTATGTGCCCGGGCCGGGTGTGACGGGTTTGGACTTTGAGTGTTTGCCCCAGCCCCTTTTCCTGCGTTCCCGTCAGAATGGCGACTACTATGTCCCCCCCGGCTTCAAAGGTCACAAGAAGTTAAAAAAGGGCTTGATGGAAGCCCGAATACCCTATGATAAAAGGGATCAGGTGGTCCTGCTGACCGGGGAAGGGCATGAGGTGTACGCGGCCCTGGGCCTTTTTGTAGCCCATAAAGCGGCCGTGAGTAGTCGGACCAGGCTGGTATTGAGCATCGAGTCGACCCCCTTCGAAAAAGGGAATCCAGGCAATAACCCGGAGCGCTTGGTTGAATAGCCAGACCGGTTATGCTAAAATATACCAGGCTTTTTGGAGTTTCTAGCTGGTTGCTTATAAACCAT
>JBEHWJ010000130.1:0-3667 GCA_040217755.1 Syntrophomonadaceae bacterium | reverse complement strand
TATCCAATCCCCAGGAAGAAAAACTGCTCAGCGACGATCAATACCAGGAGAAAGTAGCTTACGCTATATTTTGTGGTATCGCAAAAGCATATCTTGATGGATAATAAAACTAAACCAAGGGAATATTTGTTAATCGAGGAGGGAGCCTGATGATCACTTTTGCAGCATTGATGCCGCACCCACCCATAATAGTCCCGGAAGTGGGCGGGGAAAGGGCTCAAGAGGCCAGCCTCACCATAAGGGGCATGCGAGCCGCGGCCCGGGAATTAGTTCAAACTCAGCCCGACACACTAGTATTCCTGACCCCTCATGGCAACGTCTTTTCGGATTGTATAACCTGCTTGACCGAACCGCAGTTGCAAGGTAACCTGGCTGCCTTCGGCCGCCCCGATGTAGCCTTTAGCCGCACCAACGACCTGGAACTGATAAAAGCAATCGGGAGCCTGGCTGCTAAACATGGCATCGACATGATCGGGATAGACAAAAATACATCCTCCCGTCATAATCTTAACCCATCCCTTGACCACGGCATCCTGGTACCGCTTTACTATCTGGAGAAAGCCGGTCTGGGGGACAAGCCTATCGCCGCTATAAGCATCGGCATGTTGGATAATTTGCAGCTGTACACACTGGGAAAACTTATACAGGAGGCTGCCCAATCGGCAGGACGCAGGGTGGCGGTGGTCGCGTCCGGCGATATGTCACACCGCCTCAAGGATGAGGGACCCTATGATTTCCATCCCGACGGAGGCCGTTTCGACCTTATGGTCAAGGGGCTTATATCCCGCGGTGATGTGGAGGGACTGCTCGACCTGCCATCGAGATTGGTTGACAACGCAGGACAGTGCGGTTACCCGTCCATCATCATCATGCTGGGCTCACTGGACGGGTTTGAATTGCAGACCGAGGTATACAGTTATGAAGGTCCGTTTGGAGTCGGTTATATGACCGCAGGCCTAAAACCGGGCCCGGCGGCCCCCAGCATACTCGACCGTTTGATCAGCCTGCAGGCGGGAGCAGCTGAAGCCCGGCGCCAAAATGAATCGCCGCCGGTGCGATGGGCCCGCCAAACCCTGGAGAGTTATCTGCTGGGCGGTCCGGCGGCTGACCTTCCCCAGGACATGGATAAATTGGCGCAACGGCGAGCCGGGGTATTTGTATCATTGAAGAAAAATGGGCAGTTGCGCGGGTGTATTGGTACCTTCCAGCCGGTTTACGAGAATATCGCCGAAGAGATCAAGCATAACGCGATCGCGGCGGGATTAAGAGACCCGCGCTTTTCTCCGGTCACCGCCCAGGAGTTGCCCGGTCTGGTGTACTCAGTAGACATACTCACTCCGCCTGAACCCGCCCGGCGCGAAGACCTCGATCCGCGCCGCTACGGAATCATTGTACGCTGCGGGAGCCGGAGCGGGTTGCTGCTCCCTGATCTGGAGGGAGTCGATACGGTAGAGCAACAGTTAAACATCGCTTTGCAGAAGGCGGGAATATCACCCGGGGAGAAATATTCGATACAGCGCTTTGAGGTGGAAAGATATAGCTGATACTCGACTTTCCATGTTAAGGAGGCGAAAATCATGGCAAATGCCCAAGCCAGATATTTCGAAAAATTGGATGCGGAGGTGGTGCGTTGTTTCCTGTGCCCCCATCATTGTCGATTAAAAGAGGGACAAGTTGGCATATGCCGGGTGAGGAGCAACCAGGATGGCAATCTCCTGACCCATAACTACGGAGAAATAACCTCGCTGGCCCTGGATCCGATAGAAAAGAAACCTCTCTTCCACTTCTATCCCGGCACCTGCATCTTATCCGCGGGCAGTTACGGCTGCAACCTGGGGTGCAGTTTCTGCCAGAACTGGTCGATTGCCCACGGGACTCCGCCTACCAACTATATGGAAGCGGAGGAATTGGTGGCAAGAACCCAGTCGTGCCGCCGGGACGGCTCAATAGGCCTGGCCTTCACCTACAATGAACCATCGATCTGGTACGAATATATTATGGACGTAGCCCCGAAGCTTAAAGAATTGGGACTCAAGACAGTTATGGTGACCAATGGCTATATAGATAAGCAACCGCTGGAAGACCTGCTTACCTGCATCGATGCCTTTAACATCGATGTCAAAGGATTCAACGAACATTTTTACCCACAGATGTGCAAAGGACGTTTGGGGCCGGTCAAGGAGACGGTGGAGAGGGCCATCGGTCAGGCCCATGTGGAGATAACCACCTTGCTTATCCCGGGCAAGAATGATAGTGAAGCCGAAATAAGGGCCTTGGCCCAATGGCTGGCATCCCTGGACCGGCAAACCGTCCTGCATCTGTCCAAATACCACCCCGATTACAAGCTGGACCTGCCCCCCACGCCCGAGGCTACACTCTTCCGGGCCCGGGAGATTGCTTTGGAATACCTGGATTTCGTATTCACTGGCAACATACTCGGGGAAGTCAACAATACCAATTGTCTCCGTTGCGGCCATGAACTTATCCACCGCAGTGTTTACCGGACCAAAATCACTGGCATCAAGGACAGACGGTGCGCCCAATGCGGAGCGGAACTAGAGTATATAAAAGGGTTGTAAGGTATGGAATCGTAACAAATGCCGGGAGAAGATTTCTCCCGGCATTTTATATGAAAGCTTCCGGGACCGGCCCGGAAGACTGTTCATGCAGGCGGCCGGCGCCTGCAATCTAAGATATGTTCTTTAATAGCAAATTGTTACTAGGGGCAACTGCGGGAGGGCTGGTCCGCTTCCGGGCCTAGTCAAGGAAGCGGACGGCTGTCGGCATAAACAGCCAGCGAACCCGTACGCCAGCAGGCAATTACTTGGGGTGGATAGATTATAATGTTCTCATAGCGATCTGGCGCACCGGAACTTTAAGCTCGGATTGGAAAGGATGGGATTACTTTGAAGAAAAAGAAACCGCCATTGACTTTTTTCTGTATCACAACCTGAAAGACCTGCCAGAAGGCCAGGTCCTGGCTGGATGAACGCAACGTACCATATACTTTTCGTGACCTGCTCAAGATGCCCCTCAGCGGTGAAGAATTGCAGGGTTTGGCCCAAGTGGCCAATGCCGCGGTTAAAGACCTGATCAACCTTAAGAGTCAGGCCTTCAAAAAACTGCAGCCTGATCTGGCGGCTATGGACGACCAGGAGGTAATCCAGTTAATCAGCAGCGAGCCCAGGATAATGAAGCGGCCGATGCTCAGTGATGGCCAACGCCTGGTGACCGGATTTTCCGAGGATGCTTTTCAATCCATGCTGTCCTGAATCAGTTGGGCTAGGTTGATTGAGGGCCACAGCCTGCACCTTAAAGGAGGGAAGACCATGCTTGAGATACCGGAAGCGACCGTCCTGGCTGGACAGATAAACGATATCCTGGCCGGGAAAAGGATCGCCGGGGTGATCATCGCTCACAGTCCCCACAAATTTGCCTGGTATAGCGGCGAATCAGAGGATTACCAGCGGTTGCTGCTCGGGCAGACCATCGACGGGGCGGTGGCCCGCGGAGGCCTGGTAGAAATTAAGGCCGGCCGGGCGCGCCTTTTATTCGGAGACGGAGTAAATCTGCGCTTCCATCCTAAGGGTGGCAAGCGGCCGGCCCGGCATCAACTGCTGATAGACTTTGGGGATGGCAGCGCCCTCAGTGCCTCAGTGCAGATGTA
>JBEHWJ010000129.1:0-3772 GCA_040217755.1 Syntrophomonadaceae bacterium | reverse complement strand
GCGACCGCCATTATTATTTTGTCATCTGCATTATAACATATACCATGACCCCTGCACCCCCATCGCTGCTCCCTTCTCTCCCTTGGCTGTACAGGCTGCACCCGGCGGGGACGCAATACCCGCGGCTATCCATCGGTGGCCGGTAAACACCGGTGCGGCACCATCTCCTGATGGATCTTCATGCTAATACCCCCGTCAAGCGATCTTATGATCAAATAACCGGGGGTATTTGCGATTATTCTGTATGAGCAAGTGCCAGGACTATGGCCGTAAGGAGAAGCTGTTTTAACGGTATCTGCTGAACCGCCGGCTAGCTGACTTTATTGGCCAGTCTCAGTTTATCGGCGATTATAGCTATAAATTCCGAATTGGTAGGCTTACCCTTCTCTCCATTGACGGTATAACCGAAAAACTTATTGATGCGGTCGACATCGCCCCTATCCCAGGCCAACTCGATGGCATGGCGGATGGCCCGTTCTACCCGGCTGGGAGTCGTATCATAGCGTTTGGCGATGGTAGGGTAAAGCTCCTTGGTTACAGCCCCCAGATAGTTGATCTCTTCCGTCACCAGCATGATGGCGGCGCGCAGGTACTGATAGCCCTTGACATGAGCCGGCACCCCTATCTCATGGATTATCCGGGTGACTTCCAGTTCCAGATTCTTGGGGGTTATCGGCATAACCACCGCGGTGGAAGTACGTTTCTCGATATTGGGTTTGATATCCCGCACCACTTGTCTCACCCGGTCGCCCAGGACTTGAAGGTTAAAGGGTTTTAGTATGTAGTAATCCGCCCCCAACTGCTCAGTCTTCTGGGTGATGTTCTCCTGGCCGAAAGCAGTCAGTATTATGATTTTGGGCCGGGGATTGAGGTTCAACTCGGTCACCTTTTCCAAAACTCCTATCCCATCCATATATGGCATGATGAGATCGAGGATCAATACGTCAACTTCCTTCTTTTCCAATACATCCAAAACCTCGACCCCGTTGGAGCAAACATCCATCACTTCGAAATCAGGCTCGTTGGAAAAGTAATCGTTCAATATGGTGCAGAACTCCCGATTGTCATCTGCTACCAGGACTCTAATACTCGTTTCCCCAATCATTATTGAATATCCTCCCTCGCCGCAAAATACGTTTTCGTGTAATAGTTGTTACGCTTTTCGACTATTGTACAAAATTTACCTCTTTTTGATTTGCACTAAATTACACCATAATCCTTCATCACTTGCTATATTTGAACATGTAAATACAAATTGGAATAGGTTCAAATTTCCACTTTTGAAGGACTTGATCCAAGTGCCGCCGCAATTAACTCTGATTTTTCCAAGTTGAAAATTGTCGAAACTTTCTGGACCTGGTTGTCCGGGGTGGGCATTTCCGACAGGATATTATCCATAAAAATGCCGTAACCAGTCTGCGGATCATTTAAAAAGACGTGGGTCACCGCTCCTACCAGGCGGTCGTCCTGTATTATGGGACTGCCGCTCATGCCCTGTATAATTCCTCCGGTAATACTGATCAAACGCGGGTCGGTCACCTTTATGACCATATCCTTGCCGTTTTGGCGGGCGGCGTATTTCTTTTCGATGGTGATATCGAATTTCTCTATGTCCTCACCATTGATGACGGTCATTATCTGGGCGGGGCCTTCCTTGACCTGATGAGCGTAGGCTACTTCCATCCGGTAGGGGTAGTGCGGATTGACCGGTTCCGACTCCATCTGCCCGAAGATACCGCAGGAGGAATTCTTCATTATATTCCCGGCCAGGGTACCTTTGTCGTTGAACACGCCGATCTTCTCACCGGGCCATCCGGGACGCCCCGGTTTGACGGTCTGGATGGAAGCACTGACGATTTTGCCTTTCATCACATTTATCCCCTGTTTGGTATCGGCATCTACGATAATGTGGCCCAGAGCGGCATAGGTACGGCTCTGGGGGTCCCAGCAGGTCATGGTCCCAACGCCCACCACCCCGTCACGTATAAAAAGGCCGATGCGGAAGCGGCCGGTTTCCGCGCAATGTACCGGTGTCATCGGGATGAGCAATTCTTTGCCGCGGCGATTGACAGTCAATTGCATTGGATTGGGACCCTTGGCATCGATGATCCGGGCCAGATCCATTTCCGAGCTGACCGCCTGCCCATCGGCCTTCATGATCAGGTCGCCGATCTCCATGCCGGCATCCCGCCCGGGATAGTGTTTGTGCCCGCCGTCACCCAGGATGGGGGCGAAGCCTACCACCATAATACCCTGGGAATGGAGGAACACCCCGATGGAATGACCACCGACCACCACCCTCTTGGGGGGCAGGGATTGAATCTGGATGGATTTGATCGGTATGTAACCCCATAAATTGAGGCTGATGTCGGCAGTGCCAGGTTTAAGTGCCATTATCTCGTAACTGGAGCCGTTGCGGGAAATGCTCACCGCCGCATCCTCGCGGGGCGCAAAAACATTGCGGGAGGGACGGGCTACAGTCAACTCTATATTTCTCTGCAGCTTTTCGGGCAGTTCGATGCTGATGAGATTGGTCTCCCCCACCACCATCTTCTGGGTAGCCGGCAGCACCATTATGGTCCTTATCTGCGGGTGCAGGCATAAGGTCAGGAACAACAGCGACAGGCATATACCTATCAGTGGGCGTATTTTAGGCAAAAATATTCCCCCCCGAAATTGTTACGCTATATTGTCCCCTCGCCCGGGACATAATATACCGTTCTATCAGGAGGGTAACTGCCTGTATTTACGAAGGTCGACCCTGGGCCTGAGCCGAAGCTATCATCTCCCGGGCGTGTTCGATGGTAAGCTGGGAATAGCCATCTCCGGCCAGCATCCGGGCTATCTCGACTACTTTTTCCTCTGCATCGAGGTGCTTGACCTTGGTGAAGGTCTTACCGCCGTCCACGATTTTCTCCACCATCAGGTTGCTGTCGCCAAAACTGGCTACCTGGGGGGAATGAGTAACCAAAATCAATTGATGATTCCGCGATAACTCCGCCAGTTTGCGCGCCACCGAGTTCAACGCTTCCCCGCCCAAACCGACGTCGATCTCATCGAAGATCAGGGTGGGGATATTATATACATCCGCCAGAGCGGTTTTCAACGCCAGGATGAAGCGGGATATCTCCCCGCCCGAAGCGATCCTGGTCACAGGTTTCATCTCTTCTCCGGGATTGGGTGAAAACCAAAATCCGATATCGTCGATACCTCGGCTGCCCGGAATATCCTTGCGGGACAATCTCACCTCAAAACTGATATGGGGCATACTCAAATCCATCAATTCCTGGTGGACCCTGGCGGCCAGCACCGCCGCTGCCTGGTGGCGCCACCGGCTGAGTTCTTCGGCCTGTTGCAGGTAATCGGCTTTTATGCGTTCCAATTCCTGCTGGCCCTGCCCGAGCCGATCTTCGCTTTCCATCAGCATTTCTTTTTCCCGGCGGACCGCATCCAGATGAGCCAGTATCTCCTCCACCCCCGAACCGTATTTTCCCTTCAACCGGCTGATAAGGTAGAGGCGGTTTTCGATTTCCTCCAATTCGCCCGGCTCAAAATCGAGGCTCCCTTTGAATTCGGCTATCCGGCCGGACAAGTCCTGCAGAGAATAATAGATGTTTTCCAGGGGCTCGGCCAGGGATGCGAAGAAACTGTCGCCTTTCAATTGCATGACCTCATCCAGCCCCGCACCGAGCTGATCATGGGCGCTGGGAACATCCCCCGAATCGAAAAGCAATTCCAGCAGGCGGTTGCTGCCCTTAAGAAGTTTGGCGGC
>JBEHWJ010000128.1:0-3915 GCA_040217755.1 Syntrophomonadaceae bacterium | reverse complement strand
TCTGACCGTCATGGCCATTTTGGTATCGATGGCGGGCAGCATCCTGGCCGCATACCTGCAAGTTTCGGCCTGGACCAGGCTGTCCTGGCAGGAAACTGTTGCCGGCAATTATGCATTCGCAGTGATGGAATGCCTGCGGGCGCAGCGTGACCTGCTCGATGAGGCCAACGATGGGCGCTCGGCCGAGGAACTGGGTCTGGCCGGTGCCCCGGCGGGCAGCGGTTGGGAAAGCCCGGTCATCGGGATGAGGCCGTTGGCCGACAGTCCCAATCTATACCAGGTCTCCGTAATGGTTGAATGGGACCGGGGAGCAACGACCCACTGTGTCCGCCGGGATACTTTGATACGGAAGGAATGAAGGTGAAGCCATTGGCGGGGCCGCAACAAGGTACCACCCTGGTCGAGGTGCTGGCCGCTTTAGCCTTGGGTTCGTTACTGGTGACCAGCCTGGTTACGTTCTATGATTCTGCAGCCAGGGGCTATGTGGGGCTGGCAGCGGTGGCGGATTGCCAGTATACCGCCCGTACGGCGATGGAACAGATAAAGAGTGACATCCGCAGCGCGGCCACCGTCCAGGTATCGGCTGACGGCTCGGTCCTGGAATTGACCTCCGCCGACCGGGAAATCAGGTTTTATGCTCAAAATGCCGCCTTATACCGCCGTTTGAGCACCGAACGAGGGACAACTGCCGTCCCTATCGCCGAGAATGTCAGCGATGTAGCTTTCGGCCGTCAGGGCGAGCTGGTGGTAGTCACCTTGAGCATCGGGAGAGGAAGCTGCTTTCGCACCTTGACCACGGCCGTAAACACTCGTTTATGAAATCTACCCACAGGGAGAAGAAAAGAAAATGACGACCAAGATATATATGGAAGCGGAAAGCGGCAGCATCATGATCGTTACCCTAATAATCTTTATGATTATCGGCGTCCTGGCGCTTTCGCTTCTTAATACCGGCATCATGGAATTCAGAAGCAGCCGCTACGACGGCAACCTTCAGCAAGCCCAGCAGGGTGCCGACGGCGGGGTAGAATGGGGGTTGGAATCGATATATATGGAATTGAACCAGCCGGAAAACCTGGTTGTCTATGAACTTCCCGACCACCTAGCCTGCGGGAACAACGGGCTGGATATAGGGTTCCAGGGATGCCAGGCGTCGATCGGGGAGGTGGTTAAGATCGGTGAGGCGGGAACGGAACCCGATCAGGTCGTTTATAGCTTTACTGTTTTCGCCGATTATAACGGTGCGCACCGGGGGGTGGAGGCCGAGGTGACTTATGGTTTCTCAGGTGGCTATGAAATCATCGGGGAGGATGGGGAGCAGGAATTTGTACCCAGGGTCTACCTGGACCGCGGGCGGATCAGTTCCTACCGGTACAATTTCGAATAAGACCGGGCATCTGATGACGAAAGAAGGATGTTTCATCGCCGCATGCAGGGGCCGGCTGCAGATAGGTGGGCATTTACCGAAGATCGGTTTTTAGCCGGAGAACGGGAGGTAACAACGGTGTTTAAGCGGCCACTGGATATCGGTTTGGATCTGGACAACGGCAGGGCCCGCTTGGCTTGGGTCAGGAAAAGACGCGGTGAGATCGAGTTGATGGGATTCAAGAGCGTCGAGATACCGCCGGGGTTGATGGAAATGGGCATTATGACCGACCCGCTCAGGCTCGGGGCTGAATTAAGGGATTGGGTGCGTGATCTTAATCTGGTCGGGGGGCGGGTCACGGTGGCAGTGCCCGGCCCGCAGGTATATATGCGCAGGATTGCCATGCCCTGGCTCAGATGGGGTGAGCTGAAGCAGGCAGTATATTTCCAGGCTTATGAATTCCTGCCCATACCGGTGGAAGAGACCGTCATGGACATATGTCCCCTCCATCGTTATCAGGACAGCCAGGGTAAAAAGGTGGAGTTGTTCTTCACCGCGGTGCGCAGACAGCAGGTCGACGACATGGTGCTGGCCTGCACCAGCGCCGGGCTTAAACCGGCAGCGATGGAGATCGAGCCCCTGGCTGTCCAGCGAGCCTGGGGTGGGGACCCCGCCAAAACGATAATTTTGCTCCAGATTTCCTCGGCCAATCCCTATCTGACCATATTCTCCAGAGGGGTACCGATATACCATCGTTCGCTGAATTGGGGTGATCCGATGGCGGCACCATCCAGCCGCCGGGAGAATCCGGCGCTGGTCAGAGAGGAAGCGGAAGAAAAAGACCGCCCCGGCTTTGGTCTGATTTCTGGCTTGATCGCACAAGTGAAAGATGCGGCAGCATACTGCAGCCGGCATAATGGCGATGGAGGGATGCGGCCGGAGGCTCTGGTTTTGGATGGAAGCGTGGGTATTGCGGGAATAGAGACAGATCTGGCCCAAGGGCTGGATTTACCGGTTGAGCTGGCCGGCCAACAGGCCGCCTCAAGGATCAAGATGCCGGATAATATGACCGAGCAACAGCGATATGAACTGGAGCAGGGATTCGCCCTGGCTTTAGGTTTGGCGATGAGGAGGTGAGGCATTGGCGGAACCGACTGAATTGAAGATAAATTTTATCCGCCCCGGGAAAGGACATCATCGGCGGCCGCTAATATTGATAACTGTCCTGGCGCTAGTCCTGGCGGCCGGTTGGTGCTGGCACGCCTACCGCTCTTATGGCTCCCAGTTGGCCGATATGAGCGAGGTGAATACCCGACTGCACCAGGAACTTGAACAAATCCGCCCGCAAAACGAGGGGTTGGCTGAATTCCAGGGTATGGAGAGGGATGCAGATGCCATCCGGGATGCCATCGATTCGATAATCGAGGATAAATGCCGCCATGCGGCTTTACTGGAGGAGATATACCGCATGGCTCCTACCGGGATGAGCCTGACGGAGATAGAAGCAACCAGAGAAATCATAAAAATAAAGGGATTCTGCCTGGATTACTCAACCCTGGGCGGACTGCTCTCAGCCGCCGATCTCCATCCCCATTTCGGCAAGGTGAGAAATGTGACCTCCGATTTCGCCAAGCCACCATCGGGGCAAATCGAATTTGTGGTGGAGGTGGATTACAAGGGGGTGGCGAAGTGATTCTTAACAGGCGGGAAAAAATACTCTTGGGCACCCTGGCACTGGTCGGATGCGGTTACCTCTTGGACTATTTTTGGCTGCATCCCCTGAATGAGCGCAGCAGCCAATTGGGGGCCAATAGTTTGAGCCTGCAGGCGGAATTGGAACAGAAGGAAAGCATGACAGGCAGGTATGGCGGGGTTGATAAACAGGAAAAGATAATCGCCGATTATGCCGCGGTGAGAGCCCAGGTGCCGGTTCAACCTATGATCACCGACGTCATCGAATTTATAGAGGCCGTAGCACATGAAACCGGGGTCGTGGCCCACTCGGTCCGCTATGATGACCGGGAAGAACCCGGGCAGAAGGCAGCCGCCCTTGACAACAAGCCACTCCGCGAGATCGGATTTATAATCCACGCCCGCGGTTCCAGGTCTGGCTTATTAGGTTTTCTGGATCGTATCGAGAACGCGCCGCGCCTGTTTACCGTCACCGAGACTCGAATAGTGACAGTGAAAGACACCACCGCGATGTCTAACCGGGCAGGGGATGGGAGCCGCCCCCCACCGGTCCCCCCTGAAGCCTCCATGCTTTCCGATATGAACATGGGGGAACCGGATTTATATGAACTGGAGATGGAGATCACCGCCTATTATTATAAATAACTGATCCATTCCAAGAGGTGTCTGCAGGGGCGGGCCCCACGCCCATGACTTCACCCAGGCGGCATGGTTACTAGGGATTCCGGGGCAGGAATATTTGGACAGTTGTAGAACAGAATAAGAAAATAGCAAAATTTATCAGGTGGACTTCACAGGCCGCCATCTTTTAGGAGGTCGCCCATGCTGGACCGGGATCTACTGGCTGCCGTATTGGA
>JBEHWJ010000127.1:0-3926 GCA_040217755.1 Syntrophomonadaceae bacterium | reverse complement strand
GTTGACTGAGCCCAACCAGGGGCGGGTCAATATCTGGGCCGGCTGCGACGGGCTCCTGAAAGTACAGGTGGAGCAGCTCCACCAACTCAACAACCTGGATGACATCGTTTTTGCCACCTTGCATAATGACCGGATCGTGACTGAAGGGCAAACGGTGGCCGGCACCCGCGTGGTACCCATAGCCGTCCCCCGCGGCCTGTTGGACGAGGCTGAAAAAGTTTTCTACGGCAAGAATCCCCTTTTGACGGTCAAGCCTTTCCTGCCCTTGTGGGTGGCGGTGATAACCACCGGCACTGAGGTCAACAGTGGTCGTATCAAGGATGGTTTTGCCCGGGTTATAAGGCAAAAGATCGCTCCCTTCCAGGGGCGCTGGATGGGTCAGGTCATAGTACCCGACAATTCGGAGCTCATATCCAGGGAGATCCAGAACGCAGTAGCCGAGGGTGCCCAGTTGGTCATAGTGACCGGGGGAATGTCCGTCGATGCCGATGATGCTACCCCCCAGGGAATCAGGGACTCGGGAGCCGAGGTGGTGTTCTATGGAGCCCCGATCCTGCCCGGTTCGCAATTCATGTTGGCCTACCAGGGCCGCGTGCCAATATGCGGAGTACCGGGAGGGGCTCTATTCAGCCGCAAGACGACTCTGGATCTGCTCTTGCCCCGGATCTTTGCCGGGGATCGGATTTCGCGCCATAGCATAGTATCGATGGGTCACGGCGGCTTGTGCGAGGAATGTGGTATTTGTCACTTCCCGCAATGCCCCTTCGGCAAAGCCGGTTGGGATTGATAACGGGGGATTTCAGGTGAAAGTCGGAGTAAGCCTCGAAGAGGCTCGGTCAATGATAAAGGATAGGTGCCATCTATTACCGGTCGAGGATGTCTCCATACTGGAGGCCGCGGGAAGGGTTTGCGCCCCTGATATATGCGCGGACAGCGACCTGCCGGCCGGACCGCAATCAGCCGTTGACGGTTATGCGGTTGGGGATAGTGGCTGCCATGATTCAGGAGTATATACCCTAAAGGAAAGCTTTGTACTGGGTGACCATCCCTTAGTCAGCCTGGAACCGGGTGAAGCATATGGGGTGGCCACCGGGGGAGACCTGCCGCCGGGAACAGCTGCAGTGTTTCCCAAAGAACGGACTACTATAAAAGATGGGCAGTTGGTGGCCCGGGAGATGTTCAAAGCCGGCAATAACATCAAGGCTGCCGGCGAAGATTTCAAGGCAGGCGAGCGCCTGCTGGGCCGGGGGACACGATTGACCCCGGGGGCCGTCTCCCTGCTGGCGGCTTTCGGCCACAGCCGTGTGCAGGTATATCGCAGGCCGCGAGTGGCCTTGGCCAGTATCAGCCGTAACATAGTCCCGTGGTATATGCAGCCGGGGCTGGGACAAACCAGGGATTGCAACATACCGTTGCTTACCGCGATGGTTTCCCAAAACGGGGGAATAGTAACGGCATCCCGGATATTTAGCGAAGAAGAACCACCGGCGGCAGATAGATATGCAGGTCTGCTGGCGGAGGCCGATGTGCTGATCATTATCGGGGGCACATTTGCGGCGACTGGTTACGAAGCCCCGCTGCTAATGGAAAGTTCGGGGGCGGAAGTGCTGTACTGGGATGTCCCGGTGCAGCCTGGCAGCCATACCGGCGCGGCAGTTCTCGGCTCGAAGTTGTGGTTCGCCCTGTCCGGCAATCCGGCAGCCTGCGCAGTAGGATTCCAACTCTTTGCCGTTCCTGCCCTGAGGGCTGTGCAGGGGTTGAGTCCGGAGCCGGTCTACGTGAAGGCCTGTTGTCCCGAAGGATTTCCCAAGAAGACGGGATCGCGCCGCTTCATCAGGGCCAAAGCCGAATGGCAGGACAGTTGGAAGGTGACTGTTCTGCCTGGGCAGAAACCCAGTATGATCCGTTCCCTGGTCGACTGTAACGCCCTGATCGACATGCCGGCGGGCAGCCCCGGGATAGAGGCCGGACAAGTAGTAGATGCCTTATTATTGAGTCCATATTGTGATATCCCATAGTGTTTATTGATAGACAAAATCTAGCCGTTCAGGAGGTGATTAGAAGATGGCAGACTACAACGAGATAATCAGCGCTTATAAGACCAAACCAGGCGGAATCATCGAGGCATTCCACGCTATCCAAAGAGAATACAGCTATATACCGGAAGAAGCGGTAGTGGCAGCTGCTGATGCTTTCGATATGTCCAAGGCCAGGGCCTATGGAGTAGCGACGTTCTACTCTTATTTAAAGGTCGGCAAGAGGGGAAAAAACGTTATCCGTATCTGTGAGAGTGCTCCCTGCCATGTAGCAGGCGCTGATAAAGTGGTGGCTGCACTGGAAAAGGAACTGGGCATCAAGATGGGTGAGACTACCAGTGATAGCAAGTTCACGCTGGAGTTCACCGAATGTGTGGGTCAATGTCAGGCGACCCCGGTTATAACCATTAATAGTGTACCGTACGGTGATGTGACCGCTGAAAAAGTCGGCGAGATTTTGGCAGCGTACAAATAAGCGAGAAAGGAGGGAACATAGTGGCACAAGAGATGCGCATTGTTTTGCGCAATTATGGGAAGATAGATCCGCTTAAAGTCGATGATTATATCGGTGTCGGCGGATACCAGTCACTCGCCAAGGCCCGGGCCATGGGCCAACCGGGAGTGATCGACGAAGTCAGGAAATCCAACCTGCGCGGGCGCGGCGGTGCTGGGTTCAACGCCGGCATGAAATGGGGTTTCAGTTATAACACCCCGGCCGACCAGAAGTATGTGGTCTGCAATGCTGACGAGGGCGAACCCGGGACTTACAAGGACCGCATCATCATGGAAAACGACCCCCACACCCTTTTGGAAGGCATGGCCATCTGCGGATACGCCATCGGGGCGACCAAGGGGTTCATCTACTGCCGGGGCGAATACCCCTATGTGGTGGATGTGCTTAACACGGCCATAGACCAGGCCAAGGCCAAGGGCGTACTCGGGGATTTCGACATCGAGGTACGTATGGGCGCCGGCGCCTACGTCTGCGGTGAGGAGACAGCCTTGATCGAGTCCATCGAAGGTCATCGCGGCGAACCCCGTTTCAAACCTCCTTTCCCGGGAGTAGCGGGACTGTGGGGAAAACCCACGGTGGTCAACAACGTAGAAACATTCGCCAATGTACCGGTTATCATCGAGAAGGGGGCGGAATGGTTCAGCAGTATAGGGGCTGCCAAATATCCGGGCACCAAGGTGTTCACCCTGACCGGTGATGTGGTCAACAAGACCTTCTTTGAACTTCCCACTGACGCGACCATCCGTGACGTAGTATTTGGCATGGGCGGCGGCGTCAAAGGCGGCAAGAAATTCAAGGCCGTCCAGATAGGCGGGACTTCGGGAGGATTTATCCCCGAGACCCTGCTTGACACCCCGGTTGACTTCGATTCCATGTCGGCGATCGGGGCTACCCTGGGCTCCGGGGCAGTTTTCGTGATGGACGAGGACACTGACTTGGTCGACGTCATCGACCGGATAACCAAGTTCTTCGAGCACGAATCCTGCGGTAAGTGCGCCCCCTGCCGGGAAGGCACCAAGCGGATGCACGAAATCGTGACCAAGGTAAACAAGGGACTAGCGACCGCAGAGGATATAGCGTTGTCAGAACGTTTGGGTAAAGTGATGACCAGAGCCTGTTTATGCGGATTGGGCCAGGCGGCCCCGGCTCCGCTGCTGACCACCCTGACTCATTTCCGGCCGGAATTCAACGCTAAGCTGGCTTAGGAGACTTTTATTTGTACTATTTAATTTAAATAATGAAAGGTGATGTAATGTATGAACTTTTTGTCTCCTGCGGAAGTAGCCGCAGCGGTATGTAATGCCGGAAAGGCCAAGGCCGAAATGGCGTTTGGCAAGCTTTTCCTGTTAGGAATTTTGGCCGGTGTCTACATCGGC
>JBEHWJ010000126.1:0-3980 GCA_040217755.1 Syntrophomonadaceae bacterium | reverse complement strand
TATAATATACGGCGCCATGGCAGCTATGGCTGGCTGTCCCTTCGTGGCTACCCGGGCCACCATAGGGAGCGATGTTCTGAGCGACCAGATGGACCGTAATGAGATACTGAAAGCCAGGGCCGGCAACAAGGCCATGATACCTAAAAAGAAATTCGAGCTTATGGAAGACCCGTTCTATGACCAGGGTCTGGTTAAACTCCTGCCCGCCATGCCCGCCGATGTGGCCATTATCCATACCCCCGTGGCAGGAGCAGCAGGGACCGCCCGCATAAGCGGCAGTCTCGCCTTCGACCACTATTTTATCCATGCCGCCCGGACCGTTATAATTACCACCGAGCAGATAGTACCGGAAGAATACCTGCGCCGTGAGCCCAACCGCAACCAGATACCCAGTACAGCCGTGGACATGGTGGTGGAGCTCCCCTGGGGAGGTCATCCCAGCCAGGTCCCGGGTTGTTATGACACCGATATCTCTTTTATCAGGAACTATGAAGCTTTGGCGCGGTCGGAGGAAGGTTTTCAAAAGTGGGTCAAGGAGTGGGTCTGGGAGATTGACTCCCGTGAACAATACCTCGACAAATTAGGGGCCTTGAGGCTGGAAAAGCTTAGGACCACAACCCCGGCGATGCAACGCTCCCGATCAACTCATCAGGAAAAATACACGATTGTAAAGGAGGATGGAGATGAGTAAAGTTATTAGCCTGAAGGAGGCCATCCAGGAGATAAAGGATGGCGATGTTATCCTCACCGGCGGTATCGTCGAGGATAGGCGGCCGGTGGCCGCCGCCATGGAAGTCGTTCGCCAGGGCAAAAGGAATCTGGTGCTGATCGGCACCTGCTCTTTATGCGATGACATCATGGTCGGAGGGGGATGCGTGGCTGCTTATCGCGGCACCTATTCATCCAACGGCGCCTTCGGCATATCGCCCAACTTCAAGCGAAGGGCCGAAGAAGGCAGTATCGTCTGCGACGACATAGGACATATCGATTATTCGATCGGGGTTATGGCGGGCATGGCCGGGGTACCGTTCATCGCCTCCAAGACCTGCATCGGCACCGATGTCTTGAATCCGGCCTATGACAATCTGGGCGGGGCTCGCGCGATAGCCAGAAACCCGGAGGTATTGCCCCGCAAGAAGTATGTACTGATGGAAGATCCCTTCTTCGATATGGGTACCATACAGCTGATCCCGGCCATCAAGCTGGATGTCTGCATCTGCCATGTCCAGATGGCGGGCGAGGAGGGTACGGTCCGGATCGACGGCAGCCTGACCTTCGATCACTTTGCCGCCCTGTCGGCCCGCAAGGTCATCGTCACCGCCGAACAGGTGGTGCCGGAATCCTATATCAGGCAGGACCCCAACCGCAACTGCATACCCTGCACCTCGGTGGACATGGTGGTCGAACTACCCTGGGGAGCCCATCCCGGCCAGGTCTATAACTTCTACGACATGGATATCCCCTTCCTGCAGGAATACGCCAAGAGCTGTGCCACCCAGGAAGGGTTCGACAAATGGGCGTCCCAATGGATATTCAATGAAAACGGTCATGACGATTACATCGACAAACTGGGGGCCAGCCGGCTGCAGAAATTAAGGGCTGTCCCGCCCTATGGTTACGTTCCGCGGAAAAAAGGAGGGGTGAAATAATGACCAGAGAGATTGCAAAGCCTGGAGAATATTCCCCGGTAGAAGCCATGGTGGTCTACGCGGCCCGCTTCCTGGCCAATTTTGATGGCAAAAAAGGTTTGATCGGGACCGGACTCCCCCTGGTAGCCACCCAGTTGGCCAAGATGACCTACAGCCCCAACATGATCATTTTCGTGGAGACCGGCCAGGCCGATGCCCAGCCGCAGGAACTGCCCATATCCATCATGGACAGCCGCCTGACCTACGGTTCCTCGTGGCAGATGGGTGATCCCGAGGGTCTGTTCCCGCTGAGCCGCAACGAAATAGATTTCGGTTTTATCGGCGGCGCCCAGATCGATAAATACGGCAACGTCAACTCCACTTTTATCGGCGGCGACTACAACAAGCCCTCCAAGAGACTGGCGGGGACGGCCGGGGCGGTCGATATTGGGGTGTTTGCCAAAGATACCGTCATCCTTATGGCCCATCAAAAACGCCGCATCGTGGAATTTGTCGATTATCTGACCACCCCCGGCTGGATGGTCAAGAAATGGCCCGAAGGCACCCTGGTCAGGAGAGAAGAGTTAGGACTGCAGGGGGGGCCCAGCAGCTTCATCTCCTCGATGGGGATATGCAAATTTAACGACGACGACAAGATCATGTACCTGGATAAATATTTCCCCGGCATCAAACCCGAGGACGTGAAAGCCAACACCGGCTTCGATATCGATGTATCGCGGGCCACCGAAGCCGACCCGATTTATACCGATGAGATCAAACTGCTGCGGGAGGAAATCGATCCTCTCAACATCTACAAGATGCGTTAGCCATGCGATGAAAACCGGAGGAGGGATCATGGATGAAGTTTGAGCCAATCCCGATTGAAAAAGGCAGGTCCAAACCCCCCGCCTATAAGATAATGACCGCTCAAGAAGCTATCGCCCAATACGTTCACGAGGACTGCTACCTGGGCATGACGGTAAGCGCGGCTCCGGCCTCCTTGATTTGGGAGATGGTACGCCAGCGGGACCGCATCAAATCCCTGGATCTGGTCATAACCAGCCAGATTGGGATGTCTTCGGTGCTGATCGGGTCCGGACTGGTGAGGAAGATCGAGATGGGTTACAACTGGGGCGGCATCGAAGGTGAGGATAAAGTCTTCCGGCGGGCGGTGGAAAAGGGTATCCCCCGGCCGCTGGAAGTTGAGGACTACAGCAATTACGGAGCGGCCATGCGGTGGCTGGCTGCTTCCATGAATCTGGACTCGATCGGTACCAAATCACAGCTGGGTTCGGACATTATAAAATACAACCCCCGGATAAAGGTCGTGGATGATCCCTATACCGGGCGTCCGGTGGCGATGGTGCCGGCTTCCCGGCCGGATGTGGCCATTATCCATGCCTCCCGGGCCGATGAGATCGGCAATGTGCAATGCCTGGGCCTATACGGAAACACCGATACCCTGGCCCGGGCGGCTCAACATGTGATAGTAAGTGTCGAAGAGATCATTACTTCCGCGGAGATACGCCGTATGCCCAACCTCACCACTATTCCTTATTATTATGTGGATGCCATCGTGCACTCGCCCTTTGGTGCCCACTGGCGGGAGTCGACCTACTATTATCATCACGACCTGCCCTATGGCCTTGATGTATACCGGCAATTTGCCACTCAGGAAGGCTATGATGCCTGGGCGGATAAATATGTGCACGGCACCAAGGATTGGGATGAATATTGTAAATTGGTCGGCTACGATCGGCTCTACCGGCTGCGGCTCAGTGAGAATAAATATCAGCAATTCGGAGAGGTGAGGTGAGATATATGTCCAACTACACCACCAATTACAGTATGCCGGAACTTATGGCGGCTACAGTGGCGCGGGAAATAAGGGACGGAGAGCTGGCCTTCATCGGGGTGGGCATGCCGCTTATGGCTGCCACCGTGGCCAAATTCACTCATGCTCCCAATTTCAACATGATGGTGGAGTACGGAGCGATGGGTCCCGCCCCCCTGCGCCTGCAGATGTGCGTGAATTGTGCGGTAAACAATGAACGGGCTTATTGGGCCGGCAACCAGAGGGAGGTAATGGGCGCCCAGCAATGCGGCTTTGTGGATGTAGCCTGCATCAGCGGCGCCCAGATAGATAAATACGGCAATCTCAATTCCACCTGCATAGGCGATTACCATCATCCCAAGGTTCGCCTGGCCGGCAGCGGCGGAGCCAATGACCTGGCCTCGTCGGCTGGTCGTACCGTGATCATGATGCGGCAGGACGGCCGTAATTTTGTCGATAATGTCGATTACCTCACCTCACCGGGGCATCTGGGCGGACCGGGTGAACGCGCCCGGGCG
>JBEHWJ010000125.1:0-4150 GCA_040217755.1 Syntrophomonadaceae bacterium | reverse complement strand
TAAATGAATATGCGAGAAACGCGAAAGTGTGTCTAGGGTTCCGCATGGATTTGACCGTGGGCCGGTCCGAGTGACACAGGCGCCGTGGCGCTACACCGTATAGGGATAAAAGCCCAGGCGGATAGGTTTCGTTTATGAACCTGTTCTAACTGGGCTTAAGCTGTTTTGGGGGGAAATTCAATTCAAGCGGAGGAGCGTGAGACTGAGATGCCCGTAGTGGGGATTATCATGGGCAGTGATTCGGATCTGCCGATAATGAGAGAAGCGGCCGATATCTTGCAGGAGTTTGGGGTCGAGTACGATGTGACCGTTTGTTCCGCCCACCGCCTGCCGCAAGAGACCGCCGATTATGCCCGGGGGGCCAGGGCCAGAGGCCTGCGGGTGATCATCGCCGGGGCCGGGGGGGCAGCCCATCTGCCGGGAGTTATCGCCGCCTATACCACCCTGCCGGTGATCGGCGTACCGATAAAGACCAACACCCTTTCCGGGGTCGACTCCCTTTATTCAATCGTCCAGATGCCCAAGGGCATCCCGGTAGCCACGGTAGCTATCGACGGCAGCGCCAATGCCGGTTTGCTGGCGGTGCAGATGCTGGCCCTGGGCGATGCGGCTTTGAGCGAAAAGCTGGCCGATTACCGGGCCCGGATGGCGGCCGGGGTCTTGGCCAAGGACCGGCAATTGAAACAGCTGGGGATAGAAGGCTACCTTAATAAAGGTAAGGGGGAGCAGTGATGATCGAGAGGTATACCCTGCCCGCAATGGGGGCGGTCTGGTCGGAGGAAAACAAGCTGCGCAACTGGCTGAACATAGAGGTAGCCGCCTGTGAGGGGTGGGCCCGGCTGGGTCGGATACCGGAGGAGGCGGTGGCCGTTATCCGGGAGAAGGCTGATTTCGATGTGCAGCGGATCCACGAGATCGAGGAAGAAGTTCGCCATGACGTCATCGCTTTCCTGACCAACGTGGGCGAACATGTGGGCGAACCATCCAAATACATCCACCTGGGCTTGACTTCATCGGATATCCTGGATACCGGCCTGGCCCTGCAGATGCGGGATGCGGCGGACCTGATCCAGGCCAAGCTGGAGACCTTGAAGAATATTATCGGCCAGCTGGCCAAAAGATATAAATACACGCTGTGCATAGGACGTACCCACGGGGTGCACGGGGAACCGACCACCTTCGGATTGAAGATGGCGGTCTGGTTTAGCGAGATCGGCCGCCATCTGACCAGGCTGCAACAGGCCCGGGAGGTGGTGGCCTGTGGGGCGGTTTCGGGGGCGGTGGGTAATTTCGCCCACCTGGACCCGGGGGTGGAGGAATACGTATGTCAGAAGCTGGGGCTGCAGATCTGCCCGGTATCCACCCAGGTCATCCAACGCGACCGCCATGCCCAGTGGATGACCACCCTGGCGGTCATCGCCAGTTCCCTGGAGAAGATGGCCACCGAGATCCGCAACCTGCAGCGCACCGAGATACTGGAGGTAGAGGAGCCTTTCCAGAAGGGCCAGAAGGGGTCGTCGGCCATGCCCCATAAGCGCAACCCCATGATGAGTGAACGGGTGGCCGGTTTGGCCCGGGTGGTACGGGGCAATTCCCTGGCGGCCCTGGAGAATGTCGCCCTGTGGCATGAACGCGACCTGACCCATTCCTCGGTGGAACGGGTGATCATCCCTGACAGCTGCATCCTGCTCGATTATATGCTGCAGAAATTTATAGGGGTCATGCAGGGCCTGGTCGTATATGAGGACAACATAGCCCGTAACCTGGAAAAAACCCTGGGGCTGGTCTTTTCCCAACAGTTGTTGTTGGCCCTGATAGGAAAGGGAATGTTGCGGGAGGAGGCCTATCAGCTGGTGCAATCGACCGCCATGCAGAGCTGGGCGGAGCGGATCCCGTTCAAAGGACTGGTGTTGGACAATCCCGGGATTATGAGGGAGTTTACCCCGGATGAGATCGACGCTATCTTCGATTATGGCGTTTATACCGCCCAGGTGGATACCATATTTGCGCGCTGCGGATTGAATTGACGGTTGGGAGGCCGGGAAAATGGCAACCGGAGAACTGCTTTATGAAGGCAAGGCCAAACAGATTTACTCCACCGGCGACGCCCGGGAATATCTGATCAGGTACAAGGACGACGCCACCGCCTTCGACGGTACCAAAAAGGGTGTCATCGCCAATAAAGGCATCGTCAACAACCGGGTTTCCAATCTGCTCTTTCAGATGCTCGAAAAAGAGGGGATAGAGACTCACTTGCTCCAGCAAGTGGATGAACGCCACACATTGGTCAAGAGCCTGCAGATAATACCGGTGGAAGTGGTCACCCGCAATGTGGTGGCGGGCAGCCTGGCCCAGCGGGTGGGCCGGGAAGAAGGCTTCAAGCTGCCCCGGCCCATCATAGAGCTGTATTATAAGAATGACGCCCTGCATGATCCGATGATCAACGAATATCATGCCCGGGCGATGGGTTGGGCGGCTCAAGAGCAACTCGACTCCATGCAGGCCCAGGCCTTGAAGATAAACGATATCCTGACCCGGTTTTTTGATTCGATCGGCATAATATTGGTGGACTTCAAACTGGAATTCGGTATTTATGAGGGCCGGGTGTTGCTGGGAGATGAGATATCCCCCGATACCTGCCGGCTCTGGGATAAGGAGAGCCTGGAGAAACTGGACAAAGATCGTTTTCGGCGCGACCTGGGCCAGGAGGCGGAAGCCTACCAGGAAGTGGTGCGCCGGATAGAAACCGCATTGGGGCATTCATAAAATTTGCGCGCCGCGCTCAGGGGGTATGGGGATGTTCAAGGCCAATGTATATGTAACCTTAAAAGAGGGAGTGCTGGACCCACAGGGTGAAGCGGTCCGCAAATCGCTGCAGGTGCTGGACTACCAGGAGGTAGAAGCGGTCCGGATTGGTAAATTCATCGAAGTATGGCTGGAAGCGGCGGATGAGTCCGCGGCCCGCCGTCAGGTCGAGGAGATGAGCGATAAGCTGCTGGCCAACCCGATAATAGAAGATTTCCGGGTGGAGATGATGGAGGTAGTATAGCCATGAAGTTTGGGGTTATCGTGTTCCCGGGCTCCAACTGTGATGCTGATTGTTATCATGTGGTACAGGATGTGCTGGGCCAGGAGGCCGATTACATCTGGCATAAGCAAGATAGCCTGGCCGGCTGCGACGCCCTGATCCTGCCCGGCGGCTTCTCCTATGGCGATTACCTGCGTACCGGGGCTATCGCCCGGTTTTCCCCCATAATGCCGGCGGTGATCGACTTCGCCCAACAGGGCGGTCTGGTCATCGGTATCTGCAACGGCTTCCAGATACTGCTGGAGGCCGGCCTGCTGCCGGGGGCGATGCTGCGCAACCGCAGCCTCAAATTTATATGCGGCCGGATCAACCTGAAGGTGGAGCGTACCGATACCGCCTTTACCAATCAACTCCTGCCCGGTGAGATAATCAAAGTGCCCATAGCCCACGGCGAGGGCAATTATTTTTGTGATCCCCCCACCCTGGCCGCCTTGAAGCGGGATAACCGCATCCTCTTCACCTATTGTGATGAGAACGGGGCGGAGAGCCAGGAGGCCAATCCCAATGGCTCGGTAGCCAACATAGCCGGGATCATCAATGAGGGCGGCAATGTCCTGGGGATGATGCCCCATCCCGAACGGTGCTCGGAAGAGATCCTGGGTGGTACCGACGGATTGGGGATCTTTGCTTCCATGCTGCAATCCTTTCTGGAGGGAAAACGCTGATGAGTGAACTGACTTACCGGGAGATGGGCCTGACCGATGAGGAATACCAGAAGATAACGGGCATAATGGGCCGGGAGCCGAATTACCTCGAGACCGGCATGTTTTCGGTCATGTGGTCGGAACACTGCGGTTACAAGAATTCCAGGCCTTTGTTGAAAACCTTCCCCACCCAGGGGCCTCAGGTTATCCAGGGGCCGGGGGAGAACGCCGGGGTGGTGGATATCGGCGACGGCCAGGCCCTGGTCTTCAAGATCGAGAGCCACAACCATCCTTCCGCCATAGAGCCCTACCAGGGGGCGGCAACCGGGGTAGGCGGGATAGTCCGCGACATTTTTACCATGGGGGCCCGGCCTATCGCCAGCCTCAACTCGCTGCGCTTCGGCCCCCTCGGTGATGC
>JBEHWJ010000124.1:0-4154 GCA_040217755.1 Syntrophomonadaceae bacterium | reverse complement strand
CAGCGATGATGTTACTGGTCTGGCGGTGCTCCTGACCCGCATCATGCTGCCAACCCTGCTTTTTGTCAGCCTTACCTACGTTGCTGCCGGGGTGCTTCAGGTACATGGTCATTTTTTGTTGTCGGCGTCTATCAGCATCCCCTTTAACATCCTCGTCATAACCTCCTTGTTTGTAAAGGGTGACGACCTGGTTATGCTGGGTTACGTGACCACCCTGGGTTGGTTGTTACAATTCCTGATCCAGGTACCGGTATTATTTAAGGAGAAGTATCGCTTTTTTAGCCGGATAGACTTTCATAATGAACATACCCGCCTCTTGTTCAAGCAATTGCTCCCTATTTTATTGGGTAACTCCCTGCTGCAACTGTGCCTCATCATTGACCGCAGATTCGCCACCCATCTACCGGTTGGCACAACCGCTGCGCTAGGTTTCGGCAGCAATCTGTTTGTAACAATAACCAGTGTCTTTATCGTGGCCATGGCTACCGTGGTTTTTCCGCGCCTATCGCAGTACTGTCTGGATGGTGACCACGAGCGGATCCGGGGCCTGCTTAAGACCGTTTTCCAAATCCTATTGTTTATCCTGGTGCCTTATTTGATCCTGGTAGTGTTCTATAACCAGGAACTGATCGCCCTGGTTTACCAGCGGGGAGCCTTTACTGACAAGTCCACCACGATTACCGCCCTGGCTTTTCTGGGGTATAGTTTTGGCGTGGCTGGTTATGCCTGTCAGGAAATTTTCAACCGCGTCTATTATGCCTTGAAAAAATTCCATATCCCCATGAAGGCCAGTATCATTTGCCTGGTATTGAAGGTGGGTTTAGATATGCTGCTGTATAAGACCTACGGCATTATGGGCATTTCAATCTCGACTTCATTGGTGATGCTTATCTATGCCTTGGTTACCGGTTACCTCCTGCGGAAGGAAATCGGCAGTTTTCTGGGGCAGGACCTGTTAAGCTACCTGATGCAATTGCTGTTGCCCGTGGCGGCGATGATAGCCGTGATTTTGGTGGGGCGATGGCTTAAATTTGAAGGCCTGTATTTTGTATTGCCCCTCTCGGTCAGTGGCCTGTTCTATGTGGGCGTGGCCTATCTCACTCCCATTCGCTCCACCATCATGGGACTGAAGGAGAAATAATCCTCCCCTCAACATGGGCCCGCATGGTGGGTCTGGTGTATAATTGGGAGGGTGACATAGGAAAAAGGGGGATGTGTAAGAAGTGCCCGAATCGATCCATGGAAAATCAACCAGATGGTTATGGGTTTTACTGGCTCTGACCTTGATTCTGTCATATGGCGGAGTGCAGTTGCGGACCACCAACGAAGCCCAAAACAAAAACGTGGTGACGACTATCGACTATCGGGAGTTTGAGAGGTCCGCCAATTCAGCCAACCTGGACATGGATAACGTCCTGGCGCGGCTGCAGGAGAAAGGGGTAAGTTCGGTCGCGGTTAGTGAGATCACCCTGCGCGATCTGGCCTACAACGGGGACGTTATGGTGTCTTCGTATGGCGATTTTTCTGCACTTAACGCCGCTATTTCCCCTCAGGTCCGGCACGCGGCTGAGCGGGCTATCGGTTCAAGGTACATCAGCCCCTCCAATCTGGTGGTGGTGGCCAGCAATCCCGCCATGGCTGATTTCTTGCAGCAGCGGCTGACAGTCCGTTTTCTTCCCAATGAGCTTATAACCTTTCAACTGGGCGACAACTATTATTTCATCATCAACGCTGAATTGGGCACGATTTACGTAGAGCCCAGCCCGGCCGACAAAAACAAACCCGTGAGCAGGGATCTTGATGCCCGCCTGGGATTCGATGAAACATTACTGGCCAACCTAAAAAACAAGGGTTTCGATATAATCCTGCGACCCGGCAGCAACATGGGAACCAATATCCATTACCGGGCCGAGTATGACCGGCTGGTCTCTGAATATGGGGTCAAATATGTAATATTCGGCGGCAATGACCTTTACGGAGCAGCGAAAAACGTCGATTGGATCGGTGAGTGGGTGGAGAGAAACCATCTTACCATCGGTATCATCGAAGCTTCCAACCAACTGCAATATTACAAACAGGCTGGTTTGGAAGAGGTGATGGCAAGTGCCGCTTACCCCATCAACCGGGTATACTCCACCACCAATGACGAATTCGTTACCAGCGTGGATGAGCGCTACTACCGCTGGGTGCGTGGGGTCATCGATCGCGGCATCCGCATCATGTATGTGGTCCCGTTTAAAGACACCAAACTGAGTTTCTCCCGCAACCTGAATGATACTATAGACACTATCGGGCGTTTTCACGCCACTATCAGCGGTAAAGGATTTGCCATCGATCAGCCTTTGAATGACCTGTCCAACCAGATGACCAGCCCCTTTCACCGCCTGATGGTGTCGCTCAGCCTGTTGCTGGGGGGGACGATTTACCTGCTCTGGCTGTTCCGGCCCCGCATCCAGGCGGCTTGGCTGGCGGCCTGGCTGATAACCGCCGGTTTAGCGTGCCTCGGGCTGAATATTTTGTTGCCGGCTGATTTTTCCAAGCTATATGCCTTGGGCGGGGCCATTCTGTATCCTTCCCTATCCAGTTTGATGCTGCTGATCTACCTAAAAGACAATCGAGGCAAACCTTATCTGCAGCAGTTACTGTTTTCACTGGCCATAATTCTGGGTATTAACGGGTTGGGTATGTATACTGCGGTGACCAGTCTGGCAGATATCCGCTATATAATGAACGTACTCATCTTCAGCGGGGTGAAGCTGTCTTTCCTGGCCCCGTTGCTGCTGTTCCCCATCAACTATGTCGGGGTTATGGTCGGCTTCGGCAGCTTCAAGGACAAAGCAATCCGCTTCCTGCTCGACAGACCCAACTACCTGGTGCTGGTATTGCTCATGGTGGGAGGCGCAGCCGGCTACTACTATATTGGCCGCAGCGGCAACGCCATGGTGTCGGTATCGGGGCTGGAGATAAGGACGAGGGAAGTCCTGGAAAGCGTTTTCCTGGCCCGGCCGCGTTTCAAGGAGCTGCTGATCGGCTATCCCGCCCTGATGGTGATGATTTACTGGTATAAAAAATACCGTCAGGATCTGATTCTCCTGGTATTGGGTTTGGGAGTGATGATGGGCAGCATCTCGATGGTCAATTCCTTCTGCCACGTCTTCACGGCGGTGATGGTTTCCGTCAACCGCACCCTGGGCGGGCTGCTGACCGGATTACTAGTAGGGGCGGCAGTGTTGCTCTGCATCAAGATAGGCGAATTGATTTATGCAAAATTATCGGTCCATTCATGGATGACTACTCGTACTGATTAAGCCGGGTCGAACAAAAGCGCCCGTGCGGGCGCTTTTTTGTGCATATATGGGTTTTTCAAGAGTTCCTAGTCCCGCCGGCGCAGGGTCGGAAAAAGGATGACATCGCGGATGGATGACGAATCGGTCAACAGCATGACCAGGCGGTCAATGCCGATTCCCTCACCGCCGGCCGGGGGCATACCATACTCAAGGGCGTTGATGTAATCCTCATCCATCATGTGTGCTTCAGCGTCACCGCTGGCTCTCTTCTCCACTTGCTGCTGGAAGCGGTTTCTCTGGTCCAGGGGGTCGTTGAGTTCCGTAAAGGCGTTAGCGATCTCGCGCTGCATAATATATAACTCAAAGCGATCGGTAAACCTTGGATCGGCCGCGTTGCGCTTGGCAAGGGGCGAAAGTTCGACCGGGTGACCATAAATGAATACCGGCTGGATCAGGGTTTTTTCCACAAACGCTTCGAAGATCTCATTGATTATCTCCCCCCGGGTCTGGCGGGGGTCGACTTCCAATCCCATTCTTTCAGCCGCTTGCCGCGCTTCCTGGTCGCTGGCGATCTGGTTGAAATCCACTCCGGTACAGTCTTGAATAGCCTGCAGCATTGTGACCCTGGGCCAGGGCGGGGTCAAATCGATCTCCTGGCCCTCGAATTCGACCACCATGGTACTAAATACCTTGTCGACCACGGAGCTGATCAAATCCTCGGTCAGGGTCATCATAACCTCATAATCGGCGTAGGCCTGGTATAGTTCCAGCATGGTGAACTCGGGATTATGTTTGGTGGAGATCCCCTCATTTCTAAAACTGCGGTTGATCTCATATACTTTCTCCATCCCCCCTACCAGCAGCCGT
>JBEHWJ010000123.1:0-4175 GCA_040217755.1 Syntrophomonadaceae bacterium | reverse complement strand
TGATTTTGCCCGGAGGATTGGCTTTGTCCCCCGGATTGGCTGGACATTTTAGTCTGCAGGTTGCTCAGGTTGGTCATGGCTATCTCGCCCTTAATCATTATCAGGTCGGACTGGCGGGTTTTAACCGCATTCTGCAGATCCATGATGGAGAACTCCGTCTTACTAAGCATCTTGGGATCTGCATCTTTGGCCTTGGCCCCAAGATATAGCCATTGTTCCTGCATCTTGGGGACATGTTCCTCGGCCTTGCTCCAATTCTTCTGACTGGATTCATAGACAGCCGCCATTACCTCGTATTTTAGCCGATGAAACTCGGGCGGTACCGCATTGGAAAAGTATCGGGTCAGGTCGGCATAGTTTTTGTATAGTTCCAAGGCGGCGGTCATGCTGGCTTCAGGCTGCCGGGCGGTGATAGCCTGGGTCAGCTGCTCCAGGGCCGTGGTGAACTGGTTGCGGGCCTCGGTAGCCATCCCGGCTTCTATAGCTTCCGGCATCAGGCTGTTCCAGCTCTCATGGATTTTGCGCATACTGGTGAACTCCTTCTGCCAATCGCTGGCGGCCTCAGCCTGCTGGCTGGCTGCACCTTGCGGCTGAGTGCCGGTTTGGCCGGTCTTGGCCGTGGTTTGGCCCTGGGATTGGCCCTGATTACCCTGCGATTGGCTGTCTTGACCGCTGCTCTCGCCCTGGCTGGTTTGTTTCTGTTTTTGATTGGCGTCCGATTGGCCCCCCTGTTTCTGACTATTCTGCTGTTGACCGGAGGTAGACTGCCCGGTCTGCGGCTCCGCGCCGCTCGTCCCGGTCTGGGGATTCAGCTTGATATTTTGCTGCATGGTAACGCCGCTGCGGGCCTTTATCTTCTTATCCAGTTCCGATATCATCGTGTCCAGGTCGGAGCCCAGGCTTTTCAATTCGGTAGGCGGCTTTTTGCTCTGGCCGTTTTCAAGTGGCTTTTTTTCAGACGTTTGCCGGCCACATCCAGCCGTTAGGCTCATCAATATAATCAAAATGAAGATAATAATCAGGCGAGACCTGCCCATATCGGACCACCTCAATCTCTCTTAAATATTAATCATAAGCATCTGCCATTGATGCCGATAATTTATCTTGTCCAGAACTGAATTCAATAATGCCAAAAACCATTAAGGATAACATGTCCTTGCCGGGATTCAGAGGGATGCCTGGGATCTGGTTTATTTATTGAATGGATAAAAGCAGTTATAATAATGAACGTGGCGGTCGTATCAAATTGAATAAATAATGATATGACCGACATACCGGGTAACGATTGCAAAACTTCTTTTCACCCATTAACCCATTTGGCATTGCATCATATGGAGGTTGAACCATTGGCAAACGAAAACCTTAATCAGGAGCGAGTGACCCTGTTGGTGGTTACGGGCACCGCTTTTCTGGTCCCCTTCATCGGCAGCGCCATCAACCTGGCCCTGCCCCTGCTGGGGGAAGAATACCATAGCAGTGCCTTATTATTGGGCTGGGTGGTTACCGGCTACCTGCTGGCTTCGGCCGCGCTGCTGCTGCCGTTCGGCCGCTTGGCTGACATCATCGGCCGCCGCAAGGTCTTCCTTACCGGATTATGTTTATTTACCCTGGTTTCATTTTTATGCAGCCTGGCCACTTCGATGGAGATGCTGGTGACCCTGCGCCTGCTGCAAGGCATAACTTCGGCCATGATATTCAGTACCTCGACCGCTATTCTTACTTCGGTCTATCCTCCCGCCCGAATGGGGAAAGCCTTGGGGATGTCGGTGGCCAGCACCTATACCGGACTCTCCCTGGGGCCGGTACTGGGCGGCTGGATGAACCACAATCTGGGTTGGCGGAGCATCTTTTACTTCATAGTGATCATCAGTCTGGCGGTAACCATATTTACGGCCGGCTGGTTGAAGGGAGAATGGCGGGGTGCGGAAGGAGAGCGCTACGATCTGGCTGGCACCCTGCTCTATGTGGTGGGGCTGGCCGCCTTCCTGTACGGGGTCTCGTCCCTGTCTTCCTCGCCCTGGGCCTGGTACGCAACCGGCCTGGGAGCGTTGTGCCTGGGTATTTTCGTCTGGTTTGAACTGGGGCAGGAGCATCCCCTGATCCGGATAAAACTGTTCGTGGAGAATATCACCTTCGCCTTTGCCAATCTGGCGGCGATGATCAACTACAGCGCCACGTTCGGGTTGGGGTTCCTGCTTTCTATATACCTGCAGGTCATAATGGGCTACAGCTCGCAGACTGCCGGTCTGATCCTGCTCTCCCAGCCGCTGATGATGGCTTTGCTTTCGCCGCTGGCCGGAAGCCTGTCCGACCGCATCGAGCCGCGCAAAGTGGCCACCACCGGGATGTTGCTCAGCACCATGGGGATATTTATCTTCCTGTTTCTCAACCGGCAGACTTCCATTTACCTGCTGATACCCAACCTGGCCTTGATCGGGCTGGGTTTTGCCCTGTTTTCATCGCCCAATACCAACGCGGTAATGAGTTCGGTGCCACCCCGTTTATACGGGATCGCCTCCTCCACCCTGGGCACCATGAGAATGGTAGGGCAGGCGGTCAGCATGGCCATCGTCACTCTGATCATGGCTGCCTACCTGGGGCAGGCCCGGCTCAGCCAGGTAGACCCCGCGGTGCTGATGTCCGCTATCCATACAGCTTTTATGATCTTTTTCGTCTTTTGTTGCCTGGGTGTCCTGGCCTCGCTGGCCCGGGGCCATAAAGCTGCGGCCGAGCCGCAGCGGTCGGCGATATGAAAGGAGCGCCCCGATTATGAAAAAAACCGTACTTATTACTGGGGGTTCGCGCGGTATCGGACGGGCCAGTGCTCAACTGTTCGCCCGGCAGGGCTGCAATGTGGTGGTAAATTATCTGCACTCGCAACAGGCGGCTCAGGATTTGGTTGCCGGGCTAACCGGGGAGGGTTGCGGGGCCATGGCCTGCCAGGCCGACGTGTCAAACCGGGAACAGGTTGAGTACATGGTCCGGTCAGTGCTGGAGCGTTTTGGCTGTATCGATGTGTTGATAAACAATGCCGGGATCGCCCAGCAGAAGCTGTTCACCGATATAACCGACGAGGACTGGGACGCTATGCTGGGCGTAAATGTGAAGGGGATCTTCAACTGCTGCCAGGCGGTAGTGCCGGGGATGATCAGACGCAAGCGGGGCAAGATAATCAACCTGGCCTCGATCTGGGGTATCACCGGAGCCTCCTGCGAGGTGCATTATTCCACCGCCAAAGCGGCGGTGATAGGTTTCACCAAAGCCCTGGCCCGGGAGCTGGGGCCCAGCAACATCCAAGTCAACTGCGTGGCTCCAGGGATTATCGATACTGACATGAACGCGTTCCTGGCGGAGGACGACCGGGCCGCCCTGGTCGAAGCTACCCCTTTGATGAGGTTGGGCACCCCCCAGGATATCGCCTACGCCTTGTCGTTCCTGGCCTCGGAGCAGGCTGACTTCCTGACCGGGCAGGTGTTAAGCCCCAACGGTGGATTTATAATTTAATATCGAACCAATTAGTCTGAGGAGCATCAACGTAAGCATGGCTCAATCCCGGGCAAAATTTATTGCTCCGATATGTTATACTGAGGTCCAAAAAGAGGAGGATGAGTGGTGAAGATAGCGGTAGTGGATGGCCAGGGTGGAGGGATCGGCCGCCTGATCGTAGAACGGCTGCGCCAGGAGCTGGGCAGCTCCTGCCACATAATCGGCCTGGGAACCAATGCGTTGGCCTCATCACTCATGCTTAAAGCGGGGGCCAACGAAGGAGCCAGCGGCGAGAATGCCATTACGTATTGCTGCCATCGGGTGGATGTAATAGTCGGCTCCGTCTCCATCATAGCCGCCCATGCTTTCCTGGGGGAATTGACTCCCCGCATGGCCGAGGCCATCGCTTCCGCCCCGGCGGTCAAGGTACTGTTGCCGCTTAACCGGTACAATCTGGAGATATGCGAAGTAAACGACCAGCCCCTGCCGATACAGGTCAACAGCCTGGTGGGCCGGGTGAGGGAGATATATGACGGCAGCCGCGTCGGCCGCCGTTAGGTGAAGCGGGATAATCGATAACGAGAGGTTGGTGTGAATATGTGCAAGAACATGCCTCCCCTGGAGCTGGCCATCCAATTTCATGGTCATGTCTGCCCGGGATTGTTGATGGGGGTCAAGGTGGCGGAATT
>JBEHWJ010000122.1:0-4182 GCA_040217755.1 Syntrophomonadaceae bacterium | reverse complement strand
GTCACGATCCGGTCATTATGCAAGGTGGCAAAAACGATGTCATCCAGGTTGTTGAGTTGGTGGAGCTGCTCCACCTGTACTTTCAGGAGCCCGTCGCAGCCGGCCCAGATATTGACCCGCCCCTGGTTGGGCTCAGTCAACTTAAGTCCCGGGCCTACGGCCAGCCTGGCCAGGTGCATGGCAGCTTCGTCCTCATGCACCATGTTCTCCTCAGGGTCCCATACATAGATGTGTTCCTTGCCCATGTCCTTGAGTTTGGGCACATCCTTCTCGGAAATAACCTGTCCTTTGCGGAAGGCCCGGTGTTTTATGCGGCCAGGCACAATCCTGGTCATATCGTATCCCAGCGTCAAGCCTATTGCTTCGTCTACCGGTACCTTGCGCATCTTTCCCCTCCTATCCTACCTTCTCGATCTTGACCGCAGCCACTTTATACTCGCCGGTTCCGGTTATCGGATCCAGGTGATGACTGGTCAATACGTTGGTCGGAGTAGCAGCATAGTGGAATGACATCCATATGACTCCGGGCAGTACCCGGTCGGTTACTTTGACATGAGTCAAAACTTCACCGCGTTTGGACGTAACCTTGGCCAGGTTGCCGGTCTGCAGTCCCAGTTTCTCGGCATCCAGCGGATTGACTTCTGCCATCTCCTTGTCCCACACACTGGCCAGGCCTTTGGAGTATGGAGTAGTGACGTTGTAGTGCTGCAGTATTCTGCCGGTAGACAGCAGGAACGGATATTCTTCGTCAGGCATCTCCCCGGGCGGAATATGTTCCGAAGGCTGGAAGAGTCCCAGTCCCCGGGTAAATTTGCCGGCATGCAGGAAGGGCGTTCCCGGGTGGTCCAACGAGGGGCAGGGCCACTGCAGGCTGTTGTTTTCATCGAGCCGGGCATAATTGATACCGGCCATGGAGGGAGACAAAGACGCCATCTCGTCCCAGACGTCTTTCGGGCTCTCATAGCTCATGGGATATCCCACCCGGGTGGCCATCTGGCAAATGGTCTCCCAGTTGGCCTGGCCGGGGATAGGCTCTATGGCCTGGCGTACTCTCTGTACCCGGCGCTCGGTATTGCTGAAAGTACCATCACATTCGGCAAAACTGGCTGCGGGCAGGACTACATCCGCGTAGGCAGCAGTCTCAGTGAGGAACAACTCCTGGACTACCAGGAAATCCAGATGCTCAAGGGCAGCCTTGATATGATTGGCGTTGGGGTCGGTCAGCACCGGATTCTCACCCAGGATGTACATAGCCTTCACCGTGCCCTCATGGGCAGCTTCGAACATTTCGGGTATCTTCAATCCTATTTTGGCGGGCATGGAGCCACCCCAGGCTTTTTCAAATTTCTCCCGGTTGGCCTCCACGGTGACCGACTGGTAACCCGAGTAAACGTTGGGGAGGGCCCCCATGTCGCAGGCTCCCTGTACGTTGTTCTGGCCGCGTATCGGGCAAACGCCGACTCCAGGGCGGCCCAGGTGCCCGGTCAGCATAGCCAGGTTGGCAATGCTCATAACGTTACGGGTACCGCAGATATGCTCGGTTATTCCCAGGGTATAGAATATCATGGCCTTATCGGTGGTGGCATAAAGCCGGGCGACTGTATAAAGATCTTCCACGGCCAGGCCGGTGATTTGTGCCACTTTTTCGGGCGGGTAATTCTCCACGATAGCCTTCAGCTCTTCGTAGTTCTCGGTCCGCTCCTCGATAAACTTCTTATCTTCCAGTCCTTCCTTGATGATTATGTGCATCAGGCCGTTTAGAAGCGGGATGTCGGTTCCTGGTTTCTGACGCAGCCAAATGTCGGCTTCATCGACCAGGTCGATGTGGCGGGGATCGCAGACCACCAGTTTACATCCCTTGCGGGCTGCCTGGCGCATCTTGTATCCGGCCACCGGATGAGCCTCGGTGGTATTGGTCCCGACGAGTACCATGAGTTCTGCTTCATTGGTAATATCACTGAAAGGATTGGTCATAGCTCCGCTTCCGAAAGTAGTTGCCAGACCGGCAACGGTGGGAGCATGTCAGGTGCGGGCGCAGTGGTCGACGTTGTTTGTCCCCATGCCTGCGCGGGTGAATTTTTGTACCAGGTAGTTCTCCTCATTTGTACAGCGGGCAGAACTTAGGGCGGCAAAGGAATCAGGTCCATATTGGGCCTTGATCTCGTTGAGCCGCTTTGCTATCAGGTCATAAGCTTCATCCCAGGATGCTTGTTCAAATTTACCTTCTTTTTTAATCAAGGGGGTGGTAAGACGGTTTTCGTTGTAGATGAAGTCCCAGCCGAAACGTCCTTTGATACAGAGGCTGCGTCCATTGACCGGGCTGTCGGGATTGGAAAGCACACCGATTATCTTCTTGTCCTTCACCGCCAGATCGAAATTACATCCGGTTCCACAGAATGGGCAAGTGGTCCGCACCCGTTCGATATCCCAGCGGCGGCCCTGTCCCGCCATGGTCTTCTCGGTAAGAGCACCAGTAGGACAAACCGCTACGCATTGTCCGCAGAACACGCAGTCGGAATTGATATAGTCGACGTCCCCTGCGGTGGTAGCTTTGCGGTGGTATCCACGATTTAGATATGATAGGTTGTCCTGGCCGGTCATCTCTTCACAAGCCCGGACACAAGCACCGCAAAGGATGCACTTGTTCAGGTCACGGAGAATGAAAGGATTGCTTTCATCAATCGCATAACAGTATTTCTCTCCCTTGAACGGGCTGTCCTTTACGCCATAGCGATAAGCGTAGTCGGCCAGTCTGCAGTCACCGAGTTTGTCGCAGGTCATGCAATCAAGGGGATGATTGGCTAGCAGGAGTTCCAAAATGGTCTTCCTGGCTTCGATAACGGCCGGTGACTCGGTATTGACGACCATACCAGGCATTATCGGCGTAACACATGATGCCGGCAACAGCCGGTTCCCATCCACTTCAACCACACACATACGGCATGATCCCATCAGACTCAGGTCGGGATCGTAACACAAGCGGGGTATTTCTATCCCCACCGATTCCGCAGCCTTTAGTATCGTGGTCCCTGCCGGGGCTTCAACCTCCCTTCCATCGATGATGAGTTTCACTAGTTCCACTACCATCACTCCTTTCGAAAATTCCCCTGCCGCCGGGCAGAAATACAAAAACCCCCAGCCCAAGGCTGGAGGCAAATGTCTGAGAATCAAATTCTACCACACTCCGGGACAAGTCCAAACGCAAGCCAGACTCACCCCAATTCCTTTCCAACCACGGGGGGCAAGTCCGTTTCCAAGCTTACCCATCGGCTTTGCGCCATAGCTGGATGCTTTAGGCCACAAAGCTCGGAATTTCAAGGGTATTAAATTCTGCACCTATAAAACATAAGGTTGTTACACTTGTTCGACACCCTCCCGGAAAATCCTGCTGCTTTAATATAAAAACCTGCGTTTTTGTATACTAAATATTTTGCAGCTTTCAGGTACCCTGATTTTGTTGTCGAAAAGTGAACTGTGGGCAATCTTCTGAGCCTCTAGCGTAGTCGGCCAGACCAGGGTCCTGGGAACGAACCACCGGGGAACGTAGTCCGAGAGAAAAGTAAGAGGATTCGGATTTTTTGACAATATTTATGAATATGGTAGTATGAAATTGTACAAGTTATCTAAAACCGGGAAGGAGTGAAGCTCATGAAAATCAGCGCACGGAATCAGTTGAAGGGCAGGATTGTCAGTCTTAAACCAGGCACTGTGAATGCCGAGATAGTCATTGAACTCCCCGGGGGCAATCAGGTGGTAAGTATGATTACCAAAGACTCAGCCATTAATTTGGATCTGTCGGTCGGCAAGGAAGTCTATGCCGTTATTAAGGCCTCTAATGTTATGATAGCGGTCGATCATTGATTTATTGTATAACACCGAAATGCCTAAAGGCTCCTCTTAGGGTAAGGGGAGCCTTTTTTATTTGTGACCAGTTCAGCAAATCACTATAGGTCGGTCGGGCCATGCGTTGCGATGAATACCCGGTCAGCTCATAGCCATTTCCATTCAACCCCCAAAGATCAGAACCGCCTATTTATTTTCATCAGATTCATATCTGCTGCGTTTCATTATCTCTTCAATAACACCCACCATCTTGCTCTCCAACAAAAACGGGCTCCCCTCCCTGGCTTCCCGGGGTAAATATCTCCTCTCAATACTGACTATTTGTTGGCTGTTGACCTC
>JBEHWJ010000121.1:0-4200 GCA_040217755.1 Syntrophomonadaceae bacterium | reverse complement strand
CTCGATGAGTTCCTGGGCTGCCAGCAGGCCATCCTGGAAGGAGTTTTCCTGGTCTATGATCACTGACACCAGTTCGGTGGGATTTATCGTCCCCTTGCTGGTCTCCAGGAAATGCATGTTACGGATATTGAAAGCCTGATCGGATAACTCCGCCAGGTTGTTGATCCTGCCCACCGTGCTTATTGCATACTGGCCCAAATGGGAGCGCACGGTAAGGGGCTGCGGTTCGGTGTCACTGATACAGCCTATACCCATATGGCCCTTCATGGCGGATAATTCCGATTGGAACTTGGCCCTGAACTGGGTGTTCTCGATATTATGGATGGAGCTGTTAAATCCACTGCCGCTCCAGATAGCCATCCCGCCCCGGCTGGTACCCAGGTGGGAATGGTAATCGGTGCCGAAATATACATCTGTTACGCAATCCTGCCGGGATACTACCCCAAAGAATCCGCTCAAAGCCACTACTCCCTTAAAAATCATTTATTCCGTATTTTCCTGCCAGCAGTATAATAATACAACACCGATAGCGGTTTTTGTTGAATTCAATATCTTATCTTAAGATTAATTGAACCGGCTGCGGCCGTCCAGGCATAATCCTGGCATTTCATGCAGCAGTTGGGTGGGGATCAGCCCTATCAGGAATACCGGATCGCCATCCTCTCCACGGTATTGGTCACCTCCTTGCAGTTGTTGGTGCACCTCTCCAGACAATTGAACAGTCCGGTGCAGTTGACCATCAGGACTGGATTCCGGCGACCCTGGTGGATCTTCTTGATCGAGGAGCCATGCAGGTCTTTGCCTTCCTTCTTCATGCGGTTTACCGCCGCCAGGTGATCAGGTAACCACACCGAGGTTTTATAGTCTTTCATCTCTCCCAAGGCCATATTCATGGTCTGGCAGCATTTGACTATCAGGTCGCTGAACTGCCTGGCTGCGGGGGGAATCTCCCTGATCTGACGGACGTCTATAAAAATCAGCACTTCTTCGATAGCCTCGGTGACGGTATCGATTTGGTGTGCCAGGAACATGATGTCGTCTTTGTCGAAAGGGGGCAGGAACTCGCGCACCAGTTTTTTTACCATGAAATCCTTGGCGGCATCGGCATTATGTTCGATCTCATGCATCTGGACAAGCATTTGCGGCATTTTTTCCGGGGAAAACTCTTGGAAGCATTTATCCAGGTATTCGGCCGCCTGGACCGAATAGTCCGAGAGGCGTGCAAAGGCACGGATATAGTCGTAAGGATTGTTACGCTTGAAATTGAAAAGCACCCCTGGCCGGCCTCCTTTAAGCAAACAATCTTATAAACAGGAAGGTCATGAGGAAACCAACCAGCCCACAACCTGGAAATGTCAACAGCCAGGCGAAGGCCATGTCCTTCACCACCCTCCATTTAACCTCGGAGAACCGCCGGGCCACACCCACTCCCATGATCGCGGTGGTTTTGGTATGGGTGGTGCTGACCGGCAATCCCAGCATGGACGCCAGCAGGAGGCTGGCAGCGGCTCCGGCATCGGCGGCAAATCCCTGATAGGGCTCCAATCTGATCATATCCATGCCCACCGTCTTAATGATACGGCGTCCGCCCCAAGCGGTGCCGGTGGCCATAACTGCCGCGCACAGCAACATCAGCCAGGTGGGGATAAGGAAATCGACGGTCGGGTCCACCCGGTTGACCAGCATGATGCCGAGTATAACCACCGCCATCAGCTTTTGACCATCCTGGGCCCCATGCATGAAGGCCATCCCGGCTGAAGCCAACACCTGGGCCTTGATAAAAAACGGGCCCGCGCCGCGGCGGTCGATGCCCCTGAACATATTTTGAGCTGACTTGGCCAAGAAAAAGCCGGCGGTAAAACCCACCAGGATAGATAAAAACAGCCCATAGACAACCTTGATCCACTCATCCCCATTTATACCCGACCAGCCATTTTGAAGGGCGATGGCAGAACCGGAAATTCCGGCGATAAGGGCATGCCCTTCACTGGTTGGTATCCCCAATCTGGCTGCCAGGCTGGCCCAGATGATTATGGCCGCCATGGCTGCGCACAGGGCGGCCAGCGAAGCATCCAGGTCACCCCGGAAATCGACCATCTTATAGATGGTCTGGGCCACCCGGGAATTGATCAGGGTCATTACGAAGACTCCTAAAAAATCAAACCCCGCGGCCATAAGGACCGCCTTCCTTATGGGCAGGGAACGTGAAGCCACACATGTCGCGATGGAGTTGGGAGCATCGGTCCAGCCGTTGACCAGGAGCACGCCCAGGGTGAGCACCAAGGTCATCGATAGAATAGGATTGGAGGTCAGCTGATAGATGAAATCCCCGGGCAGAATATTCATATCTTACCAACCTCCGCGTCGAGCTGACTCACATCGTCCCCATGGTCGGGAATCTGCTGCTCCGCAATAAAGCGTTATACTATTCTATTCATCGGCCCCCCTGCTCTATGCCCTCCAATCACTATGGCAGTACCGCAGGTACTTGGCATCTGCCTTCAGGTCCCCGGTTAGTCCTGCCAGTTCTTACACACATCGATCCACCGCCGGCTGGCGGAAAAGATCTCCAGTTCCGGCAAGCTTAATTTTATGGCGGAGTTGTCACTTCCGCAGGCCGGGTAGACCGATTCGAATCTTTGCAGGGATACATCCAGGTATACCGGCACGTCTCCGGTCAACCCAAAAGGGCACACCCCGCCCACCGCATATCCGGTGTATTTCATCACTTCCTCCGGTTTTAACATCCTGGCTTTAAAACCGAATACGGATTTGAACTTGCTGCTGTCCACCTTGGCGTCCCCGGCCGTCACCACCAGCATGGCGCCGCCATCGTCCCTGAATGACAGGGTTTTGGCTATACGCGCCGGCTCTATCCCCAAGGCCTGGGAGGCCAATTCGACGGTAGCACTGGATATGTCAAACTCCATGATATCGTCGTCGCGGCCATAAATCTTAAAATACTCGCGGACCTGTTCGATTCCCACTGATAAACCTCCATCGCCTTCTTATATTTTCGGTCGGCCGGAACACCGGATCATAACCATCCCCGGCTTATCCCCTCCCGCTGTAAGGCACACGAGTAACAGTCCGAGACTACTGAAGAAATCTCTAAAATGTGTCATGCTGAGCGTCAGCGAAGCATCTAGTGACATGTCACTCAGAGCGAAGCGAAGAGTCTTGTAACTAGATAACGACCAATAATACAGTATTGTTGATGAGATCCTTCGTCGCCTTCGGCTCCTCAGGATGACAAAACGTTGCCTTCGGCTCCTCAGGATGACAAATATGTGTCACTCTGAACGCAGTGAAGAGTCTATTAACTCCTCAGGATGACAAAACCGGTACTTCATCAGTGGTCTCGAACCTTCCCCTCGTGCGTTGCTGCCCCCTTGTGCCTGCGGGCGGCCCAACCTCTTGATCAGCCTGGCCAGTGTCTTTCTGCATAGACTGCGATGTCTGGACCCGCCAGGGTGCCATCTTCAGTTATTATACCGGTTAACAGCCGGGAAGGTATAACTTCGAATCCAGACTCCACCTCTACGGGGGTAAAGTCCAAGTTCAATTTGAACCTATCGCTTATCGCATATACCGGAATGGGCGGATGGTGGGCAGCTGCCGTTTCGGCCAGCCGCAAGCTGGGATAACCGTTGACGATGGTACCATCCCGGCATAACTGGTCGGAGCCCAAGATGACCGCGTCGATGCCGTCCAGATCTTCGGCCTCGAAGTCATCCTCCAGCAACCGGCATCCGATGCCATGCCCCAGTAGTTCGTGCCTGGTCTTCTCCCCATGACTCAGGCTGCCGGAGAGGGAGCGGATGACGATAACCTGGGGCCGGTGGTTGCGCTCATACGCCTGGGTTATCCCCTCCACCACGGTCGAGCTGTAGCTACAGGTGGCCACTGTTCCAACCCGGCTGATAACAGCGGCCGCATTGGCTAGGCTCTCCCTCCGGCTGGCGATGGCTTCCTGCCTGACCTGGTCTATGACCGCCGCTATTTCCATCCGCCAAGCCTCCCGGCTGATGGCGGCGGGGAGGCGCTGACGTAAAGAATCCAAACCCAGTATGATCCTGCGGGCACAATTGGCGATGGCTGCCATGGAGGGACGACATCGCCGCAAGATCCTGGCAACCTGCAATACTTCTTCGAGTAATTCCTCAGGGCTGGCCTCCTGGTTGGACCATAGCGCGCAGT
>JBEHWJ010000120.1:0-4208 GCA_040217755.1 Syntrophomonadaceae bacterium | reverse complement strand
TGTCCTCCAGGCCGGCCCTGGTTATACAGACTCTTCACTGCGTTCAGAGTGACAGTATTATGTCATTTCGAGCAGAGCAGGAAACCTCGTCCCTGTGAATAGACTCTTCACTGCGTTCAGAGTGACAGTATTATATCATTTCGAGCAGAGCGAGAAATCTCGCCCCTGTGAATAGACTCTTCACTGCGTTCAGAGTGACAGTATTATGTCATTTCGAGCGCAGCGAGAAATCTCGCCCCTGGGGATAGACTCTTCACTGCGTTCAGAGTGACATTGTCCGTGGCGGGAGTAGACTCTTCGCTACGCTCAGAGTGACATTGTCCGCGGCGGGAGTAGACTCTTCGCTGCGCTCAGAGTGACATAGCAGGGCCGTTCAGAGTGACATAAGGCCGTTCAAAGTGACACCACTATTGGTTGCGTTCAGAGTGACACTGCTATCCTGGCCGAAATCAGAAAAGCGAGGAATTTCGCTCCCCGCTCTCTAATCCAGGTTATCAATCTGTTTATAAGCGGTCTCCGGCCGGCAGGTGAATGACCCCAACCCCGGCCCCAGACCGATGACTACGCCTGCGGCTCGTTCTGGCCCAGTTTGGCCTCCAGGTCCTTAATCTTTTGCAGCAGCTCATCGTATTCCGCCCGGGTAATCACCCCGAACTTGCTTTTCCATTTGTCCATCTCGTCCTGTACCGCCTGGCTTAACTCCTGTCTCTGCTCTTCGCCCTTCTGGATGACCTTTTCCACACTTTCCCGGGCGTCTTCCCTTTTTATCTCGCCTCTTTCCACCATCTCATCGATGTAAGCCTGGGCCCTTTCCCTGGTCAGGCTGAACATGCCGAATCCCAGGTTGATAAAGCGGTCGAACATATCCATCCAGTATACCCCCTCGCTTAATCTTGGTTATATCATTAGCATATCACAATATCCATGCGCTATATACTCATGATTTCCAATCTTGGCCGGAATTAATCAGCTGCGGTTGATATCATCACCGGCAGGTATCATCCCGCCCGCAGTTCCCCTATCAGGGCCTGGAAACCGGGCAGGGCCCTGGCGATGGTGTCATAAGCCACGCAGTAGGCGATGCGGGCGTAGCCCGGGCAGCCGTACGAGGCCCCCGGTACCATGAGGATATTCTTCTGTTTGGCCCGCTTGCAGAACTCGACATCGTCATCGATGGGGGTTTTGATGAACAGGTAGAAGGCTCCCTCCGGTTTCACGCATTCATAGCCGGACGAGGTCAGCCCGTGGTAGAGCAGTTCCCGATTGCGGTTGTAAGCGGCGATGTCCACCTGGGCGTCCAGGCATTTGGGGATTATCCGCTGGAACAACGAGGGGGCATTGACGAATCCCAGTATACGGGTGGCAATGTTGGCGGCGGTGATTATATTCTCGAAATCGGCCGCCTGGCTGGGGATGACCAGGTACCCTATCCTCTCCCCCGGCAGGGATAGGGATTTGCTGAAAGAATAACCGACGATGGTATTCTCATAATATTTGGTCAGGTAAGGGACCCGGGCTCCGTCATAGACCAGTTCGCGATAGGGTTCATCGGCGATCAGATAGATGTCGGTGCCGAATTCCTGTTGCTGGCGGCGCAGGATGGCGGCCAATTCTTTAATCGTGGCTTCCGGATAAATGACCCCGGTGGGATTATTGGGTGAATTGATGATGACCGCTTTGGTGCGGGCAGAAATCTTCTGGCTGAATACGTCCAGGTCGGGTTGGAATCGCGGCGCCCGGGCCGGTACCGTCACCAGCTGTCCCCCGTAGTTGTCCACATAGAAACGGTATTCCCCGAAGAAAGGCACAAATACGATGACCTCATCGCCGGGGTCCAGCAAGGTTTTTAAAACCACATTGAGTCCGCCCGCGGCTCCCACGGTCATGATTATATTCTTAAGGGTGAAATCGGTGCCGTGCCGGCGGTTGAGCGAGTCAGCGATGGCCTGGCGCACCTCTTCATAACCGGAATTGTTCATATACCCGTGCACGTCCATGGGTTTGAATTCATCGACCACCTCGATGATGGCCTGCTTGATGGCCGCAGGCGGCTCGACGTTAGGATTGCCCAGGCTGAAATCGTAGACATTTTCCGCCCCGTGGATGGCCGCCAAGCGCTTGCCTTCCTCGAACATGGCCCGGACCACCGAACTGTTCTCCACCGGTCCCCGCATCCTGTTGGCTATCACATCTATCATCCTCTCGTTTGATGAATACCCGGTTTCCAGGTAATGTCCCAACCGGCGCCGCCAGCGTGATAATCCTGTCCCGCCACCGATCGTGCCTATATTCTAATCCATAACCGGCCGGGATGTAAAAGCTGGTGATTCGACCGGCCTTTAAGAAAAGTAGTTTAATCCGGCCGACCGTTTCATAAGATGTATCAACCCGAAAAACGGACTCGAGCTGTTACGGGAAAGCAACCAGCCAAGGAGGCGGTCCGAATGAGCGAAACATCAGCCCTTCCCCCTCACGATCCGGAACAAACCCCGATCTACCATACGGTGGTCCGGTTCCTGGGGGTGGTCACGGTTTTGAACGTCGGCGGCATCATCGTCCTGGCCGTCCTCGGCCTTCCTATCCCCGACGCCCTGGTGGCATTGGGTTCAGGTTCCCTGGGCGCCCTGGCCGGCGTGTTGGCCCCGGCCCCAGGCGGCAAGCGCAAATAAAGACTTAGATTGCGCCATGGCACTTGGGAAAAATGATGGTAAAAGCAGTACCGTGGGAATCGGTGTCCACCTCCATGTAGGCATTGTGCCGCTCTACAATCCGGCAGCAAACCGCCAACCCCAGGCCGGTCCCTTTTTCTTTGGTGGTAAAAAAGGGAGTCCCCAAATGCTCCAGTACATCAGGGGGTATCCCTGTTCCCTGATCTTCGACGACCAGGCTCACACCATATTTATCCTCCAGTGTCCTGATGGTCAGGGTTCCCCCCTGGGGCATCGCCTCCATGCCGTTTATCGCCAGGTTTAGAACCAGCTGGCGCAGTTCCGCTTCATCTTGCATTATGTCTGGGGTCTCATGAAGGTCCAGGACCAATTTGATGTCTGTCTTGGTGGCTTCCGCCTGCAGAAGCGGATATAGTTTCAGGAGTGTGTTGTTAAGCCCGCCTATTACCGGATTATCGGCCTTGTTTCTGGCCAGGGAGAGGAACTCGGTGATTATTCCATTGGCCCGGTCCAACTCCTCTACCATTATATCCATGGTCTCAAAATCTTCACTATATCTTTCGTTGAGCCTCATCAACTGCAGGAAGCCTTTGATAGTGGTCATAGGATTGCGGACTTCGTGAGCTATTCCCGCTGCCATGCTCCCAATCAGGTTCAGCCGGTCCAGGCGTGATACTTCCTGTTTATAATGCTTAAACTCGGTGATATCGTTGATGACCAGTAGGACACTGGCCTGGTTTTGCCACCAGATGACCGCGGCTGACAACAGCAAGATCCTTATAATGCCCTTCAGTCTGATTTTGGCTTCGTAATTCCTCACACACCGTCGCAGGGCCACCAACCTTTTCAAGTGTTGATAATCGTCATCATTAACCCAGAAAAAAGGATCGCCGGCAACGATTTGGAGGGCTTGTTCCCGGGCCAGCCCGGCGGATTCCAGGAACGCTTCGTTGACGTCGATGAATCTCTCATCGGTTACGGAAACGATGCACATTCCTAGTGGGCTTAAATTAAATAAGGTGTAGAAGGTTTCGGTGGCGGAATTTTCTTCGCGTCCTTCTAGTCCAATCATGCCAATCACCCAACCCGATTGAATGTTGATTAACTGCCGAGAGGCCGGTGCATGGCGGTATAACAGAATAAACCTGCCGTTAAGTGAAATAAAACAGCAGATCATCAGTACGATAAAATCCAGCAGCCGGCTGTCATAACTAAATAGTCTTAGACCCTCGGTTTTGCGTCCCCGCCTTTCGACGGGTTTGCCCTTGTGGTTTTCTATTCAATTACCTCATTTTAGCATGATTAACCTAAAACGCATACAAAATACAATTATCCTGCTATCAGAAAATATAAAATCCCTGAATCGTCAGGGATTCTTCTTGCGTATGGTGCGGTAGAGAGGACTTGAACCTCCACAGCCTTGCGACTACTAGAACCTGAATCTAGCGCGTCTGCCAATTCCGCCACTACCGCATGGGTCTGAGCACCTTCTCAGCAAGAAGAATTATAGTATAGAGTCAGCTCCATTGTCAAGAAGGG
>JBEHWJ010000119.1:0-4260 GCA_040217755.1 Syntrophomonadaceae bacterium | reverse complement strand
TTGTTATCAGGTGAGGCAGTTAAGTCCAAACAGGCTGCAGCAGCACTCCCGACGCTTCACAAGTAGTTGTAAAGCAGGCCTGAAATGGTCACCGGTTATCAACTTCCCTGTCAACTTGATTGCTAAGCTCATACTTTCCCCTTCTTTTGCTCATTATATAGTGAGGTTATTTAACAACTTGATTATCAAGTGAGGTATGAACCTTTAACCCTAACTCATATATATGAGCACAGCCGTCCTAACATGAAAGGCCGGCTGATTTTTTTTATTATTTGGAATTTCGGCTCTGGCGGAGGAAAGCGTGCGGGGGAGGAGTCTTCATGCGGCGGCGCACCTGGGGACGCCCCAGGCGGATCAGATAAAGGGGCAGCAGAAGGGCAAGGCCCAAGGCCCAGCGGGCCTCGCGGTCGGCTCCATTGACCTGCAGAAAGGCCGCGGTCAGGATGGAAAAACCGAATACCACCCCAGCCGCCACATAATAGATAGCCCGGGTATTGGCGGCCAGCGATGCTTCCAGCCCGGGCAGGGGGACCTTCACATTGATTTCGCCTTTTTCCATACGGCGCAGGACTTTTTCTGCTAGCGGGGGGACCTCTATCAGGGAGGTGGCGAAGAGGGTGGATTTTTCTTTGACGGCCTCCCAGACCCCCGCCTCCTTGCGGGCGAACGAGGTCAGGTAGGGCTTGGCCTCATCCAAGAAGTTAAAATTGGGATTGAGGCCGATGCAGATGCCGTACAAGGTTCCCAGGGCCCGTCCCATAAAGGTAAATTGGGCCGGTATCTGAAAAGGCTGCTCGTACAGCAGCGATTCAAGATCCTTAAGGAAGCCGCTGAAATCAGCTTTGGAAAAATCGATGCCGGTGCCGAGGGTTTCCTCCAGCAGGAGGCTCACCGCCCGGGCCACCAGTTCGCTGTCGGCATCGTAACGCAGGAAGCCGATCTTTTTGAAATATCCCACCACCGCCATATTGTCGCGCTTGACGATGGCCAGCACCAGGTCTATGAGCACCTCTTTCAATTCCGGGGGGATGGAACCCACCATGCCGAAGTCTATCATCACCAACTGGCCCCTGGGGGTTACGAACAGGTTGCCGGGGTGGGGGTCGGCATGGAAGAAGCCGTCGGCCAGGATCTGGTTTATATAGGCCCGGAGCAGGATGAGGGCGACCTGGTTGCGGTCCACTCCCAGGCGGGACAGTTCTTCGTAATCGGTGATCTTGACCCCTTCCATAAACTCCATGGTCAATACCCGCCGGGTGGTGTATTTCCAGTAGATGGCAGGGAAAAGTATATCCTCATCCCGGCTCCGGGTATTGGCAGCGATGGTCTCGGCGTTATTGCCTTCCTTGATGTAATCGAGCTCATCCAACAGGGTGGCGGCGAATTCTTCGTAAATGGCGTCCAGATCGATCTTGCTTTCCCAATCGGTCAGGCGCTTGATGATATCGATGACCACAGCGATGGCCTTCAGGTCGATGCGTACCAGTTCCTCGATGCCGGGCCGCTGTATCTTGATGGCTACCGTCTCACCGCTGGTCAGCACGCCCCGGTGCACCTGTCCCAATGAGGCCGAGGCCAGCGGCATCTCTTCCACCCGGGCATAGATCTCCTCCAGAGGGCGGGCGAAATCATCCTCCGCTACCTGGCGGACCTGCTGGAACGGCACCGCTTTGACTTCATCCTGCAGCCCGGTCAGTTCGTTGATGGTGGCTTGGGGAAACACATCTACCCGGGTACTGAAGAACTGCCCCAGCTTGATCAACAGCCCCCCCAATTCGACCGCGGTATTACGGAAGCGGCGCGCCTCGGAGACGAACAGCTTCTGACGATAGGCCTGGGGCCAGTTGCGGCCGTGCCACAGCTTTTTGAACTTAATCGAATAAAATGACCAGAATATCCGCAGGAATAGGCTGACCACCGTGTAGAAGCGACTTACCCTGATCCAGGCAATCCGTTTATCCATATGTCTTCCTCATGATTTAATTCTATTTTCGCTAATTATAACAGAGTTCGGGAAAGACCAGAAATGGTGGGGCAGGGGAGTGGGGCGGGCGTTACATTTCGGCATAAAATGATACAATAGGGTAGAGGAAGGTGATGCAATGAAAGGCTCGTACGTGATCGGCAGGGTCAAAGGCATAGATATTGAGATCAACTTCAGCTGGTTCCTGATATTCGCGCTCATGACATTCATGCTGGCCACCAGTTATTTCCCGCAGAATTATCCGGATTGGGGTCCCTCCTTATGGTGGCTGTTGGGGGCGGGGGTAGCTCTTCTCCTGTTTGTGTCGGTGCTGCTGCACGAACTCTGCCATTCCCTGGTGTCCATCAGCCTGGGCTTACCGGTTAAGCGCATTACCCTGTTCATCTTCGGGGGAGTGGCCCAGATCGAAGGGGAACCGGATGCACCGATGAAAGAACTTAAGATCGCCCTGGCCGGACCCGCCATGAGTATCTTCCTGGGGGTCGTGCTTCTGTTGCTGGCGGGAGTGCTTGAGAAGGCTGGGTCTCCCCAGTACGTCAGCGTATTGTTCGGTTACCTGGGCAGCATCAACCTGATGCTGGCGGTTTTTAACCTGGTGCCTGCCTACCCGTTGGATGGAGGGAGAGTGCTGCGGGCTCTTATCTGGCATTTCAAGGGGGAAATGCAGAGCGCCACCCGGATTGCCGCATCCCTGGGGGGAGCTTTTGGCTATACCCTGGTATTTATAGGCATTTACTGGGTATTGGCCGGCAGCCTGCTCAATGGCATATGGATGGCCTTTATCGGGTGGTTCATCGCACAGGCCTCCCAATCCAGCTACCAGCAGATGCTGTTGACCGATATATTTACCAAGATACCAGTGCGGGAATTTATGACCGCCCCGGTGGTGGTGGTCGACTATTTCATCTCGGTGCAGCAACTGGTCGACAATTACTTCTATAAACATAAGTTTGCCTTCTTCCCGGTTCGCCAACAGGATACCATAACCGGGATAGTCAGCCTCAACAATGTCCGCAATCTCGACCAGGCATCCTGGCCCCAGACCACCGTGGGCCGGATAGCGACCCCGCTGCAGGATAACCTGACCGCCCGGCCTGATGAGACGATGGCCGCGGTTATGACCAAGCTGTTCAGTAACGGGGTGGGCCGGGTGCTGGTTATGGAGGACGCCCAGCTGCTGGGTCTGGTCTCCCGCACTGACGTCCTGAATTATATGCGCATCCATAGCCAGCTGCACAAAAAGGATTGATGATTTAAAACTCGCCATACAGAAAAATGAGTAGAAATAATCGCGGAGGGCGACAAGGGGAAATCCCTGCCCTTCGTTTTACCAAGGGGTAATTTATCCCTATGCCCCGCGAAGATTAAGTTTGCGGACTCCCATCGCATCGTGCTCCCAGAGCAGATCCTTCACTGCATCAGCCTGGCTTTCCCGGCATTCCACTATCACCACCACCTCAGGATTCTGCTCCTGGGAACGGTAACGCTGGTATTTCCAATTGATGACCAACTTGATGGCCAGGCCCAATGAGGCTCCCGCTGCGAAACCGATGATACCCCAGAGCAGGGGACCAAGGTAAAAATTGAAGCCATATATGGCCCCCATCAGAGCCAGAAGGGTGCCGAGTATAAAAGGAACGTCCAGGATACTTATCCCATCCGATTGATGCATGGAATCGAATAGTTTCTGTTTGTCGCCGCGCTTGTCCAGGGGTACCGCCAGGATGTCCTCCCGGGCTATCCCTTTCATCTCCATCGCAGTTATGGCCTTCTCCAGCATTATGGAATGTTTGAAGGTTGAGACGATATACATGGACCCACTCCCTGACTTCTTTATTGACGGCATGTTGAAATTGCTGGCCTGGTAACGGCGGTTGAAGAATTTGGCCTGTTCCCGGTCAAACAGTTTATTGCTTTCCACCGTATTGACGTAGGCATCATAGGCGGCAAAGAAATAAATCGAGGGGATGTTCAGAAACCAATGCACATTGAGCAAACTCTTGGCCTGGGCGAAATTTCCCGCCCAGGTCTCATGGACCGCCGGCAGCAGGTTGGACTGAAATACGATCACGATCGACCAGATGAGTAAGAAGAAAGCCAAAATCAACCGGTTGATGGTAAGTTGTCCCAGGCCAGGCATTACCATGGACCATAAAGCTGAGGTCATGGGACATTTCTTGTCCAGGTAATTGATTTCGATGGCATCGAGCTTAAAGGGTTTGATGGGTGAGCCTTCCCGGGCCGCCAGCACATATTGGTTGTTTAGGTCTACGGCA
>JBEHWJ010000118.1:0-4347 GCA_040217755.1 Syntrophomonadaceae bacterium | reverse complement strand
CGCATAATAGATGTACTTCTGTTCCTCCGGCATCCGGGCCACGTATTCATCCAGGGTCACCATCTTCTTCTCCCGGGACGAATAGAACAGGAGCAGATCCTGCAGCAGGTCCTTATCGGCACCGAAACCTTCATAGATGCCGAATTTCAACTGGCGTCCGAAGGACTGGTAGAATTTTTCGTATTTTTCCCTTTCACTCTGGAGCAAGCTTTTCAATTCGTTTTTGATCTTGGTCTTGATGTTCTTGGCTATAAGCTTCAGTTGGCGGTCATGCTGCAGCATCTCCCGGGAGATGTTGAGGGTCAAATCATCGGAATCCACCATCCCTTTGACGAAGCTGAAGCAGTCAGGCAGCAGGTCGGCGCATTTATTCATTATCAACACCCCGTTGGAATACAGCTCCAGGCCCTTCTCATATTCCTTGGTATAGAAGTCGTAGGGCATCCGTTCCGGAATGTACAGGATGGCGTTATAGCTGACCGTGCCATCGGTACTGACGTGGATGAATTTGATGGGCTTGTCAAAGCCGTAGTGTTTTTCGAAATAGAAATTCTCGTAGTCTTCCGGGGTGAGTTCATTTTTATTCTTCTTCCAGATGGGGACCATGCTGTTGATTACCTGCTCCTCGGTGTAATCCTCGTATTCGTCCTCGGAACCCTCTTTAAGCCGCGAACGGGTCACGTCCATCTTGATGGGGTACCTGATAAAATCCGAATATTTCTTGATGATAGCCCGCAGGCGGTATTCCTGCAGGTAGTCATCGAAATTCTCCTCTTCACTGTTGGGCTTGATCCGCAGGATGACATCGGTCCCCACTGCCTCCCGTTGGGCCGGCTCAATAGTATACCCTTCTATCCCCTCCGACTCCCAGCGGTGGGCTTGGTCCTCTCCCAGGGCCCGGCTGACCACGGTGATCTTGTCGGCCACCATGAAGGCCGAATAGAATCCGACCCCAAACTGCCCGATTATGTCATAACCATCTTTGATTTCAGTCTCTTTCTTGAAATTCAGGGAACCGCTGCGGGCGATCACCCCCAGGTTATCGTCGAGCTCGTCCCGGGTCATGCCGATACCGTAATCGGAAACGGTCAGGATGCGGTGGTCCTTGTCGACCGAGATCTTGATGTAGTAAGCGTCCCTGTTGAAGCTGAGGTTTTCATCCACCAGGGTTTGGTAGTAGATCTTATCGATAGCGTCGCTGGCGTTGGAAATCAGTTCGCGCAGGAATATCTCCCGGTTGGTGTAGATGGAATTGATCATCAGATCCAGCAAGCGCTTCGATTCGGTTTGAAATTCTTTCTTGGGCATCAATACCTCTCCTTCCTTACCAAAAGTACTGCAATGGCGCAGACTCCCGAAATTTATTAGCACTCTCGTTCCAAGAGTGCTAATATTTATCTTACTCAAATTATCCCCGGTGTCAATATTTCCCGGCGGCCTGAATCGATATGGTCCGCGGTGGAATCCTAGGCCGAATCTTGCTTGACCGCTTTCACCATGGCGGTTACATAATCCACCACCGGAGGCAGGCAATCCCGGCCGTACTGCTCGATGATGCGGACGATGGCACTACCGACGATCACCCCGTCAGCCAGCTGAGCCATTTGCCGGGCCTGTTCCGGGGTGGAGACGCCGAAACCGATGGCGCAGGGGATATCTTTAACTTCTTTGACCATCCTAACCATCTCCCCAACCTGGCTGCTTATCTCGGTCCTTACCCCGGTGACTCCCAGCGATGATACGCAATAGACGAATCCCTGCGCCTGGCGGGCTATCATCCGGATGCGATCACCGGAGGTGGGGGCGATCAGGGAGATCAACGCCACGTCATAGCGCTCACAGTCAGGCAGGAGTTCCCCTTTTTCCTCGAACGGCAGGTCGGGTACTATCAGCGCATCGACCCCGGCGGCCTGGCAACTCTGCATGAATCGTTCCGTACCGTAGGAGAAGACTGGATTCACATAAGTCATAAAGGCCAGGGGTACGTCGCACTTGCTGCGGATACTTTTCACCATAGCGAATATTTGGTCGGTGGTGGTGCCGGAGGCGAGGGCCCGCTCATCGGCCCGCTGGATGACCTCTCCCTCGGCGATGGGGTCCGAAAAAGGGATGCCCAACTCTATCAGGTCAGCTCCCGCCGCCGCCATACTCAATACCAGTTGCTCGGTCAACTCCAGGGAAGGGTCCCCGGCGGTTATGAAGGGTATAAACGCTTTGCCGTTGCTGAAAGCCTGTTTTATCCTACTCATGGATATCAATCCTCCTGTATCTGGCGATGGCCGCCACATCCTTGTCGCCGCGGCCGGACAGGTTAATCACGATGATCCGGTCCCGGCCCATCTCCGGGGCCAACCGGCGGGCATAGGCCACTGCATGGGCGCTTTCGATGGCGGGGATGATGCCCTCCATCCGGGCGAGGTACTCGAAGGCCTCCACTGCCTCTTCATCGGTTACCGGCACGTATTCAGCCCGGCCCAGATCACTCAGATGGGCGTGCTCGGGGCCGATACCAGGGTAATCCAACCCCGCGGAAATGGAGTAGACCGGGGCGATTTGGCCGTACTGGTCCTGGCAGAAGTAAGATTTCATGCCGTGGAAGATGCCGGGAGCGCCGGTGGCGATGGTGGCCGCGGTCCGGGGCGTATCCGTACCCAATCCCGCCGCTTCGCACCCAATCAACCGTACCCCCGGCTCATCGATAAAATCGTAAAACAGTCCCATGGCGTTACTTCCCCCGCCCACGCAGGCCAGCAAGGCATCGGGCAGGCGTCCTTCCCGCTCCATGATCTGGCTGCGCACCTCGCGGCCGATGACGGCCTGGAAATCCCGGACGATGATCGGGAAAGGGTGGGGCCCCATCACCGAACCCAGCACATAATGAGTATCTTCCAGGCGGGTGGTCCATTCCCGCATAGTCTCGTTGACCGCATCTTTCAGGGTCTGGGTGCCGCTGGTCACCGAGTGGACCCTGGCTCCCAGCAGTTCCATCCGGTAAACGTTGAGGGCTTGGCGTTCCGTATCTTCGCGTCCCATGAACACCTCGCATTCCATCCCCATCAGGGCGGCGGCCGTTGCGGTGGCCACTCCGTGCTGCCCCGCCCCGGTCTCGGCTATCACCCGGGTCTTGCCCATCTTTTTGGCCAGCAGCACCTGCCCCAGCACGTTGTTTATCTTGTGCGAGCCAGTGTGGTTGAGATCCTCCCGTTTCAGGTATATTTTGGCGCCGTCCAAATCATCGGTCATGCGGGCAGCCAAATACAGCAGCGAAGGCCGGCCCGCGTAATTTTGCAGCAGGTCATCCAGTTCCGCCCGAAACCCCCTATCTTCCTTATAGTAATTGTACGCCTCCTCCAGCTCGATGACCGCGTTCATCAGTGTTTCCGGTATATATCGTCCCCCATAAATCCCAAACCTGCCTGCCGCCAAAGCTATCACTCCTTTTCTCCATCGCTGCCAAACCAATTCCACAAAGTTTGGAATAAAAAAATCCCCTGCCCCATAACCAGGGACAAGAGACTTCACTCCTGCGGTACCACCCAATTTGGCGAAAATATTCGCCCACTCATCCTGCACACCATCATGCGCACCCTACTGATAACGGACAGGGTTCCCGTCAGCGCCTACTCTAATAAATTTCGGGCTGCCCTCACAAGTCCATTCGGAACGGGCTTTGTTGCCGCCTTCTCACCGGCCGGCGGCTCTCTGCACACATACACCCACTCGTACTTCTCTTGTTCATCGGTTTCATATTGTGTTGGTGACATTATAACTTGAACCAGCTGGTTTGTAAATCCACCCTTACTTGTCACGGCCAATTTGGTCCGCCTGTTTACGCATGAAAAAGATACCGACTGTATTAGGCCCGCAATGGTTGGAAATGGTGCATCCCGCCTCGCATTCGACCGTCTCCTCGAAAGGGGCGCAACCGGCTACCGTCGTTTTCACCGCAGCCAGGATGTCAGGCTGGCACCTGGCGTTGGCGACATAGACCCGCCGGTAGTCGATATCACGGCGATCTTTAAGACGGTCTTCTATATAATGCTGCAGGCAGCGGCTGAAGCTGCCCCGGTACTTCTTCCCTATCACCATGCGGTTTTTGACCACCTCTATGCAGGGCCGTATCTGCAGCAATCGCGCTCCCTGTTCGGTGAGGGCGGAACAACGGCCGCCCCGGCGCAGGTAATCGAGCTCATCGACCACGAAGCTCGATTCGATCCGGGGGATCATATCCCGGACTGTGCTCAATATCTCCCGGACCCCCGCCCCCTGCTGAGCCATCAAAGCCGCGGTATGCACCAGGTAGCCGCTTCCCGCACATAGGTTGAGCGAATCCACCGTAAATACGTT
>JBEHWJ010000117.1:0-4417 GCA_040217755.1 Syntrophomonadaceae bacterium | reverse complement strand
CGCTTTCGGCAAAATTGTCACTTCTTTGGTGGGCGATATCATTATGCCGTTGGTAGACCTATTGATGGGCGGGGTAAATATCTCGGGATTGCAGGCCCAGATCGGGGATACAGCCATCAAGTACGGCGCTTTTATTCAGAATGTGGTCGATTTCCTCATCATAGCCTGGGTCATATTCCTGATAGTGAAAGCGATGAACCGCATGCGCAAGAAACAGGAGGCTGTTGAAGAAGTGACCGGCCCCAGCAACGGAGAGGTTCTGCTGGCTGAGATCCGGGACTTGTTAAGGGATAAAGATTAATTTTGGTTGTGGACAATAAATAAGATAAGACCAACCAGGGCAGTCAGCCCTGGTTGGTTGAGTTTTGGTTTATTCGGGTGATTGCTTCATATTGTCAGGGGGAGGGGCCTGTTTTCCGACGCTAGCCGGGAGGCGCCCGGATTTCTGGAGGGCTTGCCGGAGCAGAAATTCGATATGGGAGTTTACACTCCGCAATTCATCCTGGGCCCATCTCTCTATGGCTATATAAACTTGCGGATCGAGCCGGAGCGGAAAATTCTTCTTATTGCCCGCCATGGATTTGCTCCTTAGTAAAGACTGCCGGTATTTAGAATAGGTTGGGCTCCGCGTTCGGAAATAATAGCCACCAGAAGATTGTTGATCATAGCCAACTTACGTTCGTGGTCCAGCTCCAAAATACCGTCTTTCTCCAACCGCAGTAAAGCCATCTGCGCCATCCCCACTGCACCATCGACTATTATTTGCCGGGCTGCCAGGATGGCCGCCGCCTGTTGTCTTTGCAGCATCGCGCTGGCTATCTCGGTGGCATAGGCCAAATGGGTCAAACGGGCCTCCATGACCTCAACCCCGGCCAGGGACAGGCGTTCCTGCAACTCTTTGGTCAATTCCGCCGCCACTTCTTCGGCGTTGCCACGCAGGGAAAAACCTACCTCGCCAAAATTGTCATAGGGATACTTGGTGGCTACGTGGCGCAGGGCAGTCTCACTTTGGATCTCTACAAACTGTTCATAGTTGGTGACATCAAAGATGGCCTTGGCGGAATCTATTACCCGGAAAACGACCACGGCGGCGATTTCTACCGGATTACCTTCCACATCGTTGACTTTAAGTGTTTTGCTGTTGAAATTGCTCACCCGTAAGGAGACCACAGTGCGAGCGGAAAAGGGAACTGTCATCCACAAACCGTTGTCGCGGATGCTGCCCAGGTATCGGCCAAAGAATGTGACTACCCGGGCTTGGTTAGGTTGTATAATGGTCAGGGAACTGAGGATTATCAGTGCCGACAATGAGGTTGCCAATATTATGGCGAAATTGAAGTAAATACTGTAGTATACAGTCCCGCCAATACAGAGCAATGCTGCTAAAAGGGCTAAAAATCCGTTCACTTTCCAGGCCTTGCGTTCTTGCATTTGATTTCCTCCCCGTTTTGGATTATATCCTTATGATATCATTATAATATACAGAGTAATTGATTGATATGGGAAATACAGCCTTATTTGGCTCTGACCCTGGGACTGAGTAACTCCAGGCTGGCCCGGAGCATAAGCTATGATAAAGTTGCCGGTAAAGGTCTCGGCCAGACAAGATTAGCCCTTGCCCGTGAAAAAAGGCGGTTGAGGAGAATAATGCCAAATAGCCGGGTCAATAATAGGCAGAAGAAGGAGCAGTTGTTATGGTTTATGAGAAACGATCCATTAAACACGATATTGCCGGGCAGTCATGCCGGGTTTTGCCGCGTTGTTCGGTGTGCGACCAGGTGCCTCCAGGCGGAATCCGCGACGGCATAAGGGTGAAGAAGGCATTTATTTGTTCTGGTTGTGAGGGGCTTATCGTACAAAGTGATGTGGCCTCCCGTCAATACCAAATATTGATAGATAAGCTGAAGAAAATCCTCCTATAAAACCTGCCTGGCGCGGTCCGATTTGGTAACCGCCAGCCCCAATCTCTGCTACAATGAGATGGAAAAACATACTCGGCGGGGAGATTTCCTGCCGGATTTGTTACTTGCTTAAGGAGCGGCCATCATCATTGTCATACCGTACACCTATCTATACCGTAATTAAGGAACGAATGGAAAAGGCAGGTCTACGCTTGCATATGCCCGGCCATGCCGGCTTACTGGGTATTGTCAGTGCGGATCTCGATTCCTGGGCCGGGTTGGATTTCACCGAACTTCCGGGATTGGATGACCTTCATGAACCGCAAGGGATCATCGACCAAGCCCAGCGATTGATGGCCCGGGCCTGCGGGGCCCAACAGAGCCTTTTCCTGGTGAATGGGAGCACCTCGGGCATTCATGCCCTTTTGATGAGTGGATCAGAGCAGGAGAAGGTTGCCATACCGCGTAATTCCCACCGGTCTTTCTTTGGGGGATTAGTCCTGGCCGGAAGTATCCCGGTGTGGGTACCCGCCGAAGTCGAGCCCGAACTGGGTATAGCCGTGGCGGTCACGCCGGAGACGATCGCCAACGTGCTCTCCGTAAATGAACAGGTTGAGGTGGTCTGGTTAACCAGCCCTTCTTATTATGGGACTTGCTGTGATATTGCCGCTGTTATTCGTTTACTCGCGGAACGGGATATCCCGTTGATGGTCGACGAAGCCCATGGAGCGCATTTTCCATTTCATCCCCTTTACCCCAGTTCAGCTTTACAGGACGGAGCGGCCGCCGTAGTCAACAGCTTGCATAAAACCTGGCCGGTACTCACGCAGTGCGCCTGCCTCAACCTAGGGCGCAGCTTCCCGGGATGCCCGGGCAGCGACAGCCCGGATTCATCGAAACTATCCCGCTCCCAGCGTGCGGTGCAGCTGATGTCAGCTTATCACCTGTTGACAACCACCAGCCCTTCCTACCCGCTTATGGCTTCCATCGACGTCGCCCGGGACTTCATGGAACGGGAAGGATATCGGTACTTACAACAGGCCCTGGAACTATCCGCGGAATATAAAACCAAATTGAACCTGATTAAAGGGGTAAGGTGCTGGGGGGAGGAATTGACCAGCTTGCCAGGGGTCAAGGAAGTAGATCCGCTTAAGGTCCTGATTGCGGTGGACGGTTTGGGATTAACCGGGACCCAGATGGGGAACCTCCTCTATACCGAATACGGCATCGAGGTGGAAATCGCCCAACCGCAGATAATCATGGCTATGTTTTCATTATTACATAACCGGGATGACTGGGAACGGTTTTACCAGGCGGTCGCCAAGATTGCTGACCGCTACCCATCGGCAGCGAAAAAGATCAAAGCCATTGAATTGCCGCCGTTCTGGCATATGCTGCTGCCTCCCCGCCAAGCTTTCATGGCCCCTAAGAAAAAAGTAAGGCTGGAAGATGCCCGGAACATGATAGCGGGTGAAATGGTAACGCTGTATCCGCCCGGCATACCTTGTCTGTTGCCAGGGGAATTGATATCTGACGATATCCTGGAGTACCTTGCCTATTTAAATAAAATGAAGGTACAGGTTCAGGGACCGGTCGACCCGGGGCTTGATAGCATTCTTATCATAGAGTAAGAAGGATTGATGAGATGAACGACAGAGGATATTTTGCAAGCCTGGAAGGCATTGATGGGAGCGGGAAAAGCACCCTCAAGGAGGGTATCATGAAAGAACTGGGGCGAAGCTACTCCGTGGTCGGTATACGTGAGCCGGGTGGAACGGTAGTCTCCGAGAAGATAAGGGACATGCTATTGGATGCCAGGAATAATGGTATAATGGGTAGGACCGAGGCTTTGCTTTATGCGGCAGCGCGCAGCCAAGTGGTTGAAGAAGTGATTAAGCCGGCTTTAAGCCGGGGCCAAATCGTTATTGCGGATCGCTACATGGATTCCACCATAGCCTATCAGGGGTATGGCCGGGGGCTTGATTTGCAGTTCCTGCTCGACCTCAACCGTATCTGTACCGGGGGATTGTATCCCAATCTTACCCTTTACCTGGATATTGACCCTTGGGAAGCCTACCGCCGCCGCCAGGATCAAAAACCGGACCGCCTCGAGCAGGAAGGCCTGGAATTCCAAACCCGGGTTCGGTCGGGATACCTGATTCTGGCCGCCTCCGAGCCACGCATCCAGACGTTGGATGCCAGTCATGACCGGCAGCAACTTCTGGATGAAGCCCTGCAGTTGATATATGCGGGCTTGCTTTGTAAAAACCGGGATTGAGATTACATTTTGAACAGGGATGAGCCGGATGGATTGTTTCACAGGAGTCATTGGACAGGAGAAAGCGGTTACCGTGCTGCGTAAAGCGTTGAGCGCGGGAAACATCCATCACGCCTATCTTTTCACCGGTCCAGGGGGCACCGGCAAAAAGACCATCGCCCGCGTTTTTGCTGAGGCCATAATCCTCAGCGATGATCCCCAAGGTGAATCCTATATAAAAGAAGGCGTCCATCCCGAT
>JBEHWJ010000116.1:0-4553 GCA_040217755.1 Syntrophomonadaceae bacterium | reverse complement strand
CGCCGGGGATAATCTGGAGATCAACTGCTGAACTGCCTGCCGGAATTTTTCCTCCCGCTCCTCTGCCTCACAGTCGGTCAGCCAATTGCCTTCCATGAAGGGGCATTCCCCCGCCTCCTCGCCGACAGCTGTCGAGCCGTCTTTCAGGTCTCCGACCTCTTCATCCCCGGTCTGATCCGACCACAAAGCCTCCGGGTAGGGGGCCAGGTCAGTCATCTCCTCGGGTGCGCATTGATATATGCCCGACTCCCGGTTGCGTTCGAGAGCTTCGAGGTCGATGCAGCCTTCCTCCCACTCGGTCACATCCGCTACAAAGGAATAGATGGCCGGGCGGCCGGGCACGAAAACCCGCCGGATGATGTGTTTCTCCATCAGGATCTTGAGCTGCCGGGAGATATATTCCTTGCAGCAGCCGCAGGCAGTGGTGAAATCAGCCAGCGAGATGGAGTCACGGGTACGGTTCCAACCGTAGGTGCGGCGCCATAGAAAGATGCAGATGTTTTGCTGGGTACGGTTGAGTTTGACTAACGGCAGGGCCTCCAGGAGACAGGTGCCGATGCGGGTGTATGGCCCGTCCCACTGAATCATGCTTTTCCACTGAGTCAAGCTTTCTTCCCTGGACACTGCTTCACCTCCCCCACAGGCCATCGCCAGCTTGTATGTTTCCCCGCAGGGTCTGGCATATCAGGCTGGCCTGGTCGTAATAATCGCAGCAGCACACTGGGTTGAACGCCTTGCCCGGGCGGTTCCAAAACCCTACCTGGTACTGACCGCCGATTGGCCTTATTATCCACTGGCGGTTACGGTCATTGCTGCCGCCTGGATTGACATGGTTTCTCTCCATATGGTATCGTTCTCCTTCCCTTAGTACTTTTGTCACCTATATTATAGGGCCCCCAAATGATGGATTGGGCGAATGTAGCCTATTTCCTACAAAGAAAACGAATAAGTTGGGGACAGGCACCAAGTTATTTAACAGTGGGGGCTATTAACACAGGTATACAGTTAAGGTAATATAAGGTAAGGTCTTCTATAACAGATGATCATGTAACCAATATGATAGGGATAAAGGGTGGAGAACATGAAAAAAATCAAGGTATTTCTCGGTATTGCTCTGATCCTTTTGACGGTTTCCGGCTGCGGCCCAAAGCCGGAACCAGCTCCGGACAACGCGAGCCCTAAAGGGGAGGCTGCGGCAAAAGCAGATGAGGCCAACAAAACCGAAACAGCGGGCACGAGTTTTGCTGCCGTATCCGACGAAAAGAGCCGCAGCCTGCACAGTGGGGACCTTTTTGCCAAAAGCGGCGACCTACTCATCTATGCTGGTGGGCCCAGCAATATTTACCTGGTGAATACCGCGACGAAAGAAAACCGGCTGCTGGTAAAATGCGACCGGCCGCAAAAGCTCTATTTTGATGGAACTTATGTCTACTATATGCCCTATTATCAGATGGGACGCGGTATTTACCGGGCAAGCCTCACGGGAGAGGTGGAAAAAATCTGTGAGAACTCCTCCATTCAGCTGTGGCTGACGGACGACAAGATCTATTTCACCGATCAGATCGGGTTTGATAGTATCAACGGGACGCCGCAGGGTAATCTTTGCTCCATGGATAAAGACGGGAGCCATATCAAAGTGCTCATAAAAAACGTCAAAAACTACTTCACCATACAGGATGAGCGGATTTATTACACGGATCTGAACAGCCGCGGTCTTTACCAGGCAAAACTGGACGGCAGCGACCGGCGCCTGCTTGCCCCAGGGCGCACCTACATTTATACTTTCGCGGACGGATACGGGGTCTATGTCGATTATGCCGCCGGCGAAACCTTTCACCTGATTAATGCGCAGACCGAGGAAGACACCGTGCTGGGACAGTTCGGGTTATGCAGACGGCTGAACGGTAAAACCTATGTCGTGACAAGAGAAAAAGGCGCGAACGGCGTTCCCTCCATGACCGAGTGGTCTATTCTGCAAATAAACCAAGAAACCGGGAAAGCGGAAAAACTGTCTTCGCTCAATATGTCCGACGTGGGCATCGACCTGATGCAGTATGTGTATGACGGCTGGGTATATCTTTACAGCACGGGCGTCAGCAACCGGCAAGGAAAAGGCACTTATCGGGTAAAACTGGCCTCGGATGTTTTCGAAGCGGAGCGTGTCGCCGACCAGTACCTCTATTATCTCGACGGATGCGGTTTTTTCATAAATAAGGATCAGGACGGCGAGCAGACCGGTTTTTCACGGATCGAGCTCACAAGCAAAGAAATTACGACCTGGCCGCTTCAATGATAGTAGATAATCTGGTGGGGGCGGAGTGTATAGGTTTAAGACCACAATCAAATTGTAAGCCTTTATATTTCAATTCCTGTCTTCAATATCTCATCAACCATACCTAATCTCTCACTATATTCATCAGGGGTGAATGCCAAAGGCTCGATATCCAGGTCATAATCCAAAGCATGGCTGAGTAAAAAAGCTATACCATCTACTCTTTTCATACCCTGGAAATAATTTGAGAAAATAGCTAAGTCAATATCACTTCCATCATCGAAAGTGCCGCTTGCATAAGAACCAAATAATAAGACCTTATCCACTGGAATCTCCTGCTTTATTCTCTCAACATACTTTTCTATGCCGGAGCGAACTGCTTCAGGGATATTAACCATTGGAACACCTCCTCCGTTAAAGCCAGTACATTAGTTGCTTCTTGCTGATCCACCACTTGAGATAGTTGTTCTATATAGGAAGGATATCTTTCTGCAATATAATAAGCTAGCAGTTTCACGAAAAATGCATTATATTGATCTGCTTTCCGGATAGAATCCTCAGAAAGATTAGATTTATCTATGGACTCGATGATGTGTTTAAACTGATAAAGCCTAGGGCCAATTACCGTATACCCTACTATAAAATGATTCAATGCACACCCCGGTCAATTTTTCAGCGATCTTAAGAGGGGTGTGCATTTTCATCAGGGGGTGCCAAAGTCACCCGAATCCTCAAAACTCGGCTTTCCGCTTACTTCTTGACAGCGGATGGTTCGGATAAATCGGCTGTAATACCAGCAATCCGCTTGGCATCAGCAGCAAAATCCTCCCACTTGGTAAAAGCTTTTACAACCAATCGTGCACCGTCCGGTGAACCACCGCCATGCATACAACCTGGAATACCGCCGCCGACTGTCAGCCATTCAACCAGGCGTGCTGCACGGGCACGAGTTTCGCCATCAACTCCTGCTGTCAAGCACTCCAGCAATTGCTTTCCATAGACTGGTGACAGAAAATCCTTATAAGATGGGAAACAACCCGTTTCAGCAATGCCGCCGCTGATATCCTGAGCCATAACCTTGTTCTCATAAGGCAGCTTAGCTACCTGGGTCTTGTTGGTGTGAGCCAATAGAGCATCCGGCACAAACAATCCGGCCGGTTGTAGTTTGCCATTCATCATGGCGCCGCATCCAAGCCCATAGGTGATTTCGTTATTAACAGCCATTTGAGTAAGTGAAGTCTGGAACGTCTTTTGGCTTAATCCATTTGCTCTGGCCATATTTATGGCTGCGCCTATCATAACGTCGCCTTGGCCAGCGACACAAGCTCCGATAGCCGCACGGTAAATAGCTGCAAAGTGTCCGATGATTTGCCCCGAATATTTGCTCTGGCCGTTCATAAATACTCGGTCATTGGGCACAAACACTCTATTAAACAGCAAAAATGATTGAGTAATGTTACCGGCTTTGGGCGCATCCCAGCCTTCCTCTTCGTCACGAGCATCGCTTGGCCGGCGCGTTTCAACGCAAATGAGGCCCTCAGCATCTCGGGGAATAGCAGCTGCAAGGCAGAAATCCTTCTCAGACTCACCATATCTACTTCCGGGAACCACAATAATTTCATGGCACGCTGCCACACCGCATATTTGCACTTTGTAACCGCTAACAATAATTCCATCATCACGTGTTTCGACGACATGCAGGTTTTGCATTTTATTAGTTTGTTGGGAGGGTTTTAAAGCACGATTCCCTTTCGCATCCGTAATAGCTCCGGCCAATGCAAGGGCATTGTCTTCTACATAACGGAAATATTTTTTCAAACGCTCATGGTAATCAGTGCCCAGGTCTTTATCCATTTGCGCAGTTACTTCCCACAGCACGTTAAGTGCCGTCCATCCGGCACAGGTAGCACCTTGACAGGTCCCTGTCATCCGGTACTGGGCACGTTTCATTTGCGCGTTGCCCAGTACCGCTTCGGCACTCCCCATCAGGGTATTCCAGCGATGGGCTATGTCACCGGTTAGATGAGATCGGGCAGTAAAGATAGGAGCTCTGGCTGGATCAAATGCAGCGTCGTAAGATAGCGCAACCGACTTAACATGTAATCTGGTGGCTGGATGCGTGGTAACGTCGTCAATCAAATCTCCCCATTTATAAACATTGGCTCTCATCTTCTTCAGGCTTTCCACATATTGCTGACCATTCATTAACATGTATGACTGCCTCCTTTTCTTGTCCAACGTCAAACCAATTAAGCAGCATCCAAATTGCAGCAGGATTTCT
>JBEHWJ010000115.1:0-4804 GCA_040217755.1 Syntrophomonadaceae bacterium | reverse complement strand
AGTCGGCATCTCCGGGGCCAGCGGGGTGATGTTGGGTATAGAACTGCTCAAAGCTTTGCGGCAACACCCGGTAGAGACCCACTTGCTCATCTCCGATGGGGCGAGGGTCACCTTCCAGTATGAAACCGGGACCGCGGTGGAAGAGGTGGTCGCCATGGCGGATCACTACTATAATATGTTTGACCTGGCCGCCCCCATCTCCAGCGGTTCCTTCCCTACCGACGGCATGATCATCATCCCTTGCAGCATGAAGACCTTAGCGGCGGTCGCGCATGGCTATGCCGACAATCTCATGGTGCGGGCGGCCGATGTCTGCCTGAAGGAAAACCGGCGGGTGGTGCTGGTTCCGCGGGAAACCCCGCTGGGCAAAGTCCACCTGAAGAACATGCTGGAAGCAGCTGACAACGGCTGCACCATCATCCCCCCCATGTTGACTTTTTACAATTCGCCTCGTACATTGCAGGATCAGATCGATCACCTGCTGGGCAAGATATTGATGCAGTTCGGGCTCGAGCATAAGGCCTTTAAACCCTGGTCGGGAAAGAGGGATGCGGATGGATAAGGGCCAGCCGGGCGGCGCCCGGATGGAGACGTTTTATTTTCAGGCCGGTGAGGGCCGGCACCGGGTGGAAGCCATAGCGGTGGTAAACGGAGCCGACCTGGTGGTTACGGTGGGCGGAGGCAGCGTTTATCACATCGGCGCGGTCGCCCTGGCGGTCCCCCGCCCCAGCCTGGCTGAACCGGGCAGGACTTCCGCCTCGGCGTCGGTCATCTGTGTCAGCGGGCACAAAGAAGATGAACTGGCCCGGACGGCCGCCCTGCAGCTGGCGGCTCGCTTCAACCGGGTCGTGGTGGTCAGTGTGGGGCTGCATGTGGATGATGCGTCATCCCTGGACATCGAATCCCTTACCGCCAATTTCCGCCTCCTGGTGGAGGATATCGCCGCCCGTCTTTCTGCCACGGGTGTCACCTAGAGCGCAGGCCCTGTCACTCTGAGCGCAGCGAAGAGTCTTGGTCCAAGGCGAGATTCCTCCCTCCGGTCGGAATGACAACAAAGTGCCACTCTAGGCGCAGGCCCTGTCACTCTGAGCTTAGCGAAGAGTCTAACCACTGGGACGAGATTCCTCCCTCCGGTCGGAATGACACGAACGCTCCGGTCGGAATGACAATAAAGTGTCACTCTGAACGCAGTGAAGAGTCTCGTCCCCTGTCACTCACGGCTTAATCCACCAATCCATCTCCTTGTACTCCTTCTGCAGCCCTTTGAGTATATCTTTCTCGGCTTTGAAACGGGCCCGCATCTGGGCCAGGTATTCGTGGAAATGCTCCTCGATCTCGTGGTGGCTGAAACGGTTGTGGGTACAAGCCGAGAAGTCTGGGATACTATCCTCACCCAGCACCCCCACCGCATCGCATATCGGGCACTCCACCCGGTTACCGTCCAGAAGCCGGAAGATGTCGGAGCCGCATTGGGGGCACTCCCGCCGGCCGGGCCGATACTCCTCCCCGCCGAATACCCTCTGCCCCAAATCCCTGGCGTAGGCCAGGTTTTTCTCATCGAGCAGCGATTCCGCCGGCAGAGTAGCATGGACCATCCAGGTATCTATGAGCTTCATCTCCAGGGTGCGGGGGAAAATGTTGACCGCCGCCTTGGAATAGCCGGTCCAGCCTATGGTGCCGAATGGTACTACTATCACACACGGTTTGCCGGCCGTAAATTTGGTGTAATTATAGGCCCCCACCAACCGGTCCTGCAGCAGCTTAAAATAGCCGTGCGGCCCCAGGATATATACCGGCACCCCGATGATAACGGCGTCGGCCTTCTTAATGCTGTCCATGATGAAATTGAAATCGTCGTGGGCCTTGCACCCCGCATCCGGCTGCAGGCAGTGGTAGCAGGCCTTACAAGCCTCCAGTTTCAGGTCGGTGACCCGGATCAATTGGCGCTGGCAGTCACCGGGTATGTTTCTCATTATCTCTTTGACCAGTATCTCGCTGTTGCCAAGTTTGCGGTTGGACACCACCAGGCCCAGGACTTTTTTCATTGCCCACCACTCCCCGAATTAAATATTTTGCTGACCAATGATATAAGCACTGCCTCCATTATATATCACTTCGTCGAAACTATCCCTTAAGAACCCACCCGGGACTGGTGCAGCGTCGATGAGCAAAATAAATCGCACCCGCATGAAGCGGATGCGATGACGGGCCAATAACTTGGTGCCTGTCCCCAAGTTATTCCTGTGTCATCAGTCTGCCCGGCCACGCTGCAAGCGGCCGGGCCAAGATACCGAGCGACAAGATACGGCCGGTGCTTCCTGGCATTTCGGGCCGGACCCGACCGGGCATCCGCCGGCAGGATAAAAAGCACGGTTGGAGAATAGTTATAAGAAGGGTCAGCTCATGTCATAGCAGGAAGGGAGTCGATTTGAATGGCCAAAGATCCGGGCATCGGCTACAAGATGACGGCCACGGTGATGGAGGTAAAAGGCGACTGTAGCGCCGGGCACCGCGCGGGCGAGAGGTTTGAAATCAGCTGTTTCGATTCGGGCGGTCTATGCGGCTATTTCTATCATGATATATTCCCCAGCCTGCAGACTTTCCAGTTCGGCGGCCGCCTGCCCTGGTGGGAAGGCGAAACCATAACCCTGGAATGCCCCGACAAAGGCAATCAGATCACCTTGAAGGTGGAACGTATGAAGCGTGATTAGAATTCAGCCGGGTATCTGTCCCGGCCCTGGCTGTTTATAGTACCTCCTGGGCCCGCTTGCATATCTTCATGTGTCCGGCCTCTATTCCGTCGCAGAACGGCATGGCCTGGGACAAACCACAGCGGCACAGGGCCAGCGGTTCGCGGCGTTCGATGGTATGGCCCTGGTTATCGACCAGATCGAAATGGCCGGCCACTATGATAGGCCCCTGATCCAATATCTGAAGCCTGGCATCGGTCATCCTGACACCTCCTCGGTAAACTTGCTACTTTTAGGATGTCCGTAACCGCCCCAAAGATGCAGCGTCGACGAATAAAAATATCGCACCCGCCTGGAGCGGGTGCGATGATGGGCCAATAACTTGGGGACAGGCACCAAGTTATTCTATAGAGTGTCACCGAAATCGGCTTTATATTTGGCCACCAGTTTCTCCTGCCAATCGGAGACCGGGTCCAGCCGACCGAAGAAGAAGCGCAGGATCTTGGGCTCTTCTACGAACTTGAGACCTCCTACCAGATCACGATTCTCATGCAGCCAGTGGATGCGGTCGATGGCGTATTTCACCTGGGAAAGGGTGAAGACCCGCCGCGGCATGGCCAAGCGCAGCAGTTCCATCTCCGCCATCGGCTCTACCCCATTCTCGTCCCGCTGTTCGGACATGGTCCCCCGCTCCATCCCTCTCACGCCGCTGGTGATGTACACCGCTGATGCCAGGGCTCCGGCCGGGTACTGGTTCTGGGGCACATGAGGCAAAAATCCCATCGCGTTGACGTGGCAGCCCAGGCCGCCGGCCGGGGTCACTACCGGCACCCCTCTCCGTTTCAGTTCATTGACCATATACTCGATAAAGATAGGACCCTGGCTGATCATATCCTCGTCCATGGTCTCATCCAGACCGACGGTGAGGGCTTCCATCTCCCGCACCGACATACCACCATAGGTCAGAAAACCCTCATATAGAGGAATCAGCTCCCGCATCTTCAGGAACAGTTCCTTATCGTCGGTGCAGATACCTCCGCCGCGGACGCATCCGAGCTTGCGGGCCGAGAAATAGATGATATGGGATAGCCTGGCAATCTCCAGAGTCAGTTCCCGGATGGTCATATCCTTGCACTGGGGTTCTCTCTCCTTCATGAGGTAGAGGTTATCCGCCAGCAGACTGGCATCCAGGACCAGGAGCACACCAAACTGGTTACAGACCTCGCGCACCTGGCGCATGTTCTCCAGAGAGAAGGGTTGCCCGCCGATCAGGTTGGTGCCCGCCTCCAAGCGCACATAGGCGATCTTGTCGGGGCCATTTTCTTCGATCAAGGCTCGCAGCCTGGGGATATCGGTGTTGCCTTTGAAGGGATAATCGCTTTCGATCTCCAGTCCCTCCGGTATCACGATCTCCTCCACCCGGCCTCCGTTCAGGACTATGTGGGATTTGGTAGTGGTGAAGTGAAAGTTCATCGGCACTATCGAGCCGGGGGTCACAAAAGTCTGGGAGAGGATATTCTCGGCCGCCCGCCCCTGGTGAGTTGGCAGGAAATACTCCGTACCGAAGATTTCTTGGATTTTTTTATTAAGCCTGGTGAAGGTTTCGGAGCCGGCGTAGCTGTCGTCGGCCACCATCATCGACGCCAACTGCTGATCGCTCATGGCGTTGACGCCGCTGTCGGTAAGCATGTCCATAAATACATCGCGGTTGTTGAGCAGGAACGTATTATTGCCGGCAGCCCTCATATAAGTCAGCCGTTCATCTACATTGGGCAGGAACAGTTTCTGCACTATCCGGACTTTATGCATCTCAAGGGGTACGTCGTCACCAAAAAAGAATTTTATCTTGGCCACTATTCAATCACTCCTTGTCATGTAATAAAAATATTGGAACAGTTACGGATCCTGCTGACTCCCCTCCTTCACGGCGCCGATAGGCAAAGAAAAAAGCACTCCCGGCGAGTGCAGACCAATCAGGATATGTACCTTCCCTACCTACTACCCTACCAGCTACTTATTGTTTGAAATTCCTACGCTCATGGTTCCTACCGTACTACAATTAAACAGATTATATACTAAAAGCCGAACGCGTGCAAATAACAAGCAATGGCATT
>JBEHWJ010000114.1:0-4824 GCA_040217755.1 Syntrophomonadaceae bacterium | reverse complement strand
TGGGGACGCCGTGCCCGGGCCAGGATAGATGCAACGCCAAGAAAAAGAGGGCAACCTGGTCCGGGTGAAAGGTTTTTTCTGGGAAGCGTATGATTATTAGAAGGGGTGGCGCGAATGGGCGAATACACTAAACAGGAACTGGAAGAGGCAAAGACGTCGCTCCTATCCACCCTCCGCAAATGCGAGAAGATACAGGAAGGCGGCAAACTGCAGTCATCACAGAAAACCTTGAACGACCGGCGGGTGAACGCCCTGCGGATTGCCTTGGCGCTTATTGAGAAAGAGATGAGGTACGGCGATGCCGATTGATTATAAAAAAACCGAAAAGGAACTCTACCAGCCGAATACCACGCCGTCGGTTATCGACGTGCCGGAGATGAAGTTCATCGCCGTTGACGGCAAGGGCGACCCAAACACGAGCGCGGAATACGCCGCCGCAATCGGGGTGTTGTACGGGCTCTCCTACGCCATAAGAATGGGCAACAAGGCAGTCTTGGAGTATGTCGTCCCGCCACTTGAGGGCTGCTGGGAAGTGGAGGGCGATTTCAAGGGCGGCGGCACGGCGATTGCCGACAAAAGCAAGTTAGTGTGGACGATGCTGATCCGCCCGCCCGACTTTGTGACAGTGGAGATATTTGAGAACGCCAAGGCGATGCTCGCGAAGAAAAAGCCGGGCCTTGATACTTCAAAAGCGCGGCTCGAAACAATCACCGAGGGCTTGTGCGTTCAGGTTATGCACATTGGATCGTATGATGACGAACCCACAACGGTAGCAGTGCTTAATAAGTTTACGGTCGGCAGCGGGTATGCTATCGATATGAGTGGCGACCGCCGACATCACGAAATCTACCTCTCCGACCCGCGCAAGGTCGCACCGGAGAAGTTAAAAACGGTGCTGCGGCATCCTATACGTACGGAGGGCGTGTGAATGGGCGGCCAAAGAACTTACCCGACAATTGGATGCTGCGGAATTGACTGCGGATTATGCCCACGCTTCCATACCGTAGGCAACTCTCGCTGCCCCGGTTGCGGCGGAGAGGGCTTTGAGCAAAAGCATCCATCCTGTTCATTCATTACTTGCTGCGTGAAAAAACACGGTCTGAATATTTGCGCGGAGTGCAAGGAGTTTCCATGCCGCAAATTCGATAAAGAAACAGGGGAACACGATTCTTTTGTCCTGCATCGGCGAGTCATACCAAATCAGAGATTGATAGCCGAAATAGGCTTAGAGGAATTCGTGCATAGGCAAGAGATTAGGCTTGGTTTTCTTGGAACCGCTATCGCCAAACACGACGATGGCAGGAGCAAGAACCTATTCTGCATTGCCGCAGCTTTGCTATCTATTGACAGCCTGGCTGCGGCGTTGTCGAGAGCCGAAACGGGAGAAAATTTGCGGACTGTGCTGAATGAGTTAGCTACTGCCGAAAAACAAGAATTGAAATTAAGGAAATGAGAAATACAAAGCAGCAACTCGCAGCTTTGCATATGCGACCGGAGATGTTGATTGACTCAGAGTTACGCCCGAAACTTCAGGAAATCATAAAAAGTTAATTTTCAATTCAAATTATACAAGGGGGGATTGTATGAAAGGGATTATATCCAAAGCCAACGGGGGCTGGATTGGCAAACCATTACTATTCTGGCTGCTGGTGGGGTTACTGATACTGGCCGCGGGTTGCGGCGCCAAAATATCTTCCGAGTCACCCAGGTCGGGGCAAAACTCCGATAAAATCCTTTTCGATTCAAAGGCTCCCGCGGGAAGCCAGGAACCAGGTTCACTGGGGTACTGGGCCGATGCCGAACGCAAGACCGCTCAAAGAGCCGACCTACATATGAAGGCCCGGGATGTGGCGACAACGGTCGAACAGATTATCACCCTCAGCGATCAGCAGGGCGGTTATACCGTCAACAGCCATATTTACCGGGACGATGAGACCGTATCCGCCGAGTTGGTGGTCAAGGTACCCCAGGCCAAGCTATTGGCGGTGATTGAATCGATCGCCAACCTGGGTGAAGTGACCGACAAAGTCATCGCCTCCCAGGATGTCACCGAGGAGTACTATGATTCCCAGGCGCGCCTGAAAGTGCTGCAAGCCAAGGAACAAAGGCTGCTGGGCTTGATGGACAAGGCTGCCAACGTCACCGAGTTGATCAGCCTGGAAAATGAATTGACCAAGACCCGCAGCGACATCGAGGTACTGAGCGGACGCCTGCAGTATCTAAGCAACATCACTGACTTTAGCCAGATCGACATAACGCTGGTCCAGGGCGTGCCGGGGACAGTCAAAGCGCCGCAGGGAACCTGGGGCAAGGCCTGGCAAGGCTTGATCGGCAGCATCAACGGGGTAATAAACTTCTGCAGCCAAATGGTGGTGTTATTCTTTGTTATATTGCCTTGGGCGGCTATCCTGGCAGCTCTGGCCGGGATCGGGTTGTACACCGGGAGAAGGATCAAGGCGAAGAAAACCGGGGATTGATCCCCGGGGAGCTTTAAGCAAATTTTCTGCCAACCTTCGCAGAATGTTCATTTTTGCCCGTTATTTATGATAACAACCAGAAAATGACTTAAGGGGAAGGCGTCATGAACACATTTCTGCGGATAAGCATTATCATCGGTCTGGGGCTGACCGGCCTGGAGAGCGCCTTCAACCCTTAATCCGCCCCGGGCAGGGTGTCCAGGTGTTTTTTTATCCTCTCGTCGCCGGTCAGGTCATAAGCGACCGAGAAGAAATAGCGGGCGGCATCGTAATCCCCCTGCTCCCCGGCTTCATTGCCTATCGAGATGGCGATCTCCACCACCAGCGGATTGGGACCCATCTGGATGTGGTGCCGCGCGAACAGTTCGCCCAGCTGCTCCATGGTGGGCGGGGCTACCCGCTCCCCGCTAACCTGCGATATATACATCAGTTCCGACTGGGCGTTCTGGTTGTCGGGCTCGAAGCCGAGACTGAAGAAGAACAGGGCGGCCGCCATTTCATAGTCCCCCTGTTCCGTGAAATAATAACCCAGGTTACGATAACCGCGGGTTAGGTGCTCGCTCCGATAGGCTCTCTCCAGGCCCTGCACGGAGATGTCGTAGAATGGCTGGGACTGTTTCCTCCGTTTATAGATCTCGCCCAGTTCGTACAGTACGTCCGCCCGGACCGGATTCCAGCGCGCGGCCTGGCGCAGGGCCGTTTCCGCCTCATCGAACCTCTCCAGCTCCAAAAGCAGATTACCGTAAATGAAATAGATGTCGGCATAATTTTCGGGAGCATAGCGTACCTCCCCCTGAGGTTGATACAGTTCCTGGAACAGTATTTCCTCCAGGAAGTTGCTGAACGAATAATATTCATTCACCGTGTCGCTGGCGTACCTTTCCGAACCCTCGATCTCCGCCATCAAACCCTCCAGCAGGTTCAGGGCCTGCGGGTAGTCCTTCCTGAAAATATGGAACCGGGCCTCCTCCAGCACTTCCCCGGTGCCAAGGGCTTCGTCCTGCATGCGCCGGTTCCATTCACCCTTCCGGTCCTCGGGCAGCAATTCATAGATCAGGCGCCCTATGCCCCGCAGCAGTTCCTCGGCCAGCTCGTGGCTCTTGTATTTCTCCGCCATCTTCATCAGATAGGGAAGATCCCGGTCGGATTCCCCGGTAAGCCCGGCGGTGATATTCTTCATGATGGTCTGGTATTTCAATATGATTCCCCCCCTCGTCCATGGGTTGCCCCGGGCGATACGCCACTGGTCCAAGTATAATTGTACCCTTATGGCTTAAGATCTTCCAGAGGCCACCAGCCAATAACCGGAGGAGTTGGGCGGGAAACGTCCCTGGCATCGTATCCCGGCCGGACAATCCAGTAAAAGAGAAGGTTCCGGAGGCCCCGGCCCGGTATCCCGGCAGCAACAGAGATCCTTCGTCGCCTTCGGCTCCTCCGGGAATAACTTGGTGCCTGTCCCCAAGTTATTATAATGTGTCACGCCGAGCGCAGCGAAAAGTCTCTCGGCTACGGGTGTCACTCTGACCGCAGCGATGGGTCTTGCAACGGGTCATGCTGACCGTCACCGAAGCATCTTGTAACTGTATAAAGACCAGTAATACAATATTGTTGATGAGATCTTTCGTCGCCTTCGGCTCCTCAGGATGACAGAATAGGCATAGAGACGGTTAGTGTCACTCTGAACGGAGTGAAGAGTCTCTCGGCCACGGGTGTCACTCAGAGCGCAGCGAAGAGTCTATAATAATGAAGTGAAGATATTCAGGAGAAATGGGATATGCGCGAAGTGAGATTGGCGGCCGCCGGCGAGATTGACCGCCAAAAAGAGATCTGGAAACGGTGTTTCGGGGATAGCGGTCAATACATAGAGGATTTCTACCGCCACCGCTACCATCCCGACCAGACCATGCTGCTCCTTCAGGGCGGAGAGATCGTCGCCATGCTGACCATGGTGCCGGTCAGCATCGTCACCGCCGCCGGGCGCCGCCTGGACGGCGCCATGTTGTACGCCATCGCCACCCACCCCGACTTCCAAAACCAGGGCGTCGGCCGGCAGTTGCTCAATTCCGCCCACCAGCACCTGATCGGACGGGGGCTGGCCTTTTCTTTATTGGTTCCCGCCTATGAGGAACTGTTCGACTTCTATCGCCCTCTGGGTTACCGGGAAGCTTTTTACCTGCGCGAACTGGACTTGAAACGCCGGGATCTCTATGTCTTGCCGGTGCCGCCTGCCAGTCCCTGCCTCATTTACCCTATCGGGCCGGAAGAGTACAACCTCCGCCGGGAGCGGCTGTTGGCCGGCCGGACCCATGTCTCCTATTCCGACCCGGACCTGGTCATCCAGAAAAAT
>JBEHWJ010000113.1:0-4859 GCA_040217755.1 Syntrophomonadaceae bacterium | reverse complement strand
GGTAGCCGAGTTCATGAACCACATCAGCTATACATTTATCATACTTGATGTATAGCTCGATTGCCTTCATGCGTTCTTCTCTTGAATACATACGGACATCCTCCTGTCTCTTCTAGAGTCCAAGATTTTGTCCGCACCTCCCATCCAAGCTCCGAAATTATAACTGACACCTACGATATTATAAAAATAAAGGGCCATTTGCAAAACTGCATAGGTTGCCAATTGGTCATCGGTAATATCGCCCGATTGGCTGCCCAGCACCTTAAATGCCGGGTCATTTCCGAACATCTGGTAATACCATTTCATTTCGGGGCGATCGGTCATGATGTGGGCTGTGAATACCGGTTCACCGTTGCCGCCCAGGTAATATGTAAAGGTTTCCCGCCGCAACGAAACCAGGGAAGAATAATCGCGGTTGGATATTTCCGCCCGGATCTTTACCATATCTTCGTCGCTGGCTATGCTTCCGTCCGCCAAATTGCAATCATGCACCGTGGCTTCATAAATAGTTTTTCCGTCCTTGACGCTTTCTTTAAGATCTGTGAGCACATAAATAGGTTTTTCTCTGATACTCGACGGAACAGCGGTGTAGTTCTGCCCATCAAAATTCCAGGCTTTCCTCAGTGGTTCGTGAACGACGGTTTTTACCTCAAAGTGGGTCTTGATAACGTTTTCGACATAGGCCTTCGACATGGTGCCTTTATCGGCGCCCCAATTCTCCAGATTGATCGCAAAAGCATAGAAAAGATATTCGCTGCTGTTTGGCGGCGCATTACCTGCGGCAAAAAACGGTACATAATCAAAACGGTTTTCGATGGCAAAATCAAACATGCTGGCAAGCTGGGCACTGGTGGCCGAGGTTTGGCCTAAAATCATCTGATTGTAACTGCGGACGATCCACTCCGACGTCGTCAGGCTGTAATCGACGGCCGAGGCCGTTAAGTTTTTATCAAGTTTTATACCGCCCCATCTGCGGCCGTCAAAAACAAAGACCGTATTGGGGACGTTGTAGACATCCATGGCCAGATAGTCCCATTCAGCATTAATGACCGTTTGGCCGTCATAATCTATCGCGCCGTAATTACCGTCTTCTATCACGGCGATGATCGGCCATACTTCTTCGTAGGTGTTGAGCTGAATGTCCTCCAAGGCTTGCGTCTGGGGATTTGTAAGGGTTTCCCCCTTGGCGCTGATAAGACCCCAGTATTTGCCCACCCGCCCTTTCATGATTTTTGTGGAAAGTCTTCCGTCAGGGTATTTCTCACAGAAAATTTCGTCGTAAGCAACGCTGGACGTCTTTACATGAGTCTCCTTGTCCAGCAAATCATATTTGCCGTTTGTTTTTACCGCGTAGACATAGGGCAGGGGGATAACATCCTGGCCGGAAAGGATTTCTTGGCCGTCTTCAGTGAGCAATGTTACCGAACCGCAGATAGTCTTCCTAATATAATTTTCCGTGTAGACTCCGCTCTCATCGGAGTATTCGAGCGTGATGTTCTCTGCGGTGGTGGCGGAAAATGCATTTTCCTGGGCCGCACCGTATGACACGTGGTTATATCCATCCTTTATTTCAGCAGGCAGCGTTTCTAGCTTATGGTGAGCATCAATGCTCACATCATCATAGGCGGGGGGCGTTGCCGTACCCATTATTCTGCCGTGGTCTTTTACGACATTCACTGAAGTAATATCGTACGGAATAACACCCAGGGCAACAAAAAATGCGATAAGGCTCATGTTAAGAACGGCAAAAATCAGATTGGTCATTTTGTATCCTCCTCAATCACGCGCTCCGATCGCTTGTCCGAGACCTGGAAAGTATGCCAGGATGCCCGGTTCATCACCTCAAAAACCCTGTGAATAAATTCGGTCGGTACCCGTTCATGAAACAAATCGGACATCGAGTTAACAAATATAAGGGACGGTTTCCGGATCTTCAGGGGTTCCTCCAGACAATCTTCATGCATAGTCACATCGAATCCATTGTGGTATTTCCGGCTGCCCATAGCTTTCAGCCGTATTGCCATTTTGGCTGCATAACAGTTTTGGCAGCCACTCGATATCCTACTGCAACCGGTAACTGGATTCCAGGTGCGTTCAGTCCATTCAATCTTCGATTTCGCCGTCATCTCAATTACCCCGCTTTTTGTGGGAATCCCTGACTCATCTATTTTTCCTTTTCGCCCTATGATGTGCGATTATCATGGTAACCGCTTCTTCACTATCTAACTTTCCCTCCAAATATTTCTGGCTAATTGCTTTAGCCCTCTTACTTGGTTTTAAACCTTCCACTGCCATAGATGCTTGAATGCTGTTCATCACACGTTTGATCTCACTAGCCTTTTTCGGCACGGCTCCAACCCCCACCATTTAACTTAGGGACTGTCCCCAAGTTATCCTCGACTGAGAACATCCGTTCCTTTCATGATTATATAGCGGCTGCCATAATTTAGCAATGATGTTTAGCGAAAACGATTACTTGTACAGGAGGCGGTAAGCAGGCGATAATTAGCCGGTGGGGAATGATAAACATGAAAAATAGAACTAAAGCTATCCGGCTTGCTGTTGTAAGCTTGATTGCTAATCAAATAGATATACAATATGATAATTTTGATCGTTAGGACAAGGGATATTACGTGAAATAATAGGGATTAAGGGGTATACACATGCATAATATCTCCAAAGAACAAATTCGCCAGTTTCGCCTTCACACGCACCATTTGGACACATGGTATCAGAAGGTCGATGTGGAGGGCATTGCTGGCGCTTGTGGTTTTCAGAACTCGCCGCCCGGGGCATGGGAAATCGCATTATATAATCGTATCCCTGATTGCAAACAGGACGATATGAAACAGATGCTTGAAGTCGAAAAAACACTATTGCAGGCATGGAGTTTTCGTGGCGCGCCCGTGGTCTTCCCCACTTCGGAAAGTGATGCGTTTTTGTCGGCGCTTGTTTCCAAACCAGACGAACCTTGGATATATACCCGGGGAATACAACTGGCCCTTGATTTTTTACAAATGTCCTTTGAAGAATTACTGCTGCTGCTCCAACAGGTAATCCCGAAACTGGACGGCGAAGTGTTGAAAAGCAAAACTACGTTAGACCAGACTTTGGCCGAATGGGTATTGCCGCTTCTTCCCCATGATAAAAAGGATTTGTGGAACAAGCCCTCTATGTACGGGAACCCGGAGAAACAGACCGTCGGCGGCGCAGTAGTTTCTTTTTTACTTCGGCCTTGTGCTTTTATGGGCTTGGTCGTTTTTGGAAAGAGAGAGGGCATTAGCCCAACATTTACTGCATATAAACACTGGATAGGTCATTCACTTGAAGTAAAGGGTGTCCCCGAGCAAAAACTGGTGCGAAAATATCTGCACTGTTTCGGCCCTGCATCCATAGGCGGGTTTGCGGATTGGCTTGGATGTTCCTCCACCCAGGCTCAACGAATATGGCAAACCGTTATAGATGAAATCGAGCCTATCAAACTGTCCGGGAAAAAGTGCTATATACTGTCAGATGACAAAGAACTGCTTTTATCCCCGCCGCCATCGAAGAGAAAAGTACACTTTCTCGGAGGGCATGACCCTTATTTAGGTTTGCAGGACCGTGATGTTATCTTGGCCAACAAGGCAGGGCAAAAACAAATATGGCAGACCGTTTCAAATCCCGGTGCTGTGTTATGGCAGGGTGAAATAGTAGGTATGTGGAAATCCAAGAAAAGCGGTAAAGGCTTAGAGATAGAAGTTGCCTTGTGGGATGATGCAAAAATGTTAAAAAGGGATATACAGGATTTAGGCGAAGGATATGCTTTGTTTCAACAGCTCAAGCTAAACAAAATCATATTTTTAGTATAATTTGAGGAAAACCAGGGGTTTTTGACACTCTGAGACTTCCGATTGGAAGTCTTTAGAGCTGGATTGGCAGCGTTTACTATAGCATCCACCTTCATCTTGGTAATATCGTTGCGAACTATTTGAAATGGCATAGGTGTTGGCCTCCCCGGGGACTGATTTCTAGGAAAATTTATTGAAATATTCCTGAGTAACCTGTAACTGCTTTTTTCTAATCTCCAGCCAGAGATTTTTATGGATCTCGCCAGTACCCATTGAGACTTTGGTGCGTTTCAAGGCTCCGTCCGGCATTAGTTTTTGATAGTACCAATGATCAGATTTCTGTTTGTACAACTCCCATCCGTCCCGCTCGCAAAATCGTTGCAGATCTCTCCAGCTAGGCATCTATAAAACCTGCTACTTCCTGGATTCCCTCCGCCAGGGCGACCTTTAAGACATAAGGAAAATGTTTTCGTCGATTGGCGGCATTGAAATAGAGGGAAAATTGGTCAAAATAGTCCTGCGAATATTCAGCCAATTCCTCCGCTAATTTTAGAATGGCTTGATCACGGTCGGGAGCGTTGACGGCCAGATCAAAATCTTCCAGGGTGATTGTAACTGAACCATCTTCTTCCGGTATCAAGGTGGCCTTGAAACGGTGTGATTCCAGCAGATTTTTGGCCTGTTCGGTCGATATCGACAAAACACGATCCCGGTTGCGTTTGAAAACCATGGGTTTCTCGCGAACTACGGTATCTATAAAGGAACTGAACTCATTTCTCACTTCACTGGCATTCAATAGCTTCATATACATCGCCCCCCACCCCCATTGTACATTTTGTACATATCGTACGCAATGAGGATGGAAAGTATGCTAATTATCGCTGAAACTTATCGTGTTCGAAGGATACAATCTGATCAATCAGCGGGAGTTGTGTTTTATCAAAATACACATTTCCTTTGAGTTTTTTGTAAGCCCTCTTGACCCATTCTTGTGTAGAAAGGTTGTTATCCATGGCTGATCTCCTTCGC
>JBEHWJ010000112.1:0-4942 GCA_040217755.1 Syntrophomonadaceae bacterium | reverse complement strand
TTAAACAAAAAAATACCGGCATCCCCCGATACCGGCAAAATATAGAAGAGGGTAGGGATTCTATCTTCTCCCGCCCCGGGGTGGCCCCAACACCCCGGTACAGGCAGGGGAACAAAACAGTGGGCGGCCAGGGCTCCTTTCGGCTGTCTGGCCTTAGTAGCCGCATCCATGCATCGAGCCGTGATCGCACTCGTCATGATGCTGATGATCCTGGCAGATCGAACCGGTCGAGGCCAGCCCGCCCAGCAGATATTGCTGGGCAGCATCCCGGGCCAGGCCCTGGGCCCCCAGTATCACCGCGATGCCCTTCTCATTGAAGATATCGACCGCCCCGGCGCCCATGCCACCGGAGATAACCACATTGACTCCCAGGTCGCTGAGGAAATTGGGCAGGAAGCCCGGTTTATGCCCCGGATTGGGTATGGATTCATGCTTGATTATCCGAGCGCCCTCAGCTTCGAAGATATTAAAATTGATACAATGACCGAAATGGCCGGTCACCATGTCTTGTTCACTGGCTACCGCGATATTCATCTTGTTGCCCCCATTCTGGATTAAAACATCGGCCACCTCGTCCAGCCAGTTACCGCTGAAATCTTCAATTCTCCCCTGATCGCAAAGCTCCGCGACCTGCGGGTCGATCGGCAGCCGAGCCAGCACCTCCAGGCCGTATTGGGCGGCAGTCTTGCCGACTTTGCTGGCCCCGAAAATATTGTGGTCCCGGCCGCAGTCGGGGCATTTAAAATAAGCCATGTTTTCCACCAACCCGAGCACCGGAACATTCATCTTTTGTGCCATCTTGACCGCTTTGGAGACGATCATGCCCACCAGTTCCTGGGGCGAGGTTACGATAAGGATGCCATCCACCGGTATGGATTGGAATACGGTCAGGGGCACGTCACCAGTGCCGGGGGGCATATCGATAAACATGTAGTCGACGTCATACCAGATGACATCGGTCCAAAACTGCTTGACCGCCCCGGCCAGGATAGGCCCGCGCCAGAGGACCGGGTCGGTGTCATTGCTGATGAGCAGGTTGATGGACATGACATCTATGCCGGTTTGGGTTTTGACCGGCAGCAGACCCATGGCATTGCCCATCGCCTTGCTGGTGATGCCGAAAGTCTTGGGAATGGAAGGCCCGGTAATGTCGGCATCCAGGATGGCCGTCTTATAGCCCCGGTTTTGCATGGTGACCGCCAGCAGGGAGGTGACCAGGGATTTGCCTACCCCGCCCTTGCCGCTGACCACCCCGATGACCTTTTTGACCCGGCTCAGTTCATGGGGTTGCTCCAGCATACTCTTGGGTTCTCTTCTTTCCGCGCAGTCTACTCCGCAGGTGCTGCAAGTCTGGGTACAGTTGTCGCTCACTTTCATTCTCCCTTTCAATCTAATCCTGTATCGTGGCTGAAATAAAAAGCTTCTGAATAAATCTCTTCTCTGTCCTGCCTGCTTCCGATGAAGCGCTTTCATAATGGCCTGGCTCCCCCTTTTCAGGAACGGCTTATCTTGCCTGCCCGGCCCGACCGCTCCCTTCCGCGGGGCTTTTTCCCACCCGCGCTCCCTTTATTAAAAGCCGGGGATGCGGATGTCCCTGCCGCTGTCATCAAAAAGCATGGTCATGGTCTGGTCGAACACTTCCCGGACCGCCCGCCCCGACGGGCAATCGATGTCGGCTATGCTCCGGGCTGCATTGACGGCCCGGACCGCCTCCGGATCATAGGGTATAAAGCCCAGCAGGGGCAAATCGTTCAGCTCGCAAAAAACGGCTATTTTCCCACTATTCGCGGGGCTGGTATCGTATTTGTTCACACATACCGCGACCCTGGTCCGGAATTGCCGGGCAGTTCTGATAACCCGCTCCATATCGCTGATACCGGATATGGATGGTTCGGCCACTATCAGCACCATATCGACTCCGCTGAGGGAAGCGATCACCGGACAGCCGATACCAGGCGAACCGTCGATTATAGCCAGATCCGCACCGGTTGCCGCCGCCACCATCTGTTTTTTGACCTCGGTGACCAGCTTACCCGATGTGCCACTGCCCATCTTCAGCTGGGCGGCGGAGAATACGGTGTCGTTATGGTACAGGCACAATTCACCCGCCACCGCCGGCTGCAGCGACACCGCTTCTACCGGGCACACGTATTCGCATACCCCGCACCCTTCACAGGCATAGTGATCCACTTTATAGACAGGCTCGGCCTGGATGGCATCGAAACGGCAGTATTGCCGGCACAAGTCGCACTCGATGCAGAGCTGCTCGTCTATCTGCGCCTCAGGCAGTCCATAATAATCGGTCCGCCGGGGCAGGCTGTCCTGCTCCATGACCAGGTGGAGGTTGGGTGCATCTACATCGCAATCTGCATACGCCCGGGCCTGGGACAAGCGGATGAAAGCGCCGGCCACGGTGGTCTTGCCGGTTCCGCCCTTACCGCTGAGGATCAATAGCTGTTTCATGCCGTACCTCCTCCCGCACCGCCTCCAACAGGGATGTAAACATGGCGCGATACCCGGCACTCTCCCGGACTGCCACTCGGGCCTCGGAGTTCAGCCTCCCCAACTCCTGGTCGTAATCTATCCGGGCCAGTACCTCGATGCCGTTATCCTGGCAGTATTTTTCGGAGGGATTGTCTCCCGGCAGGCATTTGTTGAGCACCGCCCCGTGTGGTTTGCCGAACAACTGCACCAGTTCATGGACCAGGGCCAGGTTATGCGCCCCGAAGATGGTCGGCTCCGCCACCAGGAGGCAGTAATCGGAATCCCTTACGCTCTCCATTACGATACAGGCGCTGCCGGGGGGACAATCGATAAAGGTCAGCCCCGCGGGCACGTCGGCCAGCAATCTTCTGATGATGGGGATGCCGGAGGCCTCGCCGGGATTCATGATCCCGGTCATGACCCTGACCCCATCGGAGACGCCCCTCTCCACCATGCCGATGGGCTTGTCCTTCTCGGTCACCGCCCCCAGCGGGCACACCAGCATACAGCCTCCGCAGGGATGGCAGACCGCTTCAAAAACCATCAGTTTGGGGTCAGTATAAGCCAAAGCATTGAACCTGCAGAAGTCCACGCATTTCCGGCAACCGTCGCATAATCCCTGGTCCACTACCGGAATCTTGACCGCGACCTCCTCGGCAGCCACCTCGGTAGGCTTGAAAAACAGGTATCCGTTGGGTTCTTCCACATCGCAATCGATATAGGCGGCGGCGGCCACGGCGGCCAAGTTCACCGACACCAGGGTCTTGCCGGTGCCGCCCTTGCCGCTTAAAACCGCTATCCTCACCTTACCTGCCTCCCTGACCATGGAATCCGGGATGAATATCTTCCAAGGGACTCAGTCGACCCTCTTTATAGGCCTTGATATTATCCCAGATCGAATCCGGCGAGGTCTTAAACATCTTGATACCGGCGGTACTGATGACCTCAGCGGCATTTTCTCCGCAACGAGGGGTAAGCAACACCGCAGCCTTACTGTCCACTACCGTTTGGGCCGCTTTGATCCCGGCGCCGCCTTGGCTGGCGGTGGCCGAATTAACCACGTAATCTCCGCTCTCGCTATCGGTATCGTATATCAGGAAATAGGGGGCGCGCCCGAAGGATACGCACACCTTGCTTTCTATGGATTTGTCATCTGCAGGTACAGCAATAAGCACTGCTGGCCCTCCTTTCGGTCTAAAATATTACCAAGCCACCGCAACTCATGGGGCCTGTGGCGGGAACACCATCCTCCCCAAGAGACTACCTGCTCCGGCCATCCGGCTCCATTAGTCTCCAGCCGGCCCGATGACGCTGGCATCCGCCGCAGCCGCAGGAGTCCTCCTCACCGTCACATAATTGATAGTCTCCACCCTCTATCCGCAGTACCTTGCCGTTCACCAGGGAATCGGCCAGTTTTTTACGGGCATCCATATACATGCGCTGCACGGTGGTCCGGGCAATATTCATCTTCTCGGCGCATTGTTCCTGGGTGAAACCCTGCAGGTCGATCAACCGGATGGTTTCATATTCATCCACCGACATGATTATGCAGTTCCCATGGTTGGCGGCTGCATTGAGGGGGCCAAAACGGTCGCTGGACGGCATGCAGCATACTTTTCTCCATTTTCTCGGTCTGGGCATATTGAGTCACCTCTTGCTGGTAATGTAGGAACTCCAGGCCGTTGAGCCCGGTCAAGTGTCAGTATTAGTGTCGATGGACTATTCCGTCTTCTCTTTAGTTGGCTGCGACATTACATTGGCGCCCCCGGTATTTCTGCCCCCACTGCCCCGTCGCCGGTGGGCCCGGGCGCCTCCATATCCCAATCCAATGACAGCTCCACAGCCCAAACCTCTGGCTATGCCCCGGCCTAAGCCGGACGCCAATCCCAACCCTATACTATAGCCCATCGCCGGCTTTAAACCCATCGCCGCTCCGCGTCCCAGGGCTCTCCTGGCCCGGGCACCACGCCGCAGCGCATCAGCACCCATAACACACATCCCCATTCCCCGGCCGGTCATGGGCCCCATACTCAACGGTCCGTTTCCATCCCAACGCGGCATGAAAAACCTCTCCTTTCGGTCATGACCCGACCATGGTCGAGCCGCATTGTGTACATAATATCTCCCGGCAGGGTTGACCCAATCGTTTGGGTACCTGATTCCCGCATCCGGGACATCTGCAATATTCAGGCGGGCCGGCCCGGCCGCCTCTATTCCTGTCCCGGCGGGAGTTGTTGCCGCCGCCTCCGCCGACGCGGCCTCCTCCACCTCCGCGGGAAGGTCCGGTTCCATCTCTGGCTGGCATGGCTATAACCTCCCTTGGGTTTCTGACATATGTCATTTACAATTACACAGTAACTTGGTTTTGGGCATATGTCAATAACCTAAACGCGGTCAGGCAAAAAAAATAAAACCGGACGATGTTTTCACCACATCGCCGGCTTATCCATCCGGGCGG
>JBEHWJ010000111.1:0-5032 GCA_040217755.1 Syntrophomonadaceae bacterium | reverse complement strand
GCTGATGGGTGAGAGAGGGGATTTTCTCATTATTATGGTGGTGGTGGTCATCGATGTGGCCCTGGGGTTTGCCCAGGAATACCAGGCACATCGGACCTACCAGGCCCTAAAAAATATGGTTCAGGCCACCACCGCCGTCATTCGGGATGGGGTCCGCCAGGAGATCGATGTACGGGAACTGGTCCCCGGCGACCTGGCTATCCTGAACGCCGGTGAAAAGGTGCCCGGGGATGGGGTGATATTAAGCGGAATCAAACTCTCGCTGGACGAGGCCATTCTGACCGGCGAGAGTGAACCGGTCGGCAAGACCGCGGCCAGCGGGGAAAATGAGGTGTTCATGGGGACCACCGTGGTTACCGGCCGCGGATACATAAAGGTACAAAACACCGGTACCCGGACCGAGTTGGGCAAGATCGCCGCCAGTCAACAGGAGATCAAACCGGAAGAAACCCCCTTGCAGATCAGGCTGAAGAGATTCAGCCGCGGCTTGACCTACATGGTGGTGGCAGTCACCGTTTTAATTCTGATTACCGGTTTGTTGGCGGGCCGGCCGGCATTGGATATGGTCAGGGTCGCCATTGTCCTGGCCATAGCGGCCGTTCCAGAGGCCTTACCCATTGCCGTGACCGTCATCCAGGTCATCGGTATGCGAAAAATCCTGAAACGCAACGGGCTGGTGGAAAAGCTGTCGGCAGTGGAAACCCTGGGGTCGGTGACGGTCATCTGTACTGATAAAACCGGAACCATTACCGAGGGACGCATGCGGGTGGTGCGCGACTGCTTTGTCGATAAAATGCGGGGATTGGAAACGATCGCGTTGTGCAACAACCTTGAGGGCGCGGTCGATGCAGCACTTTGGGAATTTGCCCAGGCAGACCCGGAGCGCAGTCCCCAGGAGATAGTCGATGGGGCGGAGCGGCTTGCCGAAGTGCTGTTTACCAGCGAAACCAAATATATGGCCACCCAAAACCGCTTCAACGGGGAAGTCGTCATTCATCTGAAGGGAGCACCGGAAATAATTCTCGCCATGTGTGATCTGGATGATGAGCAGACAGCGAAGATCCTGGCTACCATCGATGATTGGGCCCGTAGCGGGTTGAGGCTGCTGGGCTTCGCTTATAAGACGGGTGGTTCGGTGGAAGACACCGGTGGATTTACATGGAATGGCCTGGTGGGGATGGTAGACCCCATCCGCGAGGGGGTTCGGGAGGCTATCGCGGTGGCCCGGCAAGCCGGGGTAAAGGTAAAAATGATCACCGGCGACTACCGGCTTACTGCCGAACGGATAGCCATGAATGTAGGGCTGGTAACCGGGGACTACCAGGTTATGGAAGGGCAGGAGATGAATCAACTGGATGATGAAGAATTCAAGCGCCGCATCGGGGACATAGCGGTATTTGCACGCATCAGGCCATTTGACAAACTCCGTATCATCACCACTCTGCAGGAATGCGGTGAGATTACCGCCATGATCGGTGACGGTGTAAATGATGCCCCAGCCCTGCAGCGGGCCAACATCGGGGTAGTGGTGGGCAGTTCTACCGATGTGGCCAAAGAGACTGCCGATCTAATCCTGCTGGATAATAACTTTAAAACGATCGTGGCGGCCATCGAAGAAGGACGGGTCATATTCGAGAATATCCAGAAGGTGGTCGCCTATGTCTTATCCAACTCTTTCGCCGAGATATTGACGATTTTTATTGCCATGATGCTGGGCTGGCCTACTCCTTTGCTGGTCGCCCAGATCCTGTGGATTCACCTCATCTGTGATGGACCGGCTGATATCATGCTGGGCTTCGAACCCAAGGAAAATGGGATAATGGAGCAGAAACCGAAGTCCCTGCAGGAACCGGTTCTGACCCCCTTGGGCATTTCCCTGATAGCCATAATAAGCACGGCCAGCGCCGCGGTGGCTCTGTACCTATTCGGCAATATACTGGCCTCCGGAGGAAATATCGATCTGGGGAGGAGTTATATATTCGCCATATTTGCGGTCAACTCCATGATCTATATTTTTGCCTACCGCAGCATGCGCACCAGCATTTACCGGGGTAACCGGGTGCTCAGCAATAAACCCCTGCTGTTTTCAGCCCTGGGCGGATTACTGATGGCCCTGGTGGTCTTCCCGATAGCGCCGCTGCGGGAACTATTAAGCCTGGTACCGCTCAATCTGTCCGAATACGCGATGGTTTTCGGGATCGCCTTCTCCATGTTGCTGGTGGTGGAGACTGGCAAAGCTATAAATAACCGCATCCAATCGGCCCGCGCCGATCGCCGGGGCAATTTCCAGGGATAGGGTCAGACTTCAGGCGTCTGCCGCGGCCCGGAGATATGCCCGGCCCACTACCTGTTATTAGGTCCGATTTCCAGCGGCGATGGCAATCAGGCAGCGCCGCTTATTGGTCCCGGTGGTCCGCATCCTCGTCTTTTCGGTGATCGTCGTCCTCCCCATAGCTTCGGTTCGCTTCATCCATGGGCTTGCGGGCGCTTGTGCCCGGGCGGTTCATCAGGCCCAGCAGCCAGACCAGCCAGAAGGCTATGAAAACGACTGTGGCCACGATCAGTATATTGGCCATGAGGTTGATATTCATCGATGGTCCCCCTTCCAAGCAATCAATATATTACTTCGCTATTAGTCTGTTCACCCGGTTTTGAAATAAATCTTCCTTATTTTGTTCGTTAGGCTGCGGCCAGCTGTCATAATCCTTGAAGCTGCCAGGGGATGGCTGCAGGTATTACGACAGAAGTCTTGAGGTTGTTCGGGCAGCAGAGACGACACATGCAGACTACGGATGGCCATCGGCAAGGATTGTTCCGGGCCTGGTCGGGCATGAACGTTGTGGTTTCAGAGGGAAAAATCCCGCCGGCATGTACCTGCCAGTTTTAAAACCGGGGCATAAAAGAATACAATTAAATAAGGATATGATTTTAGAAATTTTGGTGGGACCGACGATGCATCTTAAATAGGAGGTCAATATGGGAAGGCTGATCCATTTCGAAATCCATGTAAGCGACATGGAGCGGGCCAAAAAGTTTTACGGCGAGGTTTTCGGCTGGTCATTCCAGGATTGGGGTGATTTCACCGGAATGCCGTATTTCGGGGCCATAACCGGGGATGAGGATGAACTGGGAATCAACGGCGCTTTGGTGCAGCGCTACGGTGAACCGCCGGAAGCCGGCCAGGCCCTGAATGCCTTTGTATGTACCATAGCGGTGAAAGATTACGATTCCGCTGAAGCCAGGATACTCGCCCATGGCGGCCAGGTGGCGATGCCCAAGACTGCCCTGACCGGTATAGCCTGGCAGGGATACTATTTCGATGCCGAAGGCAATCTATTCGGGATCCACCAGCAGGATGTGAAGGCCAGATAGAATGGCCCGGGTACCGACGCAGGGCCGGCCCGGGCGGACCTGATTTAGGGGCTTTGTTCAATGGCTGTGAGGGGAAAAATCACCCGTTCCAGATAAATGTATCGGCCTGCAGGGTATCGCCGTTTTCCATCTCCACCTCCACTGGACCCCTGGTGAAGTTGCCGTGGATGAACTCCAGCTTGTGCAGCGCCGTCGGGTCGATATCGTATACCTCACCCTTTACCCGTCCTCCGGGGTGTGGATATATACCATGCAGGCCGCCGAAGATATATTTCTGATAGCCTTCGATGGAACCTTTGCCCAGAAATTTCTGTCCCTGCAGATAATGCTGGTGATACCGGCAACCGGTTAAAAAGCTGCCATAGGCGAAGTATCTGATCACTGTCAACCACGCTCCTGTTTTTATTAATCCTCATTATCTCATACCGGGCAAGAAAATGTGAGGGTTTAGTTTTCAGAATACCTTTGATAGGCTTGCCCCGCCATCAGCATTTGGATGCCGGCAACGTTAGGAAATGGTAATATTAAGGTGATACAATAGCCGGGGACATAAACCGGAGCGGGGTCAGAAGCCGCGCGAAACTACTCCGGTGGGTATAAATGTTACATAGGATAAAAACTTGAAAACCGCCCCGGCACGAGGCGGTATGGGTGAAGCTCAGGGAGCGAGATAGAAGGGGGAGTTGAAATGAGGTCCAATTCAGAGTCTATCAAGAAGTTAAAGAATGAGATCGCCGTGGTGAGCAAAGAAATCGATTATCGGATAGACCGGCTGGATAAGCTGCCCAACGAGATGGACAACAACTGCAAGGCACTGAAAACTTTCGTAGATAACCGGTACGACGAGTTGGAGGCCCAGTTTCGCCAGGCATATATGGTCAGGGGCGAGGATGTCTGGGAGTTCGCCTGGGATAACATCGGGGAAATTGTCGAGGAATTCCAGCACAAAGCCGCCCAAGGGAAGAAGTGCACATTCCCGGGACTGGAACCGGCTTTAAGATCAAGGAGGACCGTGCTGGGAAGAAAACTCAAATTGAATGCCCTGTGGGCCGACCAGGTATGGACAGAGGTGTGGACAGGGGTGGCGCAGGCGGTCCAACATGTCAGCGACGAGTATCGGCACGAGGCCATGGCGGAATTTGAACGCTGCGCCGAAGAACTCAATCCCTTGTTGGATAAGAAGGCAACCTTGAAAAAGGAACTGGAAGGAATGCAGAGTGCCGAAGAGGGGGTATACAAGGCATTAAAGAGCGCCTTTGGTAACAAGGGTAAAGGCCGGCCCTAATCGGAGGGCCTGGTTAAAGCCATGAAGGCCGGGCGGAGCAGAACCTTGTTCGTCAACACCTATGATTCCAACGTACGGCGCCTGGGGGCGGGGAGGCTCTGAGGTGATTCGTATTTTAATGGAATTGGGTATAGACTGCCCGTAAAGGCATAGCCGATGAGGGATTGAAACGGCGTGGTTAAACAGAAGCTATAGGGCGGCAAGCTATGAGCCCGCCCATCAAGAATATCAGAATATGGACTCAATGAAATGCTCCCCGTCAAAGCAGGACGCTTTGGGGGAGCATTTCTATGGTGAACGACCTTGGAGTCCGCCCGGAGAGTTGTTGTTCATGTGATGGCAGCTGCCAGGTTTATGCGAATTCCCTGGCGGTTC
>JBEHWJ010000110.1:0-5054 GCA_040217755.1 Syntrophomonadaceae bacterium | reverse complement strand
TTTATGGACGATGGTATTTGCCTCCTTTCGAAAACTATATAAAGTTAAAGAGCGGCATTCCGCTCTTTATCTGCGTAGACCCAGCCGGGTTACTATATTGCGATAACGATCGAAATCGTTTTTCTTCAAATAATCGAGCAGAGAACGTCTTTGCCCGACCATCTTCAGCAATCCTCTTCTCGAGTGGTGGTCTTTCTTGTTGGCTTTCAAATGTTCATTCAGGTAGTTGATTCTATCGGTGAGGATAGCGATTTGAACCTCGGGTGAGCCTGTATCGTTGTCATGCACCTGATAGGCTTTGATAATCTCCTGTTTCTTCTCGGAAGACAGCGCCAAAATTTTTCACCTCCTTGCTCATAAACGCCATGGACCAAGACTGACGTCGGTGAAATCGTCAAACCTAGCCTATGGTTGCCTGGGGAATCTTTATATTAGTATAACCAGGTACAGGAACCTGCCGCTCTCATAGTTATTATTGCCAGAAAATCCTCGTCAATAACAGAGTTATTCTAACATAGTAGTCATAAAAAGTAAACTTTAGCACCGGTACAAAGGTGTTAGAAGGGCTTTAACCCATTTAATGAATCGCGGCTGATGGGATTGGTTATCTCCAGGGACCGCTCCCTGTCCCGGCCTATCTGAGCCACCAGTTCGCCTGCCGAAGCGAATCTCTGTTCATCCCGGAGCTTGGCCCGCAGGCTGAGCCGCATGCTCTGGCCGTAAAGATCCCCTTCGAAGTCGATGAGGTGAGCCTCGATCGCTAGAGGGAACTCGGGATGAAAAGTCGGTTTGTTGCCAATGTTGACCACACATTGATACACTTTGGAATCCACCTCGGCCAGGGCTGCATATACCCCTTTGCCCGGTAGGTGGTAAACCGGTGCAACCCCCAGGTTGGCAGTAGGGAATCCAATCGTCGCGCCGCGGTGCTCACCCTCCACCACTACTCCCTCCACCAGCGGGTAATGGCCGAGCATATTGTAAGCCGTATCGATATCACCATCCTCCAGGGCCTTCCTGATCAGGCTGCTGGATATGGGTTCACCGCCAAAAACCACCGGAGCTATTATCTCCACTTCAAATCCCAGCTGCTGCCCATATTGTTGCAGCGTCTCGGGCGTTCCTGAACCCCGATGCCCAAAGGTATAGTTGAAACCTACACAAACTTCGCTCACCTGGAATCTGGCTATCAAAATTCGCTGGACAAAATCCAGGGGTGACCAAATCGCGATGTCGCGCGTGAAGGGTGCATAGATGAGGGTATCAAGGCCCATTTTCTCCAGCAATTCAGCTTTACGCTGGGGGGTCATGAGCAGGCGGGGAGCTTTATCGGGTGCCAGCACCTGGGTTGGGTGGGGATCGAAGATAAAAGCCGCCGATTCTCCTCCCCGGGCGGTCGCTTTCTCCACCGTGGTCCTGATCAATAATTGATGTCCTTTATGTCCCCCATCGAAATTACCAAGTGCCAAACAAACCGGTCGGGCTTTGCTTTGATAGTTCTCAATTCCCCGGATCACGTGCATTTATACATCTCCCCGATTCTGTTTTAACCTGCCAGATGGCCTTAATCCATTAGATAATGATATTACCTTTGCAAAACCTTGAGCGGCTGCAGCCAATGACCATCCTTGTGCTGGTCGCACCTGGCCATCGCCACCAGGTTGTGACTTGGATCATAAACCCTGATTAACCCGGTCTGAGTATTGGACGATACAGCAACCTGGGTTCCATTCTTGATTCTTCCCACGTACTCCTCATCCAGATCCACCTGGGGGAGGTGCTGCAGCGGGAAGTCCACCGGGTATAACCAATTTGTCCAATTACCGCAGTTATTGCCAAGTCGCTCAACCGAAACGGCCTGGCCGATGGTAAATACCCCCGCCCGGGTCCGGGTCAGGGCCGACATGTAAGCGCCGGTACCCAGTTCTGCCCCGATATCGTGGCATAAGGTCCTTATATAGGATCCCTGCGAACAACTGACTTCTATGCTGACTACTGGCCGGCCGGCCTCGTCCTGGCTTATGCCCAGGAGATTTAGGTAGTGTACCTCGATTTGGCGGGGTTCTCTTTCCACCGTTATCCCTTGACGGGCCAAAACATACAAGCGCTCCCCCTGGTGATGGACCGCCGAATACATGGGCGGAATCTGGGTGATGGTGCCGGTGTATTTGGCCAGCAGCATCATCAAACGGTCCTGGTCAAAAACAGCAACCGGCTGGTACTCGATATGGCCCCAGGCATCCTGAGTGTCCGATACGCCTCCAATGGTCATGGCTGCCTGGTAGACCTTATCGGTATCGGCTGCGTACTCGATGAGCCGGGTGGCGAAACCTACCGCCACCGGCAAGACACCTGCCGCCATGGGATCAAGGGTGCCGAGATGCCCCAGCTTGGTCTTGGGAATCATCTTTTTGAGCCTTCTTATCACATCGAAGGAGGTCATACCGGGTGCTTTGTTTATATTCAGAAACCCATCCACTTAAGCGACCACGCTTTCGACTGCCAGGATGACTTCCCTTTGTACGTCTTCCATGGTGCCGGTCAGCTGGGCTCCAGCGGCCCGGGGATGCCCTCCCCCGCCGAACTGCGCCGCCAGCACCGCTACGTCGACCCCGCCCTTGGACCGGAAGCCGACCTTGACATTTCCCGGGCTTAATTCCCGGAACAGCATCCCCACCTGGGCCCCTTTGACAGCCAAAGTGTTGTTGATGATGCCTTCGGGACATATATCCAGGGCCTTTATCTCAGCCACGTCGTCGTAGTTCAGTATCATCCAGACTATCTTGCCATCGCAGCAACTGCAGATACTGCGCAGGGCCAAAGACAACAAGAGCAACTCCTCCGGGCTTTTGGATTCGAACAAGTTTTGTTTTAACTCGTCCAGGTCAACTCCCTTTTCCAGCAAAGTCGCGGCGGTCCTGAAGGTGGAAGGGGTGGTGCTGCTGTGCTGGAAACCCCCGGTGTCTTGAAAGATGCCGATATATAAGGCATTGGCTATAGCTCCATCTATCTCCACCTGAAGATGTTCCAGCAGGGCGAAGATTAATTCGGCCGTAGACGAGGCCTTTTCGTCAACATGATTCAATTGGCCAAACCGGGTGTTGCTCCGGTGATGATCGATGTTAATGATGTAATGCTCGCCGGCCAGGATAACCGCGGCAGTATCGCCGACCCGTTCCTGATCCGAGCAATCCAGGTAGATCAGATTGGATTCCGGTTGGCGGATCTGGTTGGGACCCAATATTTTGTCCGCCCCCGGCAGGTACCGGTAAATAGCGGGAACTGGGTCCTGCATAAACACGCGGGTCCCCTTTCCTATCGAAACCAGGCCCAGGTAAAGTCCCAGCAGTGAACCGACGCAGTCTCCGTCGGGTATCGAGTGCCCCACCAGTAAGAATTCGTCTCTATCATGAATTGCCTGGGCGATCTGTGCAAGACTATTCATCCCTGTTTTCCTTGGCCTCCGCTTCCTGATGCAGGCTGTCCAGCAAGGTTGAGATTCTGATCCCTTGCTCAATCGATTTATCCAACCGGAATTCTATTTCCGGCGCATGCCGTATCTGCAGGCCATGAGCCAGTTCAGACCTTATATACCCCCGGGCCTTCTGCAGAGCCTGCATAGTTTCGTTCTGCTTCTCCTCGTCCCCCAATATGCTTATATAGACGCGCGCATGGCTTATATCCTGGGGTACATCTACCCGGGTTACGGAGACCGAAGTGAAATCAATGCGCGGATCTTTGACATGATCCTTGATTATCTCGGACAGAAGCCGCCTTATCTCTACAGACATTTTCTCCTGTCTGCGTTTACCCACTTTTAACACTCCTATCGGGTGGACTCATGCTCAGGACTATAGTGACCGGGCTATTTCTTCCATGGTGAAGGCTTCGATGATGTCGCCTTCCTTGAGGTCGTTAAAATCTCTGACCCCCATACCGCATTCATAGCCTTCAACTACTTCCTTGACATCATCCTTGAATCGTTTCAGGGAACTCAGCTTGCCTTCATGAATTATCACCGAATCGCGCAGGACCCTGATATCCGCGTTCCTTTGCATCTTGCCATCGATAATATAGGAGCCGGCTACGGTCCCCACATTGGGTACCCTGAATGTCTGCCGCACCTCGGCCCGACCCAGGTATTTCTCCCGGTATTCGGGTTCGAGCAAGCCTTCCATAGCCTTTTTGACATCGTCGATAGCTTCATAGATTACCCGGTACATGCGGATATCGATATTTTCTTCCTCGCCATACTTACGGGCCTTGATATCAGGCCGCACGTTGAACCCTATTATAATGGCGTTGGAAGCCGAAGCCAGCATGACGTCGGTTTCGGTAACCGCTCCCACCGCTGAATGGATAACGTTCACCTTGACCTCATTGGTGCTTAACCGGAGCAGGGACTGGGCCAGGGCTTCGATCGACCCCTGCACATCCCCCTTGATTATCAGGTTGAGTTCCTTTATGCCGGTGTTTTGCATCTGCTTGAAGAAATCATCCAGGGAAATCCTGCTGCTTTGTTTCTGGTCCTCCATTTTCTTTTCACTCAAACGCAGCCCGGCGATCTCTTTGGCGATCTTTTCATCGGTTACTACTACTCTCTCCCCGACCTCGGGTACCTCCGACCATCCGGTTATCTCGACCGGCATGGAAGGATAAGCCAGGTCCACCCGGCGGCCCCTAAAGTCGGTCATGGCCCGGACCTTGCACCAGGTTAGACCACAAACGATAAAGTCACCTATCTTCAGGGTCCCCTTTTGCACCAGGACCGTAGCCACGGCACCTTTGCCTTTATCCAGCTGGGCTTCGATGACTACACCTTGGGCGGAGCGGTTGGGATTGGCCTTAAGTTCCTGAATCTCTGCCAATAGAGCGGTCATATCGAGCAGATTTTCGATACCCATGCCGGTCTTGGCCGATACGGGGATAAACATGGTCTCTCCGCCCCATTCCTCGGGCACGATATTATATTCGGTAAGCTGCTGCATCACTTTATCCGGATTGACATCCGGTTTGTCCATTTTGTTCAAAGCTACCAGGAACGGTACTTTGGC
>JBEHWJ010000109.1:0-5089 GCA_040217755.1 Syntrophomonadaceae bacterium | reverse complement strand
GGTTTGGGTGTTTGGGGCAGTGGCATTTATCGGGACGAAGTCGGTGCTGACGGTCTTGCGTTCGATGCGGTAACCGGTCTCATTGTTGGACTGGTCGGTCCAGGACAGGCCGATCTGGGAGGCCGAGACGGCAGTGGCAGTGAGGCCGGTGGGGGTCCCAGGGACGACCGGTATCACAATCACCTCATAGTAAGTCCGGGCTGACACCTCGGCAGAATAGGCGGAATCATAGATATCGCTGCCGTTGCCGATTGCTTTTACGCGGTAGGTATAAAATGTTCCGGGGGCCAAGCCGCTATCGGAATAGGCTTGGGTATTGGCCGGCATTAAAGCTATCTGGGTAAACAGTTCGTCCTCGGCCCGGCGTTCTATGCTGTAACCGGTTTCATAACCGGAGACGTCCTTCCAGGCCAGGTTTATTTGGGAGGTGGATACCGCGGTAACGGTCACATCACCCGGTTTGGCCAGGTACATCGATGACCCGGGTGCAGTGGCCGCGGCCGCAGACGGCGGGATCAACAACGAGACCGATATAAACAACACCAATACTATAATAGCTTGCCAGCCGGCTGGTTTGGTCCAGGGATTGACGGCGGCCGCCAAACGTTGTGGATTCTTCACAATGATACCCCCTTTTCATATTTTGGGTTGCGGGCACCCCTGCCCCAATTAGATTATCGGGCAGGCATTTTTCCCAATATCCTCAAGTCTTAAGAATAAAACAATCGACAGGGCCGATGGCATCCTCCCAGGTTCTATGCATCGATGATTCGGATTGGCAGGGTATGAATGAAGAAAGCCTATCACCTCCCGGCTGATGATCGCGGCTATGTATCAACGACAGGGCGCAAGCAAGTGATGATGGGGATTGTCTGCTTAAATCTTGTATTGTTTCTCTCCTGTATCCAATTCTACCATGTATGACCATGGGTCACAAAGGCTAGCGCATTCATACCCCTAGCACTGCCATCGACATCGATGCTTCCCGCCGCCACCGCTGTATCAGCCCTGCCCGGTAAGCCAATAACCCCCACCTATGGTTCTCTTCCATAAAAAATACTCCTGGAGGCACGATTCCAGGAGTGATTCTGCCGCGCGGGCTGCGCAATCTGGTATTTATCTGAAACTATATATTCTTTATATCCTCGACCAACATCTTTACATTTTCCTCTTTAGTGGCCCAACTAGTGCAGAAACGTACCGCCGTATGCTCCTCGTCGATTTTGGCCCAGATGGAGAAAGAGTATTTGGCTGACAATTTCTCCATGGCGGAGCGGGTCAGGATGGGGAATTGCTGGTTGGTGCGGGAATCGTATAAGAAAGAGCAGCCTTTCTCAGCAAAAGCATCTCGTATCAGCATGGCCAGTTTCACAGCATGTTTGCCGATTTCGAAATACAGGCCATCCTGAAAAAGGGTTTCAAATTGTATTCCCAAGAGTCTCCCTTTGGCCAGCATACCGCCTCGCTGCTTGATATGATACCGAAAATCCTTTTTCAGGTTATCATTGGCGATAACCACTGCCTCGCCGAAAAGGGCGCCTACTTTGGTGCCGCCGATGTAGAAGACGTCAACCATTTGGGCGATATCGGACAGGGTCAGATCATTGCCCACCGCCGCCAGACCGTATCCCAACCGGGCCCCATCGAGGAAAAGCGGCAGTCCGTAATTTCTGCATACAGCGCTGATTTCCTGCAGTTCCCGTTTGGTGTAGGTGGTTCCATTCTCGGTAGGATGGGATATGTATACCATGCCCGGCTGTACCACGTGCTCGTGGTCAGGGTCTGCCCAATGGGTATCGAATATATTCTTAACCTGGGAGGCGGTGATTTTTCCATCCTCGCTTTCGGCAACGATGACCTTGTGCCCGGTGGCCTCGATGGCCCCGGTTTCATGGACATTGATGTGCCCGGTCTGGGCCGAAATAACACCCTGATGGGGACGCAATATAGATGCGATAACGGTGGTGTTGGCCTGAGTTCCGCCCACCAGGAAGTGGACATCCAGGTTGTCATTGCCGCACCAGCGCCGAATATGCCGACGCGCATTCCCGCAATGCACATCCTGGCCGTATCCGGGCGTCTGCTCATAGTTGGTCTTCACCAATTGTTCCAGAATCCTATCGTGAGCCCCTTCAGTGTAATCACTTTCAAACCTGATCATTTACCATACTCCCTCACTAATGATGAAATTTGCTGGGCTATCGGACTTCAATCTAATCCTCGACCTGGCACCGGTTGACCTTAAACCACCAATCATGATACTTACGGCAGGCCTGCAGGAAGTTGACCGCGGCCGTCTTATTGGAGCGCAGGTGCAGGTGGACATAGGAAGCCAAAACATTGTCCCGGTTGTAACCGTCATGTCCCGGAGCCGATCGTATCCCGCCTTGGACAGCAAATGCATAGCAGGAGGGATCCAGGTTTTCCTCGATGGAAAAATGGAATTCGTGACCCCGCAGCACATCCCCCTGCCGGGCGATGATCGAATCCCCCAGGGCGGTCGCTTCCACATACCCCAAAGCCTGCAGTTTCCGGGTCATTCTGACCCGGGCGGGTACGATACCGGCCCCCGCCCAACTCTTGCCTTCCCAGTCGCAAATCTCCCGGCACAGATACATGAAGCCGCCGCACTCAGCCCATATAGGCACCCGCCCATTAAAGGCCGCCTGAATATGTTCGATCATACCTTGATTGGCAGACAGTTCATCCAGAAACATCTCCGGGAACCCGCCCCCGATGTAGAGGCCATCCACCCGGGGAATGGAGCCGTCGTCGAGGGGACTGAAATAAACCAGTTCGGCGCCCAATTCCTGCAGGAGATCCAAGCTATCCTGGTAATAGAAACTGAAGGCCCGATCGCGGGCTACACCGATGGTAACCATGGGTCCAGCTTCTTCGACCTGGTATTCCAAATCGATCTCCGGGGCATTATCCGCAATTTGCCGCACCGCATCCAGGTCCAGGTATTGGGTCACATGATCTGCCATACTATCGATGCGCTCCCTCAGTTCCCGGTTCTCATCGGCAGGGAGAAGCCCCAGGTGTCTTTCCGGCATGCTGACTTGGTCATTATAGGGCAGACAACCGATCACCTTAACCCCCAGTTCCTCCTCCAAGACCGGGCTTATCCAGATTTTATGATATTCCGTGGCCCGGTTGAGGATGACCCCCCGTATCTGAACATCCGGGCAGTAATCGATGAATCCCTTAGCCACCGCGATGCAGCTCTGGGCGGCGGCACTGGCATCCACCACCAAAATGACCGGCACCTTTAAATTTATGGACATCTCAGCACTGCTGCCCTTGATACCTCTCTCCCGGCCCCCGTCATAAAATCCCATGACCCCTTCAATGACTGATATGTCGGCTCGGTCGGCATTTCTCGCGAACACCGTCGCCACCACCGGCGGACTGCTCATCCAACCATCGAGATTGTGGGATCGGTTGCCGGTAGCATGATAATGGAGGCCCGGATCGATATAGTCCGGTCCCACCTTGAAAGGCTGCACATTCATCCCCTGGCGGCTCAAAGCCTTCATTATTCCCAATGAGATGGTGGTTTTGCCCACACTGCTATGCACCCCCGCTATCATGACCCTTGGACACTTCAATTTCATCACCCGCTTCCTGGTTTTTGCCTTTGCAGAATTGGCTCCCCGGCGAGACTATTCATTACCCCACCTGAAAAAACAGAGGGTTTGCACCCTCTTCACCCGACCTTATTCCTATGATTGAAATCTCCGGGCCGAGATCAGCCAGGGAGACGGGAAAGGCTCCATCATCCGTTTGCTGTTGACCCGGACTACCTCGACCCGGATGGCTTCGGTGCGCTCCAGGCCATTTTCCCGCAGCAGCCCCGGCAGCGAGGTCAGGATTTCGAAGTCCAGGGTGTAGAAGACAAAATTCATGGCCGGATTGACCTTGAGCAGGCTCTTTATCTCGCTGTCGATGCGGGGAGAACCGACGATAAAGGCGATGTCTGGCACCGGCCACCCATCCAGGACGCCGTTGTCCAGGGAGTCCACGATTACAACGTTGTTCAAGCCAAATTTATCAATATTGCATTGCATGGTGGTCCGGTCCTTACGGTCGTATTCCACCGCAATCACACAGCCTTTCGGAGCCGCGATGGCGGCTTCCACCGCTATGCTCTCACCGGATATTATACATATGTTGTCTTGGTCCCCCAAGTTCAGCTTGTTTATTATGATGGCCCGTACTTCCCGGCACACGTATTGGACCGACCCCGGTGAGAAACGGTAGTTCTCGATGCCTATCTGATAATTGGTGGCCGCGTTGGGATTCAGGACCAACATGGCCGCCGAGGCGTTGATTCCCCGGTTTATCATCTCCGAGACCCTGTTGTGTTTCATCTCGCCCCATGGGTCCGAGCCCTCGTTATACCAGATGACGCATTCACCCAGTTCCGCATTCCACATATCGTAAAAGATGTCTGGGTGCCCGGCATCGGTGAATACCAGCACCGCCCGGTGGGTCATGACGGTGGGGATCAGGTTTTTATTCTTCCCGGTTATGTCCAGCATCTTCAGTTCGGCCAGGTCTATATCGACGTTCTCCGAAAAATAATGCAGCCAGGATAAAATGACCTCGTTGGTGAACATGGTCTGTTCCACAGGCAATCTCCCCCTTATAAACGGTATGATACCATATTTGCGGTACTCATAGAGTATCTGTTGCGGCTCAAGCTCCGGCGCGCTCCAGCAATCGCTCCCATTTCTGATCTACATACTGCTGGGCCTCTTCCAGCATCCATTCATTACCCGGTTCAAACATGTGGCTGAATCTACCCTGGGAGCGGAGAAATTCTTCCACCGGCAGCTTTTTGCGCGGCGTGTAGGTGAGACGCCACACCCCCTCCTCGACTTCGAACAGGGGCCACACACAGGTGTCCACCGCCAGCTTGGTGATCTCCGCCAGTTTGGCCATGGGGTAGTCCCAGCCGCGCGGGCAGGGAGCCAGGATGTTCAAAAAGCACGGGCCTTCGGTGTAGATGGCATTGTAGGACTTGGTGTGCAGGTCCTTAAAATTACCCAGTGGGGCGGTCTGGGCCACATCGGGGATGCCGTGG
>JBEHWJ010000108.1:0-5318 GCA_040217755.1 Syntrophomonadaceae bacterium | reverse complement strand
GGAGGTGTATATATGTCATCGCTGCAATGGATCCTGATCGCTATCTTGTGCGGCGCGGTAGAGATATTTACCGCTGGCTTTTGGTTTTTATGGCTGGCCATCGCCGCCCTGCTGGTGGCCATCGCTGCCGGCTTGGGCCTTCTAACCGCACTGCCCGGCCAGCTGCTGGTATTCTCCATCATAACCTTGGTACTGATCGTGTTTACCCGGCCCCTGGTGATGAAAACCATCAAATCCCATGACAAAGTCAGCAACGTCAAGGCTCTGATCGGCCAGCAGGGAATGTCCCTTACCCCGATTTCGCCCCTGAATTACGGGCAAGTCAAAGTCAACGGGGAGATCTGGACGGCCGTATCCAAAGAATATATAGAAGATAATATCCGGGTGGTGGTCACGGGAGTCGACGGCGTCAAACTAGTGGTCGACAAAGCTTTTATTAATCTGAACTGAGATTCTGACCGTTAGAAAGGATGAGGTGTATGAATACCCTATTGTCTATTTTCGTTAATGTGATCCTGGTACTGTTCGTGATCCTGATAGCCTATTCCTCCATTAAGATCATCCGCCAGGCCTCGGTAGGCATAGTGGAACGGTTGGGCAAGTACCACAAGACTGCGGAACAGGGCATAAACATGCTGATACCCTTCGTGGACAGCTTTCGGGCCATCGTCGATCTGCGGGAACAGGTGGTCAGTTTCGCCCCCCAACCGGTAATCACCAAGGACAACGTGACCATGATGATCGACACCGTAATATACTATCAGGTGACCGATGCTTTTCGTTTTGTGTATGAGATCCAGAACCCGATTTTCGCCATCGACAATCTGACCGCTACCACCCTGCGTAACATAGTCGGTGATCTGGAACTGGATGAGACCCTTACCTCCCGGGATCTGGTCAATACCAGGCTCCGTTCCATCCTTGACGAAGCTACCGATAAGTGGGGCATAAAAGTAAACCGGGTGGAGCTGAAAAACATTCTCCCGCCCGAGGATATCCAAACCGCCATGGAAAAACAGATGCGGGCGGAGCGCGAAAAACGCCAGGCCATCCTGCTGGCCGAGGGGCAGAAGAACGCCGCGATATTGGAGGCGGAAGGCAGGAAACAGGCCAACATCCTTAATGCCGAGGGCATCAAGGAAGCCAATATCAGGACGGCTGAGGGTACCCGGCAAGCCAAGATCCTCGAGGCCGAAGGCGAAGCCCAGGCCATACTCAGTGTTCAGAGGGCTTTCGCCGATAGTCTGGTGATGCTGCGGGAGGCTGGGATCGACGACAAGGTGGTGGCTCTGAAGTCGCTGGAAGCCATCAAGGCCCTGGGCCAGGGGCAGGCCACCAAACTGATAATCCCCAGCGACTTGGCCGGTCTGGGGGGAGTTTTCGCCGCTTTGAAGGAGGTGGCTGGCTCAGTCCCAGCCGATTCGGGCGCCCCAAAATAAACTGGTCGAAAAGAACGCAAAAGAGTAGAATGAATCTTATTAAGCCCATGGTCGAGGCAGTGAAGGATTGATCTGGCGATGGAGACAACCGGCCGCAGACCCATGGCTATACTTTTTGGATCAATATTTTTGGTGGGTCTGGGCTTCAGTATAATCATGCCCGTATTGCCTTACTATGCAGAATCGCTGGGGGCCAGCGGTTTCCAGTTGGGTCTGCTTATTACGGTATATGCGGTCTGCCAATTTATATTCGCCCCTATCTGGGGCGCTTATTCCGATCGGATAGGGCGAAAACCGGTGCTGCTGGCTGGTATCATCGGGTACGCCATCACCTTTATCCTCTTCGGATATGCCACCCAGCTATGGATGTTGTACCTGATCCGGGCAGTGGGCGGCAGTCTTTCCTGTGCCACCATGCCTACTGCCATGGCCTATGTGGCTGATTCCACCAGCCTGGAAAAACGAGGCGGGGCGATGGGTATGATAGGGGCGGCTATGGGCATGGGGATGGTTTTCGGTCCCGCACTGGGCGGCCTGATGTCCCAAATCTCGCTGGCCTTCCCTTTTACTTTTGCCGGCCTGCTGGGAATCATCAATGCTGCCGCCATCTGGTTGTTGCTGAACGAATCACTTCCTCCGGAAAAGCGGGTCACCAAACATACCAGGATAGAAAGGGCCTCCCTGTTGGAAGGATTGCGAAGCCCGCTGGTGGTATTTTTCCTGGTAATCCTGGCAGTCAGCATCGGCGAATCGATCAACCACGCCACTTTCGCCCTTTTTACCGAGGCCAAACTGTCTTTTAGCGCTTCTGATATCGGCTGGGCCTTTACCACCGCCGGTATAACCGCCGCCCTGGTCCAGGGGCTGCTGGTGGGAAGGATGATCAACCGGGTAGGTGAAGAGCGGACCGCAACCGTGGGGATAACCCTGCTGGGGATCAGCCTGTGCCTGCTCATTTTCACCTACAATATACCAAGCTCCATAATTTTCATGGCGGTTTTCTCGACCGGTATCGGTCTTACCCGGCCATCTATTTCGGCGGCGGTATCCAAGCGTACCTTGAGCGCCCAGGGTTCCGCCATGGGTGTTCTCAACGGCTACGACAGCCTGGGCCGGGCCATCGGGCCCGCCTTGGGGGGATGGATGCTGGACCAGGGGCTGAACTTCGGTTATTACACCGGCATAATAGTGGTTTTGATAGGCCTGGCCACCCTGGTGACCGGTTCGCGGCTGCACCCGCTCGACCCCATAACAGCCAGGAAAGAGGTAAGCTAGAAGATCAACCCGGACCCGAATGGCCTCCAACACGCAAATATTTGGAGAGGGATTGGATATGACACCGGTAATCAGTTTTATCGGCCGCCATAACGCTGGCAAAACCACGCTTTTACGGCAGCTGGTGGCCTGCCTGAAACAACAGGGATTAAAAATCGCTTTCATCAAACATACCCATCACGACCTGTTTATCCTTCCGGGCAAGGATTCCGAACTGATCCTGGAAGCCGGGGCCGATTTCGCAGCGGCCATCTCGCCGCTCCTCAGCATCCGGTACCAGCGTCATGAGGAAGAGCCCAGCCTGGAAAAGATATTGGCATCAGTACCGGCGGATATCGACCTGATACTGGTGGAAGGCTTCAAAAAAGAATCCCTGCCCAAGGTTGAGGTTATACGCCAGGCGATCGACCCGGTCCCAATGCTCCTTCCCCATACCGTAGCCCTGGTAAGCGATTTCCCCCTGGAATGCGGCTTGCCCGTAATTCCTGCCGATGACTTGGAAACCCTGGTCCGACTCGTATGCCGATTCGGCGGATTACCTTGTGTTTGAATCCCCTTGAAATCGCTCCCCTACCCTATCGAAAAGTAAAGAAAATATTTTGGATGATCCACAGAACCCCGCGCAACTGAATATGATTCTCGGCAGAGCCCGGCTTGGTTGCCGGCTCTGCTCTTTTGTCTTGGAGGCCAAATAGTCCAGCTGGGTTTCTCAGCTTATAGTAAATAGCTGTTGCTTGCCAGGGACGGCCGCCGCCCTAAAGATCATCCTCTGGGGGGCTGCATAGGTGTCCGGGGAACGACGATGGCATGTTCGCCCACCTTCCTGAATAGAATTAACAAGACCGACGGCCTGGACTCATGAACCCCCGAAAGTTTGGGTCATATCATGGAGCGTGGCATAGGGTCGTATCGAAAAGGAGGTAATGGCGTGAAGAAGTATGTTGCCATAGCGGTAGCCGTGGTGGTCCTGGCCGGGGCGGGTCTTTATCTGGCTTCGATGGGCAAGGTTGACAAAGTCCAGCAGATACCGGAAATGTTTCGCGACCAGGGTATAGGTTGGATAACCAATGACGGGATCACCTTTATCCAGGCCCGGCAAGACGCCTCCGTATTCCCGGTTGTTCATGACGACCAGGCTTTATATATATTAAGCGGCAATGCCGACAAGATAAAAAAATACTACGTCGACAAGGCCCGGCAGGAGATAGTCATAGAACAGGATAAGTTGGATTCGCGGGACCGCGGGGAAACTTATTTCCAGCTGGTCACCGTGCCGGCCGACAAGTATCAGGGCATCATCAAGGATGGCATGGTTATCGTCAGGGTGCAGTTCAACTATCTCGATAAACAGTCGGTCTACATTCAATATGACATGACGACCAAGGCTAACCGACTGGTGGATGGGGCCCAATTGATACAGTAAGACAGCCCTGCCCGCGGCAGCAGCCAAGACTTCATCTCCCCTCACTGCTTTCGGCTCCGCCAACCAGCGGGCGGCCTGATCCGGTGGGGACGGCCCATCAAGAAACGGTGTCAAAGCCAAGAATTACCGCGGCCCGGAGCCAACCACATCCGGGCCGCATTATTTTCCCCGGTACCTGATTTCTGCATGGCTCTTAACCATCGATTTGAAACCTTAAAAATTTGCTTGGTACACGGTTGGCTTGAGGGCTGGATTTAGGCTAGAATTAGTATAAGAAGAAGTATATGGAAAGAGGTGTTGGTTAATGGCTCATTCCCTACCTGAACTGCCCTATGCTTATGACGCCCTGGAACCTCATTATGATGCCGAGACAGTCCGATTGCACCATGATATGCACCACAAAGGGTACGTAGATGGGCTTAACAACGCGGAGGCCAAATTGGCCGATGCGATCGCCAAAGGTGATTTCGCTTTGATCAAACACATCGAACGGGAGTTGGCTTTTCATGGCTCCGGTCATATCCTCCATACCATGTTCTGGGAGAACATGAAACCGGGCGGGGGCGGGCCGGCTGCCGGAGCGGCAGCGGAACTGATCGACCGCGACTTCGGCTCCTTCAATAACTTCAAGAAACTCTTCACCGCTTCGGCAGTTGCGGTCGAAGGCTCCGGCTGGGCGGTACTGGCCTGCAATCCGGTGTTTGAGAAACTGGTAGTCCTGCAAGCAGAAAAACATCAGGATCTGACCCAGTGGGGAGCGGTGCCGCTGTTGGTATGCGATGTCTGGGAGCATGCCTATTACCTCAAATACCAGAACAAACGGGCCGGGTGGGTAGAAGCCTGGTGGAACCTGGTCAACTGGGACGATGTAAACCGCCGCATTCTCCAGATGCAGTGCAAGTGCTAGCCAGAAAAGAAAGTTAGCAATAAAAAAACGGGATAGGCCTGGGCCTGTCCCGTTTTCGTGTGGTCCTGGAAGTCTATATTCTGGCAGACCAACCGATTAAAAATGAACCCGCTCCGGTTGCATCGAGCTAATTTACCATTCGGCCGGTAGTTCTCGCAGTTGTTTGAGGTAGTAGACCGGCCCGTCCAGACAGATGAATTCGCTGCCGATGTTGCAGCGGCCACACTTGCCTATCCCGCATTTCATGCGCATCTCCAGAGTGGTGATGACCTGG
>JBEHWJ010000107.1:0-5390 GCA_040217755.1 Syntrophomonadaceae bacterium | reverse complement strand
GTTGAGGAGATCAGGGGAAGAGTGTTGATCGCCCTGGCCGTCAAAATCGGAACAACCAGATTAATCGATAACCTGATTGTGGAGGTGCAGTGATATGATGCGTTACATGATGAAATCAAAAATTCACCGGGCGGTAGTGACTGAAGCCGATCTTAATTACGTGGGCAGCATCACCATAGACAGGGACCTCATGGATGCTGCCGATATTATAGAAAATGAGAAAGTGACGATAGTAAACAATAATAATGGGGCTCGTTTCGAGACTTATGTTATTGAAGGTGAACGGGGTTCTGGTATAATCTGTCTAAACGGGGCTGCCGCCCGGCTGGCCGTGCGCGGGGATGTGATAATAATCCTCAGCTATACGATCCTGGACGGTGAAGAGTGCCTTACCCATAAGCCCCGACTGGTGTTTATGGATGAAAACAACAACATCAAAAATACCTGTATGGGTAAATACGAATAACAAGATACCTCCGGGGCAAGTTTACAGTCATGTATTGAAACCGAACAGCTCACCAACCGGAAAAACGGGATAGATAGGCCCGGACCAGCAAACATGGTGATGAAGGTGAAATATGATTACTACTAGATATATAGGGGAGTTGGGGCCAAACACTCCCCTATTCTATACTGATTTTCTAATTATCGGCAGCGGGATTGCCGGGCTTTTCACGGCGCTGAAAGCATCTGAACACGGCCGCGTAGTAGTCCTGACCAAGAAGACCCTTAAAGATTCCAATACCGGTCTCGCCCAAGGGGGGATTGCAGCAGCGGTGCATGAAGAGGATTCACCATTTCTGCATTTGGAAGACACCTTGGAGGCCGGCGCCGGATTGTGCGACATAGCTGCCGTAGACGTACTGGTCAGTGAGGGCCCGGCCAGGGTCAGGGAACTGATAGAGATCGGCGCTTCGTTTGACATGAAAGATGGCAATATATCCTTTACCCGTGAGGGAGCCCACGGGCGGGCCCGCGTACTGCATGCCGCCGACGCAACCGGGGAAGTCATCCGGGTGGCCCTCGTCAATAAGTGTGTTGGCAACAGCAATATCGACATTCAAGAGTATCATTATCTGGTCGATCTGCTGGGCAATGATGATTTGCGGATTTGCCACGGAGCCCTGGTCTACGATAGCGTCACCGGTCAGCAGTCGGTCTACATAGCCCGCTGCACCATAATAGCCACCGGTGGCGCCGGGCAGCTTTACCAGAATACCACTAATCCGGATATAGCCACCGCTGATGGCATGGCCGCTGCTTTTAGAATGGGCGCGGAGCTGGTCGATATGGAATTCATCCAGTTCCATCCTACCGTACTCTTCGGTTATGAGACCCAGCGTTTTCTTATCTCCGAGTCGGTTCGCGGTGAAGGGGGCAAACTGTACAATAACCGCGGTGAGCGTTTTATGGGCAAATACTCTTCCATGCTTGAACTGGCTCCCCGGGATGTGGTCTCCCGGGCGATTTTAAGCGAATGCACTGCTGCCGGCAGTGAATATGTGTATCTGGATATGCGGGACATACCGGCGGTCAGGGACCGCTTCCCCAACATTTACCGTACCTGTTTGGCTCACGGCATCGACCTTGAAAAAGATATGGTCCCGGTATCGCCGGGGGCACACTATATAATGGGCGGAGTGAAAACCAATACCCGTGGTGAAACAGGCATAACCGGGCTTTATGCCTGTGGTGAGGCTGCCTGTACCGGGGTCCATGGCGCCAACCGTTTGGCCAGCAACTCCTTGCTGGAGGGCATCGTGTTCGGCGCGCGGATAGTGGATAACGCCGGGGAAATCCTGTATCATCGGCATATCAATAAGGAAGAGATTTATCGAAACTATGATCATGCCTGGGTACATCACCCGCCCCTGGAGGGTATCAGCCCCGTCGATGCCAAGCGTGAGATGCAGGCCACCATGTGGAACAAAGTCGGCATCATCAGGGAACAAAATGGTTTGAAGGAAGCGGGGGCGAAAATAGAACAGCTTTACCGAGACCTGATCCGGGGTGATGATCCGCTGGCATACATGGAGATGGTTAATATGCTGACGGTAGCACGGGTGGTGATCCAGTCCGCCCTGTGGCGCCGGGAAAGTCGGGGCGGCCATTTCCGTTCCGACTATCCCGTCAGGGATGATCTTAACTGGATAAAGCATGTAAGCTTCGTCAATCTTTGATATAAGCATCTGCCTGTTGGAGGAGCAGTGGCTTGAAAAAGCCGTCCGCCTCAGCAGAAGCTGGGGTAATAGTGGATTAGGAGGCACGATATGGAATACCCAGGGCTGGAGGATCTGATTAAAAGAGCACTGGAAGAAGATATCGGCTATGGGGATATTACCACCCAAAGTCTGATTCCGGCCGGACAGATAGCGCGGGGACTTTTCGTAGCCAAGACTCCCGGAGTGGTAGCAGGGATACGGGTGAGCGAAGCCGTCTTCCGCCATCTCGATAATGAAGTTGAATTCGAAGTCCTCAAGGGTGACGGTGAAAATGTGCTGCCCGGGGATGTGATCGCAGCGGTTCAAGGCCGGGCCAGGACGCTCCTGACGGGCGAGCGCACCGCCCTTAATTTCCTGCAGAGGTTGTCCGGCATCGCGACCAAGACCCGCAAAGTGGTGGAATTGGTCGAAGGCAGCGGCGCTCAACTGGTGGATACCCGTAAGACTACGCCAGGATTACGGGTCCTGGAAAAAAGCGCGGTCCGCCTCGGGGGAGCCCGCAACCACCGGTTCGGGCTGTTCGACGGAGTGATAATCAAGGATAACCATATCCAGGCCGTAGGCAGTATCGGGCGATCAGTGGCGGCGGCCCGGCAAAAGGTTCCCCATACCGTAAAAATAGAGGTGGAGGTCGAGAACCTGACCCAATTGAGAGAAGCTCTTGAAGCGGGTGCAGATATCATCATGCTTGACAATATGGACGTAGGTCAAATGGCCGAAGCGGTGCGCATAGTCGGAGGAAGGGTGCTGCTGGAAGCTTCGGGGGGAATAAATGAGAGCAACATAGCGGAAGTAGCCCGCACCGGAGTCGATTTTATCTCCATGGGAGCCTTGACTCATAGTGCTGCCAGCCTGGACATAAGCCTGGATTTGGTGGAGATGGACTTGTGCTTGCCTGGATTCGACAGTTGACATGAATTGATTACTGGGTTTTTCCCAGGTCATATTGCTGATTGCAGCAGATAATAAGGATGAAAACCTGTTCCCACCAAGGTATCGACCCAAATATTGCGGCGGAGGACTGACGATGATCACTGTATTTGACGTGGGCAATACGAATATCGTGATAGGGGTTTACGAAAAAGACCGGTTGTTGACCCATTGGCGGGTCAGGACCGACACCCAAAAGACCAGCGACGAGTACGGAATAATGATGGCTTCTTTTTTCAATTATGCCGGGCTGTCGATGCGGTCGGTATCCGGGGTGGTGATTTCTTCAGTGGTACCTCCTTTGATGATGGAACTGGATGGCATGAGTAAGCGTTATCTTGGCTGCCAGCCCCTGGTGGTGGGGCCGGGAGTAAAGAACGGCCTGGCCATCAAATACGATAATCCCCGTGAAGTAGGAGCCGACCGGGTGGTAAACGCCGTGGCGGCCTACAACAAATATGGCGGGCCGTTGATCATCGTCGATTTTGGCACCGCTACCACCTTCTGCGTGATAAATGGGGCCGGGGAATACCTGGGCGGCGCGATCGCACCAGGGATCAAGATTGCGACCGAAGCGTTGGTAAATCGGGCTTCCAAGCTGCCGCGGGTGGAATTGAGCGTGCCGAAGAGCGTGATTGGCAAGAACACCATCATGAGCATGCAGGTAGGTATCATGTATGGCTTTGTAGGACAGGTGGAAGGAATCATCCAGCGGATGAAAAAAGAAATCAACGGCGTCCCCAAGGTTATCGCCACGGGGGGATTGGCCCCGATCATTGCCGGGGAAACAGATCAAATCGATATCATCGATGAATACCTGGCCTTGGAGGGTTTGCGCATTATATATGAACTAAACCGGGGGTAGACATGTTCAGTATCGGTAATGTGAAGGTAGTCAACCCGGTGGTGTTGGCGCCCATGGCTGGAGTAACCGATAAAGCCTTCCGGGTTATAGCCAAATCTTTCGGTTGTGGTCTGGTCTGCACCGAGATGATAAGTGATATGGGATTGGTATACGGGCAGAGCAGAACTCAAAGGATAGCCGATACCAGCGGCGAAGAAAGGCCGGTCATGGTGCAGATATTCGGTTCCCATCCTCCTGCCATGGGTCGGGCCGCCGCAATCGCAACCGGCCTGGGAGCCGATATAATCGATATAAACATGGGCTGTCCAACCCCCAAAATAGTAAAAAACGGGGAGGGGGCAGCCTTAATGCTGGATATACCCAAGTGCCGGCAGATAATCCGGGAAGTGATCAAAGCCGTCCAGGTTCCGGTGACGGTCAAGATGCGCAAGGGTTGGGATGATTCCCGCCCTAACTGCCTTGAGTTGGCACAGGTTGCCGAGCAGGAGGGGGCAGCTGCCGTCACCCTGCACCCTCGCACTCGTATGCAATTTTTTAGCGGGCAGGCCGACTGGTCGATGATAAAGGCGGTCAAGGATAAGGTCGGTATCCCGGTTATCGGCAACGGTGACATCCGCAGTGCCGGGGATGCCCTGAAAATGATGGCCGCCACTGGTTGTGATGCGGTAATGATCGGCCGGGCGGCCCTGGGCAATCCGTTTTTGATCCGAGAGACGGCAGAACTTCTGACAACCGGAAAGGTCGTACCGCCCCCCACCCCGGCTTCGAGGATCGAAACCGCCTTGCATCATCTGGAACTGGCTATCGAATACAAGGGAGAATGGGTAGCAGTTCGGGAGATGCGCAAACAGTTGGCCTGGTATATCAAGGGCCGTCCGGGAGCATCGATGTTGCGCTCCCGACTGAACCAGGCCTCCAGCCAAAAAGAGATACTGGAGCTGCTGCTTTCAATAACAGAATAGGAATTAAATCGTTGCGCCTGATACACGGCCCCTTCCCCAGGGGACTCTTCCAACCGGGGGCAAAGCAGCCAACCCTCTCGGCGAGTTACTGTTACCACGTCCATTATCGACACCTCTCCCCTATCTTTAAAACCAGGATTTTGCTATAATTTTCTCGGTAAGTGTGCTCAAGGTTGTGCTCAAGGAGTTTAACATGGATATCATTCGTATTCAGGATAAAATAATCAGCCTGCAGAAGATCAACGATTCCATCGCCAAAATCCTGCAGATGCGGGCCCTGGGATATTCTCAACAGGAGGTCGCCAAACGGATGTCGGTCGACCGTACCTTCATCTCCCGTTTGGAAGGAATAGGAGAATTGCGCAAAGGCAAGACTATTGCCTGTATAGGATTCCCAATCAAGAACAAGGC
>JBEHWJ010000106.1:0-5627 GCA_040217755.1 Syntrophomonadaceae bacterium | reverse complement strand
TATCCTCCGGCGAAACCCGGGCGTAGACGGAGATGCTGCGCACCCTTTCGTTAAGGTCGGCCGCCGACATGTTGATCAGGTCGCTGCCCGTGACCGCCTGATCTCCGGGAATCATGATACCCAGGTCGCGGGCAATGGCGGTGGCGGTTATGACGTGGTCGCCGGTTATCATCACCGGCCTTATCCCAGCCCGCTGACACACTGCCACCGCTTCCCGGGCTTCCGGGCGGGGCGGGTCGATCATGCCCAATAATCCCAGAAAGGTCAGTCCTGTTTCCAATTCTTCACTGGTTACCGGGTCCGGTAACTGGTCTATTTCTTTAAACGCTACCCCCAATACCCGCAGCGCTTCACGGCTCATCCTCTCGCTGCAGCGCTGGCCGGTCTCCAGATCGCCGGCCACACACAGGCTGTCCAGCACATCGAATGCCCCTTTGACGATGACCATAATGCGGCCTTCCATCCGGTTTACGGTGCTCATCAACTTACGGTCGGAATCGAAAGGCAGCTCGGCCAGCCTGGGGTAGCGATGGTTAAGTTCATCCTGGGACAGCCCGTTCTTGTGGGCGGCCATTATAATGGCCGTCTCAGTAGGGTCACCGATATGGCGTACTTCGCCATCCTCAAATTCTATCCGTCCGTCGCTGCAAAGCACCGCGAAGGTTAACAGTTTCCTGATAATAGGAGAGTTGTCCTCCCCGATGTCCTCCAACACCTGGGTTTCGGCGTCGAATGCCTGTATCAAGGTCATTTGGTTGAGGGTTAGAGTGCCTGTCTTATCCGAGCATATCACCGAAGCGCTGCCCAGGGTCTCTACCGCCGGCAGCCGCCTAACGATAGCGTTTTCGCTAACCATCCGCTGCACTCCGATCGCCAGCACAATAGTTACGATAGCTGGCAATCCTTCAGGGATGGCTGATACCGCCAGAGATACGGCGATCATGAATATCTCCATCACCCTCATGCCCGCAGCCAAGCCGATGGCGAAAATGACTGCGCAAGCCGCCAGGGCCATTAGACCCAGGTATTTGCCCAGCGCCGCCAGTCGATGCTGCAGGGGGGTCTGGCCATCTTCCTCCGCTTCCAGCAGGTTGGCTATCCTACCCATTTCGGTGTTCATACCGGTGGTGGTGACCATTACCCGTCCCCGCCCATAGGTTATACTACAGCCCGAATAAACCATGTTGAAGCGGTCACCCAACGAAGCGTCCGCTTTCACCACCGCACCGGCGTCCTTCTCACTGGGGATCGATTCCCCGGTCAAGGCCGCTTCCTCCGATTTCAAGCTGGTGGAATCGATGATGCGGCCATCGGCGGGAACGAAGTCGCCCGCTTCCAGGATGACAATGTCTCCCGGTACCAATTGAACAGCATCTATGACGCTCTCCCCGCCATCGCGCACAACCCGGGCGTGGGGGGCGGACATCTCCTGCAAGGCTTCCAGGGCTTTCTCCGCCTTGCCCTCCTGCACTACGCCCATGATGGCGTTAAGAACCACGATAAGTAAAATAAGGATCGGTTCGAAGAAACCCTCCCCTTCATATAGGGCCACTATAAAAGAAATCGCCGCAGCGATAATGAGTATCACGATCATAACATCCTTGAACTGTTCAAAGAAATGCTGGATCATGGTCTTCTTCTTTTTAACCTCCAGCCGGTTCTGGCCGTATTGCTGCAAGCGCCGCGAGGCTTCCTCCGACGTCAAGCCCTGAAAGGGGTCAGCCTGCAATTCCCGGACTACATCTTCATAATTTGAACTGTGTGGTATCAAGCTCCCATTATTCCTCCCTTAACAGCATCGCTCCCCGAAGAGGAGCGATGCTTGGATGCTATTCCATTAGCCAGCCTATCCTGGTTTATCACTCCTGTTCGCTGATAACGGCGTCTTCCAAAACCTCGAGTATGACGGCCTGGTTCTTGGCCGCCTGCCGGCTCATGTCCTGGGCCAGTTTGGTCAGGTCCTCCCGTACCGCTTTCATTTCACCCAATTGCTTACGGGTGGCGTTTTCGATTTGATTCTGAGTCCAACTGAGTCCGCCCAGGCCGACCAGCCACATGTCCCACATTTTTATCATCGCCTGTTGCCATTCGCTGTAGAGGTTTACATACGGGATATTCTGGAGCATCTCAAGGAAGGGATTACCCCCAGCGATGGCTGCCTGCCAGTCTTTCATCGCGGCCCAGAACGGATTATCTTCCGACAGCATCGGATTATCCTTGAACATGGCCAGGAAAGGGTTGCCATCAGGTGTAGATAATAACGGGTTGGTCTTCAGCATGGCCATAAACGGGTTGTCTTCGGACATGGACAGATAGGGATTGTTCTTCAGCATGGCCATAAATGGATTATCTTCGGACATAGACAGATAGGGATTGTTTGCCATCATCTCTTCAAACAGGTTCTTCTCGGACATTACGTACTCCTCCTATATTGAATAATTCGAAATCTGATGCCGCACTAGCACTGGACTTATTATGCCTCTCGGTATATGGTTGCATCCGTACGCCAACTTGGCGGCTGGCCGGGCGCACATGACATTCTTACCATCAAATGTAAATGCGGCTTGCTTTTAATAATACTGCATTTGTCGCCGCATTGGCAACGATTGCTATGATAGCCCTTATAAAAGTTGATGCCGGTCCTACAATAATTGTCTATGAATATCCAAGCGATTTGATGCGGGCAATGCCTTATGCCAGCCAATTTATTTTCCCGCCGGGAGGGTTGTGGGGTAACATCCGGAGACGCAACCGAACTGTAGGAATAATTTGCGTCTTTTTGTGGAAAGAGTACCAGTAAGTGATGCCGGTGCCTTTAAATACAGGGCAATAAATGTCGAATCATGCGTATATTATAATCCGCCCACCGCGGAATTATCCGAAAATTTCGTATTAATAAACACATTGGAGCGGATATCCATATACTAATTACGGGGGCCATGACCATGCAGGTGAGCAAGGATGCGGTGAAAGATTACTATAATATTCTAGGTGTGCCGACGACAGCCAGCCAGGAGGAGATTAAAGCGGCCTGGAAGAAGCTTGTCAAAGAATGGCACCCCGACGTCTGCCGGCGTGCCGACGCCCAGTCCCGCTTTATCGAGTTCTCCGAAGCCTATCACGTGCTTCAGGATGAGTATGCCCGGCGCCGCTATGATTACTTGCTCCAGGGCAATCTGCACGACCTGATTTACTATCGCAACAGGCGCGACTTCCGCAACTGCCAGGATGAGGCCCGGGATCAGGCCGAGCCATTTGCGGCCCCGCCCCCCGAATATCTGGTCGGGTTGATGCTGCAGACCGCCATCAGCCTGGCCCAGTACATGTTCTTGAGCTGGATCAATGCATTTCTTCTCTATCCTTTCGGATACCTGGACAGCAGCGAAAATATCAAGTCTTCCTAAAATACTGAATCCGGGACCTGATTTGGCCCGCTTTTGTATGCCAGTAGAAAATCGCATTCCAGCAGGAATCAGCATCCGCCAGGTCCAGGCCGATATTGCCGCTAGGACGGTCCTTCCTGATACGACTTACTACCGGCCACGGCCCCACCGCATCATCGGCCCCCCAAACCAGCCTGCCCCTTTCCGGCCTCTATTGCTCATATCCGAAACTGCGGCGCTTTTCGGCGTAAGCCACCGTTTTATCAGGCCTGTATGCAAGTATTTCTGTATACAGCTTTACATCCTGCCACCCCGCACTATAATAAGTGTAGATTTGGACCTAAATGGGGAATTTAGAAAAAAAGGCGGGGCACAATCACTCATGTTCAGACAATTATTACGCTGGATCTTTGGCAAGAAGATGGCCAGCGCCAATATCGCTGAGGAAAAACTGACCGTATTCTGGGGAATGCCTATCCTGTCCAGCGACGCCATCTCATCGGTGGCATATGCGGTTGAAGAAATGCTGTTGGTGTTGGTGCCGATCATCGGGGTGGCTTCATTCGTCTGGATGCCGCGCCTGGCCGGAGTGATCATCCTGCTGCTTATCATCCTGGTGTTCTCCTACAGTAACGTGGTGGATGCTTATCCCCAGGGGGGCGGAGCTTATGCAGTCGCCAAGGAGAATATCAGCACCTTGGCAGGATTGACGGCCGCTGCCGCCCTGTCTATCGATTACACCCTGACCGTGGCGGTCAGTATATCCTCGGCCACTGCCGCCATAACCTCGGCCATACCGATCCTGTATACCCACCGGGTGGCCATCGCCGTCACTATCATCGCTCTTTTGATAATAGCCAATGTCCGCGGGGTGCGAGAGTCGGCCCGGATCTTCAGTCTGCCTACCTATGCATTCATATTTGCTATAATTTCATTGGTGGCAGTAGGCATGTTCAAGCATGCCACCGGTGCTGACGCCGTCTTGCCCGCTCCGGCGGCCGATCCGGTATCGGTAGGGACCCAAGCGGTGACCGTGTTCCTGCTGCTGCGGGCCTTTTCCTCAGGGTGCAGTGCCCTGACCGGGGTGGAAGCAGTCAGCGACGCCGTCCCTAATTTCAAAGCTCCGGCTACCAAGAACGCCAAGATAGTTTATTTGATGCTGGCCGCCGCCATCATCATCTGTTTCGGGGGGATGGCTTATCTGACCAAACTCTACCAGGTCGTCCCCAATCCTCACCGGACGGTAGCCGCCCAAATAGCCATGGACGTCTTCGGCCCGGGCGGGATGTTCTACTTCATTCAGGCCACCACCGCCATAATCCTGGCCATGGCCGCCAATACTGCTTTTGCCGGATTCCCCACCCTGCTCTCGGTCGTGGCCCAGGATGGCTACGCCCCCCGCCAGCTAAAGCTGCGCGGGCACCGCTTGAACTTTTCCAACGGTATCATCGCCCTTGGTTTCCTGGCTATCCTGCTGGTTGTGGTGTTCAAAGCCAATACCCACCTGCTGATAAACCTCTATGCAGTTGGAGTCTTCACTTCGTTTACCCTGGCCCAGGGCGGACTGCTGATCCGCTGGGCACGGCAGAGGCAGCCCGGTTGGCAATACAAAGCCCTGATAAATGGTTTCGGTGCCGCTGTTACCTTGACTGCCCTGGTAGTCGTCGGGGCAACCAAATTCCTGGCTGGTGCGTGGATAGTCTTCATGGTGGTACCAATCATGATATGGGCCATGCTCAGGGTCAAGGATCACTATAATTCAGTGGCCCGGCAGCTGGACATCCCCAATGATACCCTGGGCATGATAAACCTTATCCCGGCCTATTCCCACCATGTCATTGTCCCCATCGACAGCCTCAATGCCATGGTGGTCAAAGCCCTGCGCTATGCCCGCACCATGACCGATAAGGTGGAAGCTTTCCACATCGAGACCTATGAAGGCGAGGCCGACAAGCTGAAGGCCAAGTGGGCGGGACTGAACACCGACATACAGTTGATCGTCAGGTACTCACCCTACCGCGAGGTGATTGGACCGCTGCGCGACTACATCGATTCCGAGGAACATGCCTCCCAACCGGGGGACATCATCACCGTGCTGCTGCCGCAATTCTTCGTACCCAAATGGTGGCAGACCGCGCTGCACAACAACACCAGTCTCTTTATCGCCAACGCCCTTTTCAGCAAACGTAATGTGGTGGTGGCCATCCTGCCCTTCTACCTGGAGGATATCAAACCCTACACCGC
>JBEHWJ010000105.1:0-5779 GCA_040217755.1 Syntrophomonadaceae bacterium | reverse complement strand
GGTGACTTATAAGAAAATCATGGATCCGGAGGGCTTGATGAATCCAGGCAAGGTGATGGACGGAACCTTGGTTGCTGGCGGATTGAAGATAGCCAGTGCGATGGAGCCGCTAATCCGTATCTTCGGCAACCTGGCCAAGGGCAAGGAAAGCGGGGAGGTATTCGAAGAGAAGAAGGGGATACCCGGAGATATAGCCTGGTACACATATGCCTGCTCCCAATGCGGATACTGTGTCGACCACTGCGATCAGTACTACGGCCGGGGCTGGGAGTCGCAGTCGCCGCGGGGCAAATGGACTTTTTTGAAGATGGTCATGGAGGGTGAGGCGGAGTTCGATCAGAGGGCGGTAAATACCTTCATGTCCTGTACCACCTGTGAGATGTGCAACCGTACCTGCCAATTGGACCTACCTAACGAGAGTTCATGGCTAAAACTGCGTGGGCTTTTGATAGACGGGCGGGGCTACCACACCTTCCCGCCGTTTGAGATCATGGCCAATACCATGCGCCAGCAGGGCAATATTTGGGGAGAGTACGCCAAGAACCGGGATGGCTGGATTACCGAAGAGATCCGGCCTATGATCAAAGAGACCGCTGAGTACGCGTTTTTCCCGGGTTGTACATCCAGTTACGTGGAACAGGATGTAGCCCAGTCGGCCGCCTTGTTGCTTAATGATGCCGGGGTGGAATTCACCTATATGGGGAAAGGCGAGCACTGCTGCGGAATACCGATGCTGGTGTCGGGGCGTTGGGAGGTTTTCGATGAAACTGCCGCTCACAATATAGAACTGATGAAGAAGACGGGTGCCACCAAAATCGTGACCACCTGTCCGGCGTGCTGGTTGGTATGGGATATATACTACCGGCATTGGGCGGAGGAGAGAGGGATTGACTACCCCTTCCACGCCATGCATTATGCCGACGTACTGGCTGAGAAGATCAAGACTGGGGAATTCGTACTGCCCAACGACGTGGCCCGCAAGGTCACTTACCACGACCCATGCCACATGGGACGAGCCGGGGTCCGTTTCGAGGGTCCGCGTACCTTGATCAATGCTATTCCCGGGTCGAATTTCCGGGAGATGCGCTTTAACCAGTATGATGCCCACTGCTGCGGGGCAGTCCTCAGCCTGGTGGCTGATCTGGATGTCGCGGAAAAGATAGGCATCATGAGGGTACAGGAGGCAATCGATACCGGGGCCGATACCCTGCTCACCGCCTGCCCCTGCTGCCGGGTGCAGTTGACCAGGTCGCGCGACTTGGGTAACCTCCCCATCGAGATAAAGGACCTGGCTGCTCTGGCAGCTGAAGCCATGGGCCATAAGATACCGTCTTCCGAAGCGGTCATGGATGAAAAATGGGCAGTATTCGAAGCCATGATCAGGATGATGACCCCCTGGGGTATGGCGGATTTGATGGCCGAGATGATACCCGATATGATAGAGGCCATGCCGGAGATGTATCGGACCATGATGGCGATGGTTATCAAAGCACCGGATGTATTCAAGGAACCGATGATTACCATGATGAACGGGGTGATGCCAGCCTTGTTCCCGAAACTGCTGCCGGACATACTGCCCAAAGTTATGCCCAAGATGCTGGAGAAGGTAGGCGAGGCTATACCCATGCCGGCCTATATGTCGGAACAGATGCCGGATCTGATGCCACCTGCCATGGACGTACTGATGCCCAAGATGCTGGCGGAGATAATACCTTATTTCATGCCCAAGATGGCTCAATACCTCCGTAATGCCGGCTGATCATGATCAGCATGAAAAAATCCGCCCGTTGCCACAACGGGCGGATTTTCTATGAATCCCACCGACCAAACCAAAAAGATGGAGAAGAGCGATTAAATATACTTATCCCAGCAATGAGACCAGATGACTGAAGCCGCCGGTCTGCTCCTTATTGATGATATCCTCCAGAGGTCTCATCAATTCGCAAGCCTCCCCATTGTTGAACTTGGCCACTACCCGGTTGAGAACGTGTTCATAATTTTCTTTCTTCTGGACGATTATGTAGTGGCGGGTCACCCGGATCAATTTGTTCAGCATGAAGGTACTGATTTCGACGGAGGAAGGAGAAACCTGGACACGCAGCAAGGCCTTCTCGGTCAGGACCCAATCCAATTCAGTGTAGCCTTTTTCTATCTCTGCCGGCTGACGATATTCCCGATACCACGCCAGGAGCTCGCCGGCACCCGCCGCTGCCTCGCTGTAGGCGCTGTAAGCAACATCCCGCAGATAGATACGAAAAGGTTCCTGTTCCATTAAAATCCCCCCTTTACCCGAATTATTCTCCACCTTTCGCAAATATCCTGCTCAACTGGTTGGATGACTTCGGCATGACCATCTGAGCTTCAGCCACTATCCACCAATTACCTGCAAAATACCAGCACATTTCCGGTTTCGCCTTCATATAGTATAAGGCGCTGAAAATTTTGGAGGTGGTACTTCTTGAGCATCCTGTGTTGGGCGTTGGCGTTGACTGCGGTCGTCAACGGTACCTTGTTGTTGTTCGGTTACCTCAGCAACCAGGTTTTTCCCCAGCCATTGGAGATGGACGAAGAAAAAGCCTATCTGGACCAGCTTCAGCAGGGCAACCTGGAGGCCCGCAATAAACTGATCGAACACAATCTAAGGCTGGTAGCCCATATTGTCAAGAAATACGAAAGCAGCGGCGAAGACATGGAGGATCTGATCTCGATAGGAACAATTGGTCTGATAAAGGCGATCAAGACTTTCAACCACGACCGGGGAGTAAAGTTGGCCACTTACTCGGCCCGCTGCATCGAGAACGAAGTCCTTATGCACCTGCGCAACACCAAGAAGCTGCGCCAGGAGATGTCCATCTACGATCCTATCGGGATCGACAAGGAGGGCAATGAGATCTCCCTGATGGATGTCCTCACCTCCGATAATGAGATCCTGGAGATCATCGAAGCCCGCATGCAGGGTGAGCAGATCAAAGATAAGCTGGATTCCTTATCCGTACGCGAGCGGGAAGTGGTGGAGATGCGTTATGGCCTTTGCAACGGTTTAAAGGAAACCCAGCGTGACATAGCCCGCAAATTAGGTATTTCCAGGTCATATGTGTCGCGGATAGAGAAAAGAGCGGTCAGTAAACTGATTCGGGAAATAGGACTGGAAGCGGGCAAGGCTTGATAGGCTATTAGCGTTCACAGGGACACATTATGAACCGGCTTATGTAAGAGGCGGACGGCGGGAGCCGTCCGCCTCTCAGACGTATCTCAGACGATTTTGATCACGAGTTATTTTACCACCTGCAATAAACGCCCCTGTAAATTATTGTTTAAAAGCTGCGGGGTGACCTGAATTGTCCCCTTGACTGTGACTTCCAGTGGGTTGCTGACCGCCAGGTCTGCGCCGGAAGCGCTTTGGTATACCGCTACGTAGGTCCCCGTCCACGACGTGACCAGCTTGTAGCTGTATAGGCCGGAATTGTCCGTGGTAACTATGCCTACCGGCAGCCTTTCCGTGCCGTTAAGTTTATAGATGTGGATTTCTTTGTTTTTCCCCGGCAACGGGGTGCTCGACAGCGGGGTAGTGAAGGTCAGCCGGCCGTAGAAATCTGCCGTGACAGAGCTGGCCGAAGCCACCTGCGTGGACTCCAGCGTCAGCGCATAGCTGGTCTTGAGCGGGATAGCCGGCTTGATGATATTTCCGCTGTCTGTCGGAATAGCCGGCTTGATGATATTTCCGCTGTCTGGCGGGTTATCTGGCGTAAAGCTGGGACCCGATGCGATGGAGACGGTTCGGCTGTCCTGATCCCAGTCGACTTTGGAGCCCAAAGCCTCGCTGACAAACCGAATCGGCACCATGGTGCGGCCGCCGACAATCACGGGGGGGACATCCAACGGCATGGCTTCCTCATTGACCAGGGCGAATGCTTTTCCGATCCAAAGCTGAACGGTAACGTCTCCCTTGGCCGCCAGAATGCTCTGGTCTGAGCCGTTCCACTGCACGGTGGCGCCCAGGCCTTCAAAGATCAGGCGCATCGGTACCATCGTGCGCCCCTCTGTAATAAACGGCAGCACGTCCATAACAAGAGGCTGATTTTCAACAATCACTCTGATTTCTTTTCCCGGCGGTTCCGGCTGCGGATTAAAGGCCAGCGCCGACGGCGGCAGGACCGCCAGCATAAACAGCAGAGCCAGACACCCGGTCATCGCTTTCATTTTGAATAGCTTCATATGCAAACCCCCTTCAAATTTTAATCATATATTACCGCATACCTATTGATACAAAAAAATTATAAAACGCCGCAATAAAATTTTTCTAAAATTTCCTGAATATATTATAATCGGAACAGATATTCTGCAGATATTTTGGATAAATGGGGATATTCTGCAATGGAGATGATATATCGTGGATAATCACCTGACTATAAAAAGTAAGCTCATTGTGCCTCAGTTACCGGAAGGGGTGCTGATCACAAATCGAATCCGGGGGCTCGAGATAGAACAGTTCCGGGTCGTCTCCACCGTTGCGCCGGCCGGGTGCGGAAAAACCACTGCCGTCCTGGCGTCGCTCGGCCGCCGGGACTGCCTGCACTGGTACAGGATGGAAAAAGAGGACGCCCGGCTGCCGATCTTCTACGCCCATCTGCTGGAAGCTTTGTTCGGACGGATCAAAAAGCAGGAACCGGAATCGATACAGTATTTCCGGAGCTTATCGGACCTTGCGCAGGGCTACGACCTATTAAACGCCGCCATTTGCCAGGACGCCTGGGCCTTTTTCGGCAAGAAGGCTCATAAAATACGGTATCTTGTTTTGGATGATTTTCATTATGCGGCGGAGAACGAACATATCATTCAGACCATGCGTTATTTCCTTGCCAATATGCCTCCGAATCTTCACATCATTCTCATTTCCCGGACAGAAACAGGCGTCCTGGACGGTGTTCACGGGTTGAAGAGCGATATCCTTCGCCTGACCGCCAAGGAGCTCAGCTTCAGTGAAGCGGAAATCGGGATATATATGAAACAACAGGGGCTGACGCTGGCGCCCGGCATGGCGGCCAGGATATTTCAAAACACGGAGGGCTGGGTCGCAGGCGTCGTGCTGATCGGCGGCATGGCGGGCAGGCTTGGATCGAAAGAGATTGGAGAGTTTTTGCAGCCGGCCGGAAGTAAAAATACCCTGGCCAGATTCTTCAAAGCGGAGGTGCTGCAGGGTCTTTCTGTGGAAACCATACGCTGCATCGCCATCATGGCGATCCTGGAGGAATTTACTATCACAGATCTGGAGATGGCCTTTGGTATGCCAACGGCGGGGACAGTCGTGACCTATTGCGAAAAAACAAACCTTTTTCTGCAAAAGACCGTTTCCGGCGGCGCAACCTATCGCTTTCATTCCTTGTTCCGGAGCTTTCTTCTCGGCCTCCGGGACGAATACTTCAGCCGGGAGGAAATAGAGGGCTTTCATATCAAGGCCAGCGGCCTTTGCCTTGCCGCGGGCAACTATGTTGGCGCCGTCCGGCATTTATTTTCAGCAAACCGTGTGGAAGATGCCATACGTTTACTGTGCCTCCATGGGAAGGACATGCTGAATGCCGGGCTGGGCGAGCACTTGAAGATGCTCATCGAGGAACTGCCCGAACCGGTAGTGGCGCAGAACCCTTATCTGTCGTTTTATTACGGCTTTATCATCGTAAGCACCGATTTTGAGCAATCCTGCTCCTGCCTGCGCCGCGCGGCCCGTCTCTTCGAGGAACTGGGAAACACGGACATGCAGGTGCAGGTGATGGGCGTCCTG
>JBEHWJ010000104.1:0-5780 GCA_040217755.1 Syntrophomonadaceae bacterium | reverse complement strand
AGCTGTCCCTCCTTTTTTTCAATCTATTTGAAGAATGTTGTTTTATTTCTCAGTGATAGTATATAACTCAAAATATCCTTTTATTCACTTATTGCCATTCTCCTGTAAAAAAAATAAAACTCCACATAATAATTGACAGTTATGGTGAAAATACCGGTGTATTAAATATGGAGGCAGCATTAGCATGAACCAGATCAGTAATTTGCAGGTATTTTGCTTGCTTCAGGCGTCCCTGATTCCGACAGCCTATCTGTTTATCCCCATGTTAACCATACATAGCGCTCACAACGGTGCCTGGTTAGCCTTCCTGTTATCCGTCCTGCCCACAGCACTGCTGGCCTATTTGTACACATATGTGGTCAGGAAATCGTCTCGCCCATTCCCCGCTTCCCTTGAAGAACATTTAGGCAAGTTATTGGGGAAAATTATAGGTTTTTCGTATATCCTGGTGTTTTTCTTTGCCACCGTTTTTTCTATCACTTATTTCACCGCTCTTATCAGCAGCAGTATCGTCCCCGATACTCCTCTCAGTATTTACATCGGCGCGATGTTGCTGGTATCATACTCGGCATTGAAATCGGGGATGGAAAACATAGCCAGGGTAATCGAATTGTTGTTTTTTCTAAGCTTTTTCCCGACTATTATCCTGGTGGTCATTAGTATGGTGCAATCCCCTGATATTAGAGCGCTTTTACCAGTTGTTCAGACCTCGTATCTGGACCTGGGCAGTGCAATACTATATAGTGTTTGCATCTCAGGTGAGCTCATCGCTATCTTGACTTTCGCCTTTTTTTCCAATGACAAGCCCAACATCGCCCGCTTCCTTAAATGGGTAGTGATCGCCTATGCGGCATTGATTAGCCTGACTACGGCGGCTATCCTCATGGACTTTGGGCCGGATTATGCCAATCATATTTCTTTCCCCATATTTAAATTGATTCGTACCATTAAGATAAGTGATTTTATCCAGAACATCGACATCATCTTCATCAGCATATTTATCATGAGCATATTTACCTCGGTTTGCGTCAAGTGGTTCCTGACTTGTTTCTCGATCCAGCAAGTCTTCGGACTGCGCGATTATCGTTTCCTGGCTGCTCCTACTGCCGTGATGATTGGTGTTGCCACCCTGATGACCGGTAAAAATATAGTGGTTATTCAGACAATAGTTCACCAGATACTGCCGTATCTCTACGGCGTTTTTTTTGTAATAATCCCTTGCCTGTTGGGGTTGGTATTGGTTTTTAAACCTGTTCCAACCGATAGGAAAGTACAATCTCCCGCCTAAGTCATTAATATTCGAAAAGTGGTGAGACCATGCGTCGTATGAGAAACAGGTCAAAACCGGGGCCGGCCCCAGAGGTGCGGGAAATCGCAGCCAAGCCGTTATCGGATAACCTGGAAGAGAATTCTTCTGACTTGCATCTTTTGTTGGCGAATTGCTCGGATGCGGTATTCAAAGAGTTTAACTTCGGCCCCCAGAGGCAATATCGCGGTATGGTGGTATTTTTCGATGGTATGGTCGACAAAAAAGAAATAGAACTTCACTTGTTGAAATCACTGGTCTTCGAACTAACCGCAAGTTGTGACCAATTCGGCATTGACTATCAGAATATCCTTAAACAAGTCCAGGATAATGTGGTATCGATGGCGGAGATTAAACCGGTTGAAACTTTGGAGGAGGTCTGTCACCATATTGGCTCCGGTGACACCGTTCTGTTGATCGATGGAGCCAAGCAGGGATTGGCCGCCGGCACCCGGTCGTGGAAAGGACGGCCCGTAGAATCCCCGGAAAATGAAGTGGTCGTCCGGGGTCCCAAAGAAGCTTTCACTGAAACCTTGCGTTTCAATACAGCTTTGTTACGGCGCCGTATTAAGAGCACCAATTTTAAGATCGAGAGCTTGGTGCTGGGCCGGATCACCAAGACGGACGTGGTAGTCTGTTACATAGACAGTATCGCCGCACCGGACTTGGTTGCCGACGTAAAGAAAAAACTAAATGCCATAGATATCGACGGGGTCCTGGACACTGGTTACCTGGAGGAGTTTTTGGAGGACAACCACCGCACTATCTTCCCCCAGGTTGAGTACACCGAAAAACCTGACCGGGTCTGTGGCCATTTGCTGGAAGGCCAGGTTTGTATCATTGTCGATGGTTCACCCATCGCCTTGATCGTACCTACCACCTTCCCCCGGTTTTGGGTTTCTTCCGAGGACTACTACGAGCGCTACATACCCGCTTCATTGCTTAGAATACTTCGATTCTCTTCAATGTTCATAGCTTTACTTCTGCCGGCACTGTTTGTCGCCACCATAACCTATCACCAGGAAATGATACCTCCGCCTTTATACCAGACTATTGCCGCCACTCGCGAAGGAGTGCCGTTCCCGGCTTTTTTCGAAGCCCTGCTTCTGGAGGTGACTTTTGAACTCTTAAGGGAAGCAGGGGTTCGTCTGCCTCATGCCATTGGTCCAGCCATCAGTATCGTCGGTGCTTTGATAATCGGTGATGCGGCGGTGAAAGCGGGATTGGTTTCCACGCCCATGGTGGTGGTTATAGCTTTCACCGGTATCGCTTCATTCACAGTCCCGTCCTATAATGCCGGCATCGCCATTCGTATAGCCCGTTTCGGCTTCCTGTTTGCCGGCGGCTTTATGGGTTTGTTTGGGATCATGATTCTGTTGCTGTTCTTCCTTATCCATATGAGCTCCCTGCGTTCTTTCGGGCTGTCTTATTTGTCTCCGGTCACTCCCTTTAATAAACGGGAGATCACGGATATAATTGTGCGTCGCCCCTGGTATATGACCCTTTTCCGACCATCAATGAAAGGAATGGCCAATGAAATCCGTCAAAAAAGGACAGATCTGCCGCAAGAGTAAATGGAAACGATTTGCTGCTGTGGCATTGCTGCCGGCTTTGTTATTAAGCAGTGGATGCTGGAATCATGTCGAAGTGGTGAACACCGTTGAAGCGGTTGGCATATTCTTTGATATCGAAAACGGCCAGCCTTTATTTGGGGTGCAGCTGGCCGAACCCGCCAGCAGCCAAACCGGGACCCAACCGCGGAAGCCGGTCAATATTTTTTCCACCGGCGCCACCTATAGCGAAGCGGCCCGGAGAGTTATGCTTAATGTCCCCAGATTGCCGATGTGGGCCCACGTCGGGGTTATGTTGCTGGGGACCGACCTGACCCAGAATGATCTGGGCCTTGTTGCTGATTTTCTGGCCCGTAACCGTAATGTGCGCAAGACTTCCTTTTTGTTTGTAGCCGAGGGGAGCGGTAGAGATTTTTTGGAGGCTGAACTTCCTATCGAGGCTTATCCAATCATGGGGTTAAGAAAGTTGATTAGTATCCAGGAACAGCAAACCGGTATATATAAACCGGTCAGAATCGATGACTTTTTGCAGGATTTGGCTGAACCCGGGGTTGAACCGACTGTCCCCCAGGTCATCGTCAGAGAGGTCGATGGCAAGAAGGTTCTGGGTTTGGATGGAACGGCGGTATTTAAGGAACGCCGGCAGGTGGGGGTGCTGAATGAGCAGGAAAGCCAGGGATTCCGCTTGCTGAGCCCTCGCATGGTTAGCGGCGGACTTTTAACCTTCCCCCCGCCCGGAGAAAATAATCCAAATAATAATAAGTACATAAGTATTGAATTGACCCGCTCCTTGGCCAAGGTCAAGCCGCAAATCGAGGGAAACCAGATCAAGAAGATAATCATCCAAATCGATGCTGAAGGCAATTTCTATGATCAGAATTTCGCCGGACAAATAATAAGCCTGGACAATATAGCCAGGATGCAAGAGGCGACCGGCGAGGAGATAAAGAAAAAAGTAACTGCTGCGGTCATTAAGGCTCAGGGTTTACAAAGCGATATATTTGGCTGGGGAAGGCTGGTACGCCAACAAGATCCGTCGCTGTGGGAACAAATCGCCGACGACTGGCCCCTCATGTTTAGTGGATCGGAGATCGAGGTTACCGTTAATTTCTCCATAAGAAGAACCTATTTGCTGGACCATTCCTTTGAATTCGTCGAATAGTGAGGCATACAGATGTTTTTGGCTTTGCTGATGGTTTATTTACTTATACTGTTTATCGAACTGCCGCCCTTGATCAGCAACCGCTGGTACAAAGAAATGGTGGTATTCGGGGTGCTTTTCCTGTGTAGTTTTTATATGGGGATGGTGCAGTTCTATCACTGGCCCTTTTTCAATCCCTGGGACTATCTTCTCCCCAAGTTGCCCGCTTACCATGGCTAAACCGCCCCCTTGGACCTATCGAACAATAGCCAGGGCATCCTGCAATAGCTGCAAGGTGTCGCCCTGATCCATATGCAAGGCCAGTGTATAGGGATTGACCTTCCTGACTTTGCGGCTGTCGGGACTCTTATAATCGTCCGGCAAGCGGTTGACCAACTGGATCTCCACCTCCCGCCCCTTACGCCGCAGGGCTTTTATCTGCTTATCCCGGGCCGTAATCCGCAGTGAAGCTACCTGCAGGAAATTGGCCACTGGTAAAGGCAGCGGCCCGAAGCGGTCTTCCATCTCCTCTCTGATCTCCTCGATATCATCCTGGGTCGATGACAGCAGCATCTTGCGGTAAATTCTCATCTTGGTTCCGGAATCAGGGATGTAACTATCCGGAATATAGTAATCGACATCGATATCCAATTGTGGCTGCAACGGTTCTCTTACCACCGTTCCTTTCAACTTGGCAGTCTCCTGCTCCAGCAGGCGGACATAGAGATCAAAGCCCACCGCGTGTATGTAACCATGCTGCTGTACCCCCAAAATATTGCCGGCGCCTCTTATCTCCAGATCCCTTAAGGCAATGCGGATGCCCGCTCCCAATTCATTAAATTCACGCAATGCGGTAAGACGCTTCTGAGAAGCTTCCGTAATAACCTTGTCGGGATGATAGGTGAGGTAGGCGTAGGCCAATCGGTTGGACCGTCCGACCCGCCCGCGCAGTTGATAGAGTTGGGCCAGCCCCATACGATCGGCCATATCGATTATGATGGTATTGACATTGGGCATGTCCAGACCCGACTCTATGATGGTCGTGCATAAAAACAGGTCAAACTCCCGGTTTATGAACCGGGTGATGGTGGAGGCCAGTTCTTCCTCCTTCATCTTGCCATGCCCCACCGCAATTCTTATCCCCGGGAGCAACGCCTGCAATTCTTCCAGGAAACGGTAGATGTCCTGGATGCGGTTGTGCACCACAAAAACCTGCCCTCCGCGGGCTACTTCGGTGAGTACCGCCTCACGCACGATCTCCTGGTTATACTCCATGACATAGGTGGTGATGGGATAACGCTCGGGGGGCGGGGTTTCTATCACACTCAGGTCTCTGAGCCCGGTCAGTCCCATATGCAAGCTTCGCGGTATAGGGGTAGCAGACAGGCTCAACACGTCGACTTGCTCCTTGAGGGCCTTTATCTTTTCCTTTTGGGCCACTCCAAAGCGGTGTTCTTCATCTACCACCAATAATCCGAGGTTGTGGAACTTGATATCCTTGGACAACAGGCGGTGGGTGGCGATCACTATATCCACCACCCCTGTCTTGAGATCAGCAATGATCTTTTTTTGCTGGGCAGGGGATTTGAAGCGGCTCAACACCTCGATGCCAGCCGGATACTTTTGGAATCGCCTGGTAAACGTATCGTAATGCTGCTCGGCCAGGATGGTAGTGGGGACCAAAATCGCTACCTGTTTGCTGTCCATGATGGCTTTGAAGGCGGCCCGGAGAGCCACCTCAGTCTTGCCATAACCTACATCT
>JBEHWJ010000103.1:0-5804 GCA_040217755.1 Syntrophomonadaceae bacterium | reverse complement strand
CAAAAGCAGACATCTCTTCGAAGCTAAACAAAGTCAGGGGTTTACGACTACGCAATACCTCTCTGCTGATCATCAGGACAAAGGTGAGTATCCCGGCTATGAGGGCCTCGAACACGATTATCATTTCCTGGTAGAAACTTAGCCCCATTATCGCCAGCAAGGTACTTTTACTGATGAATATCGTCGCCGCGGTCAGCAGGGGCAGCCCCCACCAGGTTTTCTCAGCCGGTATATTCACATACTGCATCACGGCTACCAGGATCAGAGCCGTTGTCAAGTTGCTCCACAAGGGGACTCCGCTGAGAACGGTGGTGAATCCCAGGATGGCAAACATCACTGCCACCGTGCAACGTTCCCGGTTTTTCCATCCGTAAGCGGCGATAAGGGCATATATATAAGGAAGCAACTCGCTCAGGATAAAGGCCCGGGCCATTATAACCGCACCCAGGGCGACCAGGACATTGGCAGGCGTAAAGGCCTGCTTCAGCCCCTGAATCGCCTGCGTTCCAACCGGTACCAACCTGAATTCAGGTATCTTAAACCGTGGTGACTCCCTGGATTTTTTCCGGTTCCGTGAATTCTTGTCCATCCGTTGAAAAGGGTATATCTCGGTATTATCCACCCCGGCACTCCTCCTCGTCTGTATATGCGTTTTACAATTATATCAGGCCAGGCAGGTAAATTTTGTCAGCATTAGGGCGGGGCCGGGTGTTTTTGTTTGGTAAAATCCGCGCCCGAAGTCCCAAGTCAGCTATATTGAATCAAAATTCGATGTCTTCCTTGGGTGGAGGAACAGGAGAATATCCACTCTTGATCCCTATCCTCTAGGACCTGCGGTTGCTGGTCCTAAGGTTGTTGCGGGTTATGGCCCAGACTTTAACAGTTCGTTGGCAGGCTATTTGCCGCAAGGTTGTTAATCTATAGTACTGATGGTAGAATGTGTCTACCATTAATCTTTGGAAGGACAGAGCGCCTTCCTATTTTATCGATCTGGTCCCGCCTTATGGCGGACCAATAAATTCGAGGAGGAATGGATATGTCTCATGAACCTGTAAAGTTTGACCTGCCCGCTCTTTTCCAGGAGTTGGAGCCCAGCCTGGCTGAATTCGAACAGAACTTCCCCCTGGCTGAATTTGCCCGGGCCCATTATCAGCAGCAACCCTTCGCCACCCTCTTGACTTGCTGTGATTCCCGGGTCTCTCCCAACATGTTGGGGGACACCTTTAACCGGGTATTTTGTGTGGAGAATATCGGCAACCAGTTCAGAAACAGCGAGGGTTCGGTTTTGTACGGCCTGCTCCACCTCCACACGCCCCTTATGCTGATAGCCGGCCACAGCGAATGCGGCGCTATCAAAGCCGCCACCTCGGATTATGGTACCGAACCGGACGCTTTGATCAGGGAACTGAATACGGTCAAAGATTCTCTCCAACAAGGCTGCGCAGCTATTAAAATCGACCTGGCGTCCACCTCATTGAACCAGGCTCAACTGGCCCAGTTGAATGTCGATACCCAGGTGGATATGCTTTTGAACCAGCCCGATGTAGCCCAGTTGGTCGAAAAGCAGGAACTGTTGGTAATCGGCTTACTGGTCGATCTGCATAATGTATTCGGGGAAGGCTACGGCAAGGTTTATACCGTGAACGTAAACGGCGTTAAGGATGCCGCGGCCATCAAGGTCCAGGACAACATCGGTGGTTTTGCCGCCCGGGCCCGCCGGCTGGCCTAAATACCTGCGATTCCCCCGAGCCTATGATTAATATGACAAATAAGGGTCACGAAGCATCCAAATCATCTTCGCGATCCTTATTCTAATTTAAGGTGACTTCTGTTTACTTGTCTGCCAAGCCCCAGATGATCCCGTCCAGTATACCGGCTTCACTCACGATTATTTCCCCGGCAGCCCCGAATGGAAAACCGCCCCATGCAAAAAATAAAGCACTTCCGCAGAAGTGCTGTGCCAACCTTTTTTAATTAGTTCCTGGGTCTCTTTCTGGTATCCACTTTATTCTTAAGGGGCTGCATCCTCTCATCGCTCTCCTTAAGAAAACGGGCAATCTTATCATCCAAACTTACCGGTGCATCACTCCGTTTGGGACTGAAGCCTTTGTCCCGACGGACGGTCTCCGGTTTGGCCTCGGGTCGGGTTATCCTCGGCGGAACTACCTTGGGCGGCAGGGTTTGCTTGATAGATAATCCTATCTTCTTCCCGGCCACATTCAACACCTTGACCTTAACACTGTCTCCTTCTTTGACAAAGTCCTTGACATCTTTAACATAAGTGTCGGCAATTTCCGAGATGTGGACCAGCCCCACCAGGCCCCCCGGCAACTCGATAAATGCCCCGAAGTTGGTAATCCCCTGGACCTTCCCCTCGACAATATCGCCGGGTGCGATATTAGTTTGTTCAGTTGGCATAGATGTTAAGATCCCCCTCAAATCGTGCTGTTCCTATTCTATTGTATACACGGGAACTAGTCAACCGGCAATCGCAACTTACTCGCTGGGGATTACCCTGATTATTGTCCTTTCCCCGTTTTTCACCATGCCCAACTGTTCCCTGGCTATCCTCTCGATGCCCAGGGGTGATTCAATCTCGGCCAATGTCTGACGGTATTCCTCATTAATGAGCGCCAGTTGTTGTTTCTCCAGGAGCAGTTCTTTCTTCCGGGCTGATAACCCGTATATGGTGGCGGTTCGGGGGATGATCGTAAATAATAGTACCGCACCCAAGACCGCGACCACTACCAACCGGAAACGCCTATTCGGTTTCAGCCTCAATATCCTCGTCCTCCCCGCCAAAAATCCCCAATGTATCGCCGGGAAGCACGATAACTACCTCATAGCCCTTGCTGCGGGCCCGGTTGTACAGGGTGGCAACGGTGCTGGCCGTAATTTTCAATGTCCTGCAAATCACGGCACTGCTTTTCCCCATCTCTTTCAGGACCACCACCTGTCGTTCCCGGTAACTTAGTTTCTCTGCTCCCCTTATTTCAATCTGCATAGTATTTACTATAAACTATCCACATTATTTCCACAATATGTGGACAAAATTATTATAGTATCTTCGAGGAGCAGAAGTATTTTCCCTGCTGACCAGTTTAGCAGCGGGTGGTTTTTTTATTGATCGATTTCTTCCGGGGGGAGCATCCTTTGTTGGTATTTCCTGGTCAGCCAGGATAGCATCTGCTTGAAAGGCTTGCTTACCAATCTCCACAGCGAGCGCAGCGAACCGGCTGTAGCCTTCCCCAACAGATCGACCGGCTGCCGTATAAACCGGCTTAAGTAGCGGAAGTAGATTATTGCCCCCGCCAATAAGGCGATAAATACGTAGGCCCTGACCTCGGCTTGGTTGATCAACAGCAGCGCCAGGCCGATGATCAGAATCATGAATATCCATACCGATACGTCCAGGAAATACTGGGGCAGTCTTTTTATCCGGATGCCTCTTATGACGGCTTGATAATAATCAAATAAAAATCCTGCCAATATCCCCAATATGGATGTCAGTACAAAGGCTTCGATCTGGGCAAGCGGCCCCAAGCTTCAAACCCCCTATTTCAGCAGCCGGTTGAGCACATTTTTCCCTTTGGTTTTCAAATCAGTCCCTTGAGCCTTATAGCCCAAATTGTTTATGTTCCCTTGAATAGCTACCTGCCCCTGGTCCAGATTCAGCATAGTGATGTGCATGTCGGCCCCGTTGATGAAAAGGTATCCCTGGGAGGTTTCCAAGACGATTTCCTCTTCGTCGAAAGCTATCACGTTGGTTATTCCACTCAAGTGCAACTTCTGTCGGTTGTCCATGGTCAGTGAATGTTCCGCCATAAATGTAAGCCCCCTTATAAGCAATATTAATCTCTACAGACTATGCAAAGAGGATGGTTTTTTATGACTGTTTTTACGGACCTTAACAAGTAGAGCCGGGGAATAAAAAAGCAGCAGCCTTACGACTGCTGCTGTGGGTAGCCAATAACCGGGGTAAAATAAATCGTCCTGATGCTGGCAGGACGATCTATTCGATAATTCTATAAAGTTCCTTGGCCTCGCTGGCTTTGACATTGTCAGCCAGTTTGAGAATCTGATAGGATGACTGGCGGGCTCCCGAACGCAAAGAGATAACGTCCCCCACCTTGACCTCTGTGGAGGGCTTGGCTATCTTGCCGTTGATCATTACCCTATCGTTCTCGGCAAAGTCTTTGGCTACAGTCCGCCTCTTTATTATCCTGCTTACCTTGAGAAACTTGTCCAGGCGCATCCTAACCTTCTACAGCGTCCTTCAAAGCTTTGCCCGGCTTGAATGCAGGCACCTGGGCCGCGGGAATATCGATCTCAATGCCGGTTTGCGGATTTCTCCCCTTGCGCGCCTGACGGGTCCTGACCTCAAAGGTACCGAAACCTACCAGTTGAATCTTATCGCCAGCTTTGAGGGCTTCTTCCACAGTATCCAGAAATGCGTTAAAGACCTTCTCGGCATCCTTCTTGGTTATATTGGCTTTACCTGCGACTTCTCCAATCAACTCTGTCTTGTTCAAGCTATCCCTCCTCAAGTTTAAAAAGGTAATATTATGGCTATTCGCCCTCTTCGGCCCTTAATCCTTTTTTAGAATGGAAATATTTTAAATCGTCACCCTTTTTTGTAATCCTAAAGCCCCTGCCCTTTGGCCTCATCCCAGATGGCATCCATCTCCTCCAGGCTTAATTGGTCCAGGCTTTGTCCCTTGCCCTGAACCACATCCTCTATGTATTTGAATCTTCTCATTACCTTGTCGTTGGTGGATTGCAAAGCATGCTCCACCTCCACCTTTTTAAACCGAGCCACATTGACCAAGGCGAAGAAGACGTCCCCCGTCTCTCCAATGACCGCATTCTGACCTTCAGCTTGCTCAAGTTCATCGATCTCCTCCCGAAGCTTGTCCCATGCACCGGAAATATCCGGCCAATCATAGCCTACCCGGCTTAATTTTTCCTGAATCTTCTCGGCCCGCATCAACGCCGGTAAAGCTTTGGGGATGCCATCCAGGAGATATTTCTTGCCCTCCCGTTGTTTGAATGTCTCCCATATGTCCAGTACATCGTCACTGGTCTTCAGCTGCATAGATCCGAAAACATGGGGGTGGCGATTGATCATCTTCTGGCTCACGGAACGGGTCAGGTCGGCGAAGTCAAAATCCCCGCGTTGTTCGGCCAGGGCAGCATGGAACACCACCTGCAGCAATAAGTCTCCCAACTCTTCCTGCAGTTTATGCATATCCCCCTGATCAATGGCCTCTATCACCTCATAGGTCTCTTCGATCAGGTAACGCACCAGTGATTGGTGGGTTTGCTCCCGGTCCCATGGGCAGCCCCCGGGCGCCAGCAACCTTTTTTGTATTTCCAGCAGTTCCTCCAGCGCAGCAGCCGGCTTGCTCATATCCTGCTCCTCCTGTCATAATCTCTTAATGTACTAACCTGACTGTCCATTGGGCAATTCGGCTCAATGACCGTTTCCGTCAACCGCACAGCGGGTCCGGTTTGATTTCGCAGCCTGTTTCTATTTGATTATTTTCTTTAGGATATCCAGGTCGAATTCCTTGAACAACAGGAGCAGCCCCCCATATATTGCCACCCCGATACCTATGGCCAACAAAGTGGCCCAACTGGACCTGATTCCGCCAGCAATCAATAAACCGTATCCGACTTTAACACTGATCCCCATCAACAACGTTATCAGGCTCAGCTTGAACACTCTTCCCATCTCATAATGAACCCCCGTATGGGTGCGCTGGGTGTAGATATTCATACGCGACCCGATGGTAAAGGCGGCT
>JBEHWJ010000102.1:0-5817 GCA_040217755.1 Syntrophomonadaceae bacterium | reverse complement strand
TTTTTCTGGGTTTTTAGTTGCTTACCGGACAAGTTGGTTAGGGATTATAATTCTTAAACGTTGCGGAAGAATAGAAATGTTTAAAGGATAATCGGGGCCTTTTTCCCCGTCCATATCAGTATCAGGGTTATGTAGGTCGCCTCCCAATCGCTCAATTCTCATGGAAGAGAATTGAAAGTGCACAACATGCCGGTCCCTGATATGCTCACCACGCAGGATCTTCGCAAAGACTACCAGCATCTGGTTCAATGGCAGTGGCCTGATGCCTAAGAAATCCAGTTTGCCATCGATTATCGAGGCTGGCCCGCCTACCTTGTCAAAACCACCGGCCCCTGATCCGTTAAGAATCAGGAACAGATAGAATTCATCTTCCATAACCGCTTCCGGCGTGACTATCTTTAAACGCATGCTGCTGAAGCGAGGCAACTCCTGAACGCCTTTCATATAATAAGCCATGCGTCCAAAGACATTCTTTAATTTCAGATCTACGTCATGGGCAATATTGGTCAGCAGTCCCCCGCTGCAGACATTCACGAAAAATATGTCGTTGACCTGGCCCACATCGATCAGCCTCGTTTTCATATCGCTTAGGCAATTTAGGGCGGTACTTAAATCCAGCGGTATACCCAGATGCCTGGCCAGGTCATTGGAGGTGCCGGCCGGTATTATCCCCAGTGGTATATCCCGACCCGACTTTAATAAAGCATTCACCGCCAGATTGACTGAGCCATCTCCCCCGGCCACCAAGACCGCTTCGAAATCGGAACAATCGCGGCGATTAATCAGAGTAGCGAAGTCCTCCCGGCAGGTGGTCCGAAATATGTGTAATTCGTAACCCCTGGAATGAAAAACCTCCAAAGCGAAGTCCAAAAGTTTGGGGAATTCGCGAATCCCCGCGTAGGGGTTGTAGATAAGCTGAATCTTTTTCATCGCAATCTTCTCCAATGTCGGGTTGTATCAGCAATATTCTGCATTGATATTCTTAGGCTTCCCGCCGCATCATGATAAATCAGTCCCATGCACCATTGCCGCCATCAAAAAGATAAGGACGAGATACGTACATGAATCTTAGCTCTCGTCCTTGTCCTCACCTTTATTCTTGATCTGTTTATTTTACCCGGACCGTCCAGCCAAATATGTCTTCCGCGGTGCCATTCTGAATTCCGGTGATAGTATCATATATCTTAGAGGAAACAGGCCCGATTTTACCATCGTTTATGAAGATTTCCCGGCCAGCGTAATTTAACTCCCCAATTGGCGATATTACCGCCGCAGTACCAGTCCCAAAAGCTTCGTCGAGTCTGCCTTGGGCATAAGCATCAAAAACCTCCTGGATACTGAGGCGTCTTTCTTCAACCGGAATTCCCCAGTGTTTAAGCAATTTAATGGTGGAATCGCGGGTGATGCCAGCCAGGATGCTGCCCTCCAGTGCCGGGGTAACTACCACACCATCGATCTTGAAGAAAACATTCATGGTGCCAACTTCTTCAATATATTTCTTTTCGATACCATCCAGCCACAGGACCTGGGTGTAGCCCTTTTTCTGTGCCTCCTCCTGGGCCTTTATGCTGGCAGCATAATTACCTGGGGTTTTGGTGAAACCCAAACCACCCTTAACGGCTCGGACATATTCCTCTTCCACGTAAATCTTAACTGGATTGATTCCCTCGGGATAATACGCCCCCACCGGCGACATTATGATCATGAAATAATATTTATAGGAAGGCCTAACCCCAAGATACGGATCACTGGCGAATACAAAAGGCCTTATGTAAAGCGAGGTTCCTTCAGCAGCGGGAATCCAGTCCTGATCAGTCTCCACCAGTTTTTTGATGGCTTCAACCGCGAAATCTACATCCAAGCGCGGGATGCAAAGACGATCATTGGAGATATTCATCCGTTCCATGTTGGAGTAGGGGCGGAATAATTGGATGTGGCCGTCATCTGTCTTGTAGGCTTTTAGACCCTCAAAGGTGGCTTGACCATAGTGCAATACCATTACTGAAGGTTCCAGGGGAACCGAGCCATAGGGTACGATACGCGGATCGAACCACCCTTTACCTTCCTCATAATCCATGACGAACATATGGTCAGTGAAAAGTTGGCCAAAACCCAGCGAAGAAGGGTCGGGTTTGGGCTTGGGCTGCTGGTTTCTCTCAATGCGGATCTCCATAATATATATCCATCTCCTTCTTTAATAAACTCCAGACATTCCAGCCGTAAATCGGATAGTTGCTAATCTACATTATAAAAAATTATGGTGGCCTTGGGGCGACAATTTTTGTATACATAAGCATGAAAAATGGCGGCCTGGATGTTTATGAATCGAATTCACCCCGGTGAATCCGTGGGCTCATTTTAACGTTGTACAATATCAACACACTCACGTACCGCTGTCCGGTGAACTACTTGGCCTGATAATAACATCTCTTCGGGGACTCCAATTGATCAGAGGTTTTAAGTTTCTTGATTATTTTATCCACCTCTTTTTTATCTAGACCGGTCAAATCGGTGATATCTTTGGCATTCAGCGGTCTGGCCTCCTTCTTGAAAACAGCCAATACTTTGCTCTCGTTATCCATGGTGCCAATCCCTCCCGATTAATAGTTACATTAATATAAGAAAAATAGTCGTTCTTGTCAATTGGCAGAGGCTCAAAGCCGCACCCGACCGACGGAGGGCGCTTGCCAACAGTGGCATTATTTGGTATAATTTTAATGATATCCTACTGAATAGCCAACCAACTAGTCCCTGAACTTGACATTGATGCCACGACATGGTAGTCTTGCAGGACACGAAATATCGTTATAGAGCAATAATTCTCATCTCCGATCAACTTTACCGTTCTGCAGGCATTCATCTCTTGGCAGTTGGATTGGGAAAAGAACCCTCGCATCAGCATCCACCGCGATATTCCTATATCAATATAGATAACGGTCGTAAATTTTGCTGACCCATTTAATCAATAATACAATTTGTTGAACCAGGATGCACTTAATGGCCGGGTGGAAATACCCGGGGGAGGTGGTAGCCGAACAGGAACGTATAAGTCTTCTTAAAATGGAGAGTCTCATATTTAATATCCGAGAAAGTGAGGAAAGGAATAAATGGCAGACGGCAAGGAGAATCTGGCTAAGAGCTTCGATATGATGGAAAAATCCATGGAGAAAATGTGGGAGACGTGGATGGTTGGTCTGGGAAGCATCTCTTGGGCGCAAGAGCAGATGGAGAATATGACCAGAAAACAGTTGGACCAGAATAAGACGGCCCGCGAAGAAATGATAAAACTGGTGGAGGAACTGGCCAAACAGACCCGCAAGAATCAAGAACAGTATCAAAAGATGGTGGAGGAAGCAGTTATCGGCACCTATGACCAGATTAACGTAGCCAATCATCAGATTATGCAGGATTTGACCAAAAAGGTTGACGAACTGGCCAAAAAGGTAGACAAAAAATAGCCATTATTTTGGCCGCGAGTGAATAAATGGATGTACTCTAACCTTGTATCCCCAATCATACACAAGAAAGAGGTGTGGGTGTGGCTGCCGAAGAGCAAGGCAAGAAAAAAGCAAAAGATGACAAACAAAAACAGATACTGGATTTTGCTGAGGCTTGGAAGAAGATGTATTTTGAAAGTGAATCCACCCTGGCCAAGGCCATCGATGAATACGTAGCCGGGGATAGTTTCACATCCTTCTTGGAAAAAATGGGAGCAGAATACCTATCTTTATACAAAACCAGCAACCAAAACATGGAGCGTTTTTTTGCCAATAGTCCGGTACCCTCGAAAAAAGATGTCGCACGGGTCGCGGAACTGGTTCTAAACATAGAGGATAAAGTGGACAACCTGGATATGGAGGTATCAGCCAGCCTAAACGGCTTGGCGGTCAGCATGATGAGGCTGGTGGATTTCCAGGCAGTTTTGAAAGATGAATTAATTTCCCTGCGTCAAGAGGTGCAGTCAGTTCAAAGACAACTTCAGATCATTCAGCCTACTTCCGCGGTTAAGGAAGAAAAGACTGTAGTGCGGACCCGGTCCAGGAAAACTTCAGGCGAAGATTTACCGGAAGGCAGCGATAATGCCGATACCGGCAACAACCCCGATTCAACTGTTGACAAAGTGCCTCGCACCAGGAATCGCAAGAAAAAGGCAGACTAGTGTACGAACTACCGTTGAGGTAATGAAGATAATTCCCCGTGGACGGGTAAAGCTGCGCACGACCTGTCGAAACCAAGGCAGTGACATACTATAGATGGGGAAGCAGTTGTAATTCCGCCCCGTCAGCATATGATGGTGGAAGAACTTAGAGACTAGGAGGATTGGTACCTTGGCAAAGCAAAAGGCCATTACGGGCTCAGCCGATGAGGTGGGGTTCCAGTTACGGGAGAGCTATGATCGCCTGCTGGAAAGCACCAGGAAAACAGCGGAGATTCTGACCTTCGATCCTTGGCCCCGGACGGGTTGTACCCCCAAAGAAGTCATCTGGCGTAAAAACAAGTCAAAACTATACCATTATTATTCTGGCAAGGAACCCATTCATAGGGTGCCGGTGCTATTTACCTACGCGTTGATCAATAAGGCTTATATATTAGACTTAAGCCCAGGTATGAGCATGGTTGAACACCTGGTCAACGACGGTTTTGATGTGTATTTGCTGGAATGGGGCGAATTCGAATGGGAGGACCGCCATCTCAGTTACGAAGATTTTGTCTATGATTATATCGCCCGGGCAGTGAAGAAGGTATGCCAGAAGGCCAACAGCGACGAACTCAGCATTATCGGTTATTGCATGGGTGGGACCATGACTGCCATGTATGCTTCGTTGTTCCCCAAGCCGAAGCTGAGGAATTTTGTGCTCATGGCCTCCCCGATTGACTTCGAGGATTCCGGTTTGACTACGAAATGGCTTAACACCGCTTTTGGTGATGACGTGGATAAAATCGTGGACACTTTTGAATTGATTCCGAAGGAATTCGTCGATGCGGGATTAAAGATGCTCCGGCCGGTCAACAATTATATCGGCACGTACAGCAAATTATGGAAGATGGTCGATGAGGGCAAGGATTACTATTCATGGAAGGTTCTCAATAAATGGGTGGACGACAATATGAACTTCCCGGGAGGGGCCTACCGGCAGTGGATAAACCAGCTGTACAAACAAAACCTCCTGGTCAGAGGAGAATTCTATCTTAGAGGCCACCGTATCGATCTTGGCCGTATCGATTCCAACCTATTGGCATTGGCGGGCGTGAACGATCATATAGTACAACCTCGCCAGGTTAATGTCGCTTTGGATGTTTTTTCGTCCCAGGACAAGACCTACTATGAATACCCCATTGGACACGGCGGACTGGTGTTCGGCAAAGTTGCGAAAGAACAGGTATATCCCCAGCTTAGTGCATGGTTGGCTACCAGGTCGGATTAGTTCAGATATAACAAGAAAGAAAAGCAGGTAGAGGGAGGGTCCCATGGGCCCTCCCTCTTTATCTGGAGAAAAATTGGCGGATAATAGTCGCCCTGCAGCAGTATGAGGATTTCGCCCATATGACATTATATTCTATAATGGAGAAGGAACAAGTTCATCGAAAGGAGTTGATCGATATGTGGCAGGAATTTCGGGAATTCGCCATGAAAGGGAATGTTATGGACTTGGCCGTCGGTGTAATCATCGGGGGCGCTTTCGGCAAAATTGTCACTTCTTTGGTGGGCGATATCATTATGCCGTTGGTAGACCTATTGATGGGCGGGGTAAATATCTCGGGATTGCAGGCCCAGATCGGGGATACAGCCATCAAGTACGGCGCTTTTATTCAGAA
>JBEHWJ010000101.1:0-5933 GCA_040217755.1 Syntrophomonadaceae bacterium | reverse complement strand
GCCTGGGCAATAGGCCACGCTGTCCCCGGTTTAGGTATGGGCATTTAATTGGTAAAAGGTGCGTAGAGATGATTGAGACCGAAATGAAAACCGCCAAACCCCTAATAACTCTCTTCTTGTTGGTCCTGGTGGCAGCCGCTTTGATCGGGTCAGGCTATCTGTTACTGAGCTTGCAGCTTCAACCGGTTGATCCCTCCGATCCCAGCGTGGTAGAGGTGCGATTACCGGAAAACAGCACGGCTCGCGGGGTGGCCGCTCTGCTGGCCGCCAATGGATTGATACGCAATGAATCGGTATTCCTGGCTTATTGCCGTCACAAGGGATTGGACAAACAGCTCCAGGCCGGGATGTATGAGTTTGACCGCAGCATGTCAGTACCCCAACTGGCAGCCCTGATCGCCGAAGGTAAAGTAAAGAGCAGGTCCCTGACCATACCGGAAGGTTTCACAGTGGAACAAATCGGGGAGCTTTTATGCATGGAAAAGATATGCACTGCGCAGCAGTGGGAGGAGGCCCTGGCCCAGGTCGGGGATTATCCTTACCTGCCTCAGGCAGGGGCGTCCCCGGAAAAACGCCTGGAAGGATTTCTTTATCCGGATACCTACAGGATCGATGAAGCCAGTACCGCCCAGGAAATTGTGGCTATGATGCTGGCCCGCTTCTCCACGGTTTGGAACCAGGAATTCGCGGCCCAGGCAAAAGCGAAGAATATCGGCGTCCGTGACGCGGTGATCGTGGCTTCGCTGATAGAAAGAGAGGCCCGGGTTCCGGAAGAGAGGAAGAGGATCGCCGGGGTCATATACAATCGCCTTCAGGCGGGAATGCCGCTGCAGATAGATGCCACCATAATCTACAGCTTGGGTGGACATCGTGAATCGCTTACATACAAAGACCTGGAGGTGGATTCCCCTTACAATACCTACCAGCACGCCGGTTTGCCGGCCGGACCCATCGCTTCACCCGGCAGGGAATCGATCGCTGCCGCCCTCGATCCGGAATCCAATGACTATATGTACTACGTTGCCAAGGGTGACGGCAGCCATCAGTTTTCGAAAACTTATGCGGAACACCTGGCCGCCAAGGCCCGTTATGGTCTGTAAACAGACCGGGAACGGGGTGGCATGATGCACAGGCCTGAATTGGTTTTGCCGGCCGGGGATGCGGAGAAACTGGCCACTGCCTTGCTCTTCGGGGCCGACTCGGTCTATGCCGGGGGCAAGAAATTCAGCCTGCGGGCATATGCCGGCAACTTGAGCCGGTATGAATTGGCCGCCGGCGTCGGTGAAGCTCATCAGCTGGGGAAGAAAATATACGTAACGGTCAATATCCTGGCCCACAACCGGGATATCGATTCGCTGGCGCCTTTTTTGGAGGAACTGGCCGAACTGGGAGTGGATGGGCTGATCGTATCCGATCCAGGTATCTTTAGGTTGGCCAGGGTTCATGCCCCGGAAATACCGATAACGGTCAGCACTCAAGCCAATGTCAGCAATTATGAATCGGCCGCTTTTTACCGCGACATGGGAGCGGCCCGTATCGTTTTGGCCCGGGAGCTCAGCCTGGAAGAAATATTCAGGATAAAAAGCAGGGTAGAGGTGGAATTGGAGGTCTTCGTCCACGGGGCGATGTGCGTTTCCTATTCGGGCCGTTGCCTGCTCTCCCACTACATGACCGGGAGGAGCGCCAATCAGGGTGCCTGTGCCCATCCCTGCCGCTACTCCTATCGGGTGGTTGAAGAAAAGAGGCCGGGTCAGTACTACCCGGTTGAAGAAGATGAGCGCGGCAGTTACATATTTAATTCGCGCGACTTGTGCCTGCTGCCTCATCTGCCGGGTTTAATGGAGGCCGGCGTCGATGCCTTTAAGGTGGAGGGCCGTATGAAAAGTCCGCTGTACGTAGCCACCGTGGCCCGGGTTTATCGCCAGGCCATAGACCGCTATATGGATACCCGCCAGAGATATACCGGGCCCGAAGTAGAAGCTTGGATGAGAGAACTTTATACTGTCGCCACCCGGCCTTTTACCGATGGATTCATCGCCGGGGAATCACCTAAGGTCATGGATATTCATAAAACCCCGACCCGTGGAAGGGCTGACTTCTGTGGGGTGGTAAAAGGCTACGACCATCGCCGGGGTTGGGTGGAGGCAGAACAGAGGGCTAATTTCGGACCGGGGGATCGGCTGCAATTGCTCTTGCCCGGCGGCGACCTGATACCCGTTGATTTGCAGGAAATTTTTGATGATGAGGGTCAAAAATTGGCCCGGGCCCGCCATCCGCTGCAGAGGGTATTTTTCCCTTATGACCGCCCCCTGCCGGAATATAGCCTGATACGCCGGGAAGGTGAATGAAATGACTGACGAAATATACGCCCGGGTAGAGCCGGACAAGATCGATATGCTGACCAAAATAGTCGAAGCCTACGATAACCTGGGCATAGTCTCCACCCTGGAGCGCAGCAGCGGTCGGGTAGTCGTGAGGGTGACCCGGGATACCCGGGAGGATATGATGGAGATTCTTAACAACCTGCCATTCCCCCTAGATATCATGACTGCTGAAGTATAATATAAACCGCGGCGAAGAAAGATACTTGTAAAAGCCGCGGGGGTCTGAATTTGAATTACCAGAGATTATTCCTGTTGATGGGGCTGATTCTATCTTTGTTCACAGCCTTATTGGGCAGGCTTTTTTATTTTCAGGCCATACAAGGGGAAGAAATCAGCCGCCAGGCAACCGCCATGCGCAGCCAAAAGACCGAACTATGGGAACAGCCACGCGGTGACATACTGGACCGCAACCTGCAGCCCCTTACCAATGCCAATACCTCCACCGCCCTTTTTTTGTCCACCGATATGGTCAGGCGTAACATCGAAGCCCGGGAGGAGGAGAACCCCGGCTCTGCAGAGACTGAATACTACGAACAGTTATGTGCTTCTATCGCTGGTATGGTAAAGGGTATGAGCGCGGCAGAGATCAAGGCAGTCATCCAGGCAGGCTGCACGCAATCCAATTTTGTGATGATTAAAAGAGGGCTTGATCCAGCCGAGATAGAGCAGCTGACCGCAGCAGCCTGGCCCGGGCTGGTTTTAGCCCCGTTTACCGAACGTTACGGGCATGATGGCTTTTGCGTCCACGTACTCGGGTACACCGACCACAGCCAGGTGGGGACCGGGAAGTCGGGAATAGAGAAGAGGTATGACGATCTTTTACGCAGCGAGGCGGGAGCGCCGCAATTGGTTTCCGTGGTAGATGCGCGCGGCCAAACCATTCCGGGCCTGGCGGGCAAAATCCAGCTGAGCGGCGAAGAACCGAGTGCGGTGGTTCTTACTATAGACCGCCGTATCCAGGAAGTGGTGGAGAGAGCCATGGATAACCGGGCCGAAAGAGGTGCGGCCGTAGTTATGGACATACACAGCAAAGAGGTGTTGGCCATGGTCAGTCGCCCCGTTTTCGATCCTTACCGGGTGGACGCGGCGATTGTATTCGACGGCCGCAGCCCCCTGACCAATCGTGTTTTGAGCAGCTACTATCCCGGCTCCCTGTTCAAGATATTGTTGAGCGCGGCCGCTTTGGAAGAAGGAGTGGTACATTTTGATGACAAGTTCAACTGCCAGGGCAAATATGTCTTCAACGATCAGGTAGCCATATCCTGCCTGAAAAAAGAAGGGCATGGCATATTGCGCTTCGATGAAGCGTTCGCCCGCTCCTGCAACCCTTCTTTCATCGAAGTGGGCCTTCGTCTGGGGCGGAACCGGCTGCTCCATTATGTTGAAAAGGTACACCTGACCGATGAGACCCTGCTCGGCTATGAGGCCGGGGGCATGGGCTCCTATGTTAAAATCGACGGGGGCGGGGCCGCCATCGGCAACGCCTCGTTGGGGCAGCAGGGGGTGATGGTGACACCGCTTCAAATTGCGTCGTTAGTGGCGACAGTGGCTGACGAGGGGGTCTGGGCTGCTCCTTCACTGGTCAAGTATACGCTGGACCGGAGCGGGCACCGGGTCCCGATCCCGGGCGGGGAGAGACTGCAGGTGATTTCACCGCCAACGGCGGCCAAGGTGCGCTTGCTCCTGGAAAAAGTGGTCCAGGAAGGTACCGGCCGAGCCGCTGCCATACCCGAAACCCGGGTGGCAGGCAAAACCGCCACCAGCCAGACCGGCCGGATGGTAAGTGAAGATACGGAAGCTTTGAATACCTGGTTTGCCGGTTATCTGCCCGCGGAGAACCCCCGCTGGGCCATAGTGGTGATGGTCGAAGAGGGTAGTTCCGGCGCTCAGAATTGTGCCCCCATCTTCCGCGATATCGGCCGGGGCATATTGCAGTATAACTGACATCAAAGCTGGCCAACCGAGATAAATGCGCTAATAACCACCTGTCAATCATCGATGGGTGGTTTCACCTTTTAATGAAAATAATTTTATATATCCCCTTTGGGCTATAGTGTTATAATGGTTTAAAATACCGAAGGGGGGTATATTAAGAATGCCCAAAATCAAAGACGACATCAGGAAAAGATTGGTCGAAAGCTGGGGGGCAAGGGTTAGTTTTGATGAGCTGGAACGTAAAATCTATGCGCGTGACATGGGGGTGATGCCATCCCTGGTGCAGCCTCTGGTCGGTAATCCGGTGCCCGACGCAATAGTCCAGCCGGAGTCCGAACAGGAGCTCATTAACCTGGTCAACCTGGCCCGGCAGGAGAAAATCAAGTTGACCCCGCGGGCCAAGGCCACCTCAGGCTACGGGGGTGTTTTACCAGTAGAAGGGGGTCTGGTGGTGGAGTTCAACCGTATGAAGAGGATTATAGACATAGACGCGGATGAACGCAGTGCCACCGTTGAACCCGGAGTAGTCTGGAATGAGTTGGAATACCACCTCAACCAGAAGGGCCTGACCCTGGCCCTCTATCCTACCAGTGCACCATCCTCCACCGTTGGCGGATGGCTAGCCCAGGGGGGCGCCGGAATAGGCAGTTATGAGTATGGATATTTCAAAGACAATGTCTTCTCGGCTCGCCTGGTGCAGCTGGACGGCACGGTTGTCGAGCTCCATGGCAAGGACCTCAATCTGGTCAGCGACGCTAATGGGACCACCGGATTTATCAGCCAGGTCAGGCTGCGAATCAAACCTTTGAAACCGATGCATGTCAACGCCATCGCTTTCGATAGAGCTGAACAGATGGCCTCGTTCATAACCGGGTTATACAACCGCAAGGTGCCGATCTGGTCAGTCACTTTCATCAACCCGGAGGCCGCCCGGATGAGGAACAGTTATCCTCCGCACCTGCATCATGGCCACCCGGTGATGGAGACTCACAAGGTGATATTGCCGGAGAAGTTTATAGTCCTGCTGGCCTGTACGACAGACCGCTGTGATCTGATAATTGATGATGTGACTATCCTGGCCTCGAAAGACCGGGGGGTGATACTAAGCCCGGAAATTGCTGAACATGAATGGGCGGCCCGCTTCGAACCTATGCGCGCCAAGCGCATCGCCCCGTCTCTGATACCCAGTGAAGTGGTGGTTCCGGTCGACAAACTGGCCGAGGTGATAAATGAAACCAGTCAGGAGATCGATCATCCCTTTATCCTGGAGGGCTTTACCACCAACCGCCGGGAAGTGGTGCTGCTGGGGTTTATCCCCCACGATGAACGCAAACTGAATTTCAACCTGGCCTATGGGCTTTCTCTTACCGCTTTGAAAGTCGCCCAGAAACACGGGGGGCGCCCTTATGCCACCGGCCTCTATTTCAGTGGTTTTGCCAGGGAGATCCTGGGCCATGAGCACCTCGATACCCTGGTGACTTATAAGAAAATCATGGATCCGGAGGGCTTGATGAATCCAGGCAAGGTGATGGACGGAACCTTGGTTGCTGGCGGATTGAAGATAGCCAGTGCGATGGAGCCGCTAATCCGTATCTTCGGCAACCTGGCCAAGGG
>JBEHWJ010000100.1:0-6046 GCA_040217755.1 Syntrophomonadaceae bacterium | reverse complement strand
TTCAAGGACACCTCTTCGGTAGCCTTGAACCCCATCATCAAGTTCACCACCCTGTTCGGATTGTTGGCCATGGAGATTGCCATTTCGGAAGCGTTCCGGGATGTGGCCCCGTATGTAGGCTTTGCCTTCCTGGCGGTGGCAATCTTATTCGTATGGCGTACCTTCTATGGAATGAGAATCCCTGCGAAGGACTAGAGACCAATCACCAAGACCTCACAACCATCATCAGGTTGTGAGGTCTTTTTAGTTTAAATGGGCGAACGGTTGACTCAAGGCTGCAAAGCCTGCAGGAAACTGGTCAGCTTTTCACTGTGGTCCTGTCCTCGATACCGGGACAGGTCGATGGTGTTTATGCCCATGTTTTTTAGAAGCACACTGGTTAGGTGGTCGGGCTGGCAGAGAAGGATATAGGAATCCGGGATGTCCCGGGGGTCGACCTCATGCATCATACGTCGCAATTTAAACCAGAGATAGCGGATATTGAAATCAGAAAAGCTGTAGCCGATAAATAACAGGCTTTTACCCAGGCTGTCGGCCCGCAGTTTAATATCTATGGGGGTAACGAATTCCAGCCGCCGATAGTAGTCAGACTCGGTCAGTACCAGGGAATCATCCACTTCAAGGGAGCCATGAAACTTCACTACCTGTACTTCGTCACAACCGGTGGTCTGAATAATGTCGGCCGTGGTCACTACTGCTGTATAGGGGATTTTGAGCTCTTCAAAACTTCTTTCCAGCAAACGGTCGTAATTGGTGGTATAAATGATGGGGGTTCCCAACTGGGCTAACAGAAGATGGGGCGGTGACAGGGGCACATCCCGGTCAGTCAGGCAGGACCTCAGCCGGGCGAGCAGCGGGGCTAACGAGCCACCATGGATGATTCTTAGATATTGGGCCAGATGCAGCAGGTCTACGTCGGGCCGCATCTGCCCATCCCGGTCGAGACCAAAAAGCTCCAGGAGTTGGCGGGTCAGGGCCCGGGCCGAAGGGAGTCCAGCGTTTTGGGAGAAACCGGCTCCGATGAAAGGGATAAGTTTATGATTTTCAATCAATTGCCGTAATGCGATTATTTCTGAATTCATAGCGGACTTCCCCAGATGCGATAATCTGAAATAGCTTTTACCGAAAACCTGCAATAAATACATCAGGCGGCATATCGCAACCCAATATCCCCGATATAGGCGGGAACATCAAGGTAAATGCCCTTGATATGGAAGTAGCGCTGAGCTATAGTGACAGTATAATCGCGTCAGCACTTTATTTTACATGGATTGGCCGGAAAGCTTCATCGGTCTGCTTAATATTTGGCAGCTGTTGTGTCTGAATTGCGAATGGAGAGAAAAAAATGGGGTTGATTAATCCACAGGCAGCTTCGTTTCTGGTAACCGGATCTAAAGACACGGCCTGTATGTTTATTCATGGTTTTACGGCTTCGCCTTCGGAGGTTTATTCAGTGGCCCGGATAGTCTACGCGGAGACCGGGATGACGGTAAGCGGTCCGCTGCTGCCCGGGCATGGCTGTTCCCCGCAGGAAATGAATCAAACCCGCTGGGAGGATTGGTATGGTCGAGTCGAGCAAGAGATAGGTTATCTGAAGAAAAAGAACCGCCAAGTCTATATCACCGGCTTATCGATGGGAGGGCTGCTTGCTTTGCACGCCGCCAGCGAAACCGAAGAGATCGACGGGGTCATCATCATCAATACCCCTATCTATACCACCTCCTCGCGCTTGATGAGCCTGGCCCCCTTATTGCGCTATTTCAAACCCTATTACCCCAAAAAACTGGATGGGGATCTGGACCAGCTGGCCCGGCAGGGGCGTTTTGCCTATGACGTGATGCCGCTCAAAGCCCTGCGCAGCATGCATGCTCTACGGGATAAGGTGATAAAGGAACTGCCCGGCCTGGAACTGCCGATCCTGTTGATGCAGTCGCGCTGGGACGAGACTGTGGACCCCCGCAGCGCCCGCTTCATCAAGGAAAAAGCGCAGCGGGCGGAGGTGAGGCTGGTCGAACTCGAAAACTCCGGTCATATCGCCACTATGGGGCCGGACACCGGCCTGATCGCCGATCAGATCATTGATTTTGTGAATCAGAATTAGAAGGCCCCTGAGCTGACCAACCGATAGAGTACGCACCACACTATGAATAAGGAGGAATTTGTTGTTGGATAGAGATGCCGCATTGGGTTTATTGAAGGAGAACCTGCACAATGAGAATCTGATCAACCATTCCCTGGCTGTGGAAGCCATTATGAGGGGATTGGCAGAGCGTTTGGGCCAGGATGTGGAGAAGTTCGGCCTGGCCGGACTTTTACACGATATCGACTATGACCAGACCGGGGACGACTTCCATCGGCATTCCCTGGTAGCAGCCGAGATGTTGGAAAAAGAAGGGTTATCGGAGGATATCATTTACGCGGTTAAGGTTCATAATGAAATCCATGGATTGGAGCGTAAAAGCATCTTGGACAAGACTCTTTATGCCGCCGATCCGGTCAGTGGATTTATAACCGCTGCTGCTCTGGTGCGCCCCGACAAAAAGCTGGCAGAGGTGCAGATAAAATCTTTGCGCAAAAGATTTAAGGAGACTGCTTTTGCCCGGGGGGCGAGCCGGGAACAGATGGACACCTGCTCCGAGGTGGGCCTGGAGAGGGAAGAGTTTCTGACTATCGCCTTGGACTGTATGAAGAAGATCGCCGATCAGATAGGGCTGTGAGCTCGGTTGACCTGAGGATAAGCGGTTGGAGACCCTAAGTTTGTGGGTATACTAATAGAGGAATGCCGAATATCAGCGGAGGAGGTGGGCTATTGCTTACCCGCGAGGATATACTCGATCACATGCGACAGGAAAGTTACCGTCCCTTATCCTACCAGGATCTGATCAATACTTTCCGGATCGAGGAAAAAGATCAGGTTAAATTTGCCAAGTTAATCGGCCGCCTGCAAAAAGACGGTGAAATCCTTAAAACCCGTAAGGACAAATACGGGATACCGGAGAAGATGAACACCTACCGCGGGGTGATAAAACTCAGCCAACGCGGGTATGGAGTCTTTACCCCTGAAGATGCCGACTTGGGCGAGGTATTTATCTATGGCCGGAATTTAAATGGTGCCATGCATGAGGACCGGGTCCTGGTCAGGATAAACGAGCGGGGAGGAGCGAACCAACGGCCCGATGGCGAAGTTATACGGGCCATAACCAGAGCCAACAAAGAACTGGTAGGCACTTTTGAGAAACGCCGCCATGCTGCCCACGTGATCCCCGATGATTCCCGCCAGATCTATCCGGTTTATGTAAAGGCGGATGAGAAGACCAAGGTCCGCAATGGCGACAAGGTCCTGGTCAGGATAAATACCTGGCCGGATAAGGATCGGTATCCTGAGGGAGAGATCGTGCAGGTCTTCGGTAAGAAGGGGCAGCCGGGGGTAGACCTGCAGATCGTGATCAAAAAACATGCCTTGCGTGACCATTTCCCCACATCGGTGCTTGAAGAAGCCCGGCGGGCGGCGCACCCGATAGCTGATACCGATTTGGCCGGGCGGCGAGATCTGCGGGATGTGCGGATGGTGACCATCGATTCGGAGGATGCCAAGGATCTTGACGATGCGGTTTCCGTAGAGAGGATAAAGGCCGGCTATCGGCTGGGGGTACACATCGCCGACGTTTCTCATTATGTAAAGGAGGACAGCCGGCTGGACAAAGAAGCCTGCGAACGCGGCACCAGCGTTTATCTGATCGATAAGGTGCTTCCCATGCTGCCACCGGAATTGTCCAATGGCATCTGCAGCCTTAACGCCGGCGAGGACCGCTTGGCGGTGAGCTGCATAATGGATATGGATGGGTCCGGCAAGGTGCGCAAATATGAGATCCTACCATCGGTCATCCATATCGATCAACGCATGACCTACACCGCAGTCAACCTTATCCTGGAGAAAAATGATGCGGAGACCATCGCAGCCTATAAGCATTTGGTTGAAGACTTCCGGCTGATGAAGGAACTAGCCGATATCCTCCGTAACGAGAGGATGAAGCGGGGAGCTTTGGATTTTGACTTCCCCGAACCCAAAGTAATAGTAGACGAACAGGGGTGCCCGCTGGATATAAAGGTGCGGGAGAGCGGCGCTGGTGAAATGCTGATAGAGGATTTCATGATCAAAGCCAACGAGGTGGTAGCCGGGCATCTGTCCAAATATGAGGCTCCGGCCCTTTACCGGGTACATGAAAAACCGCAAGGCGACTCCTTGCAGCGTCTGAATAATGTGCTGGGCGTATTCGGGCATAAACTCCCCGAGAGCCGGATCAATCCCAAGGCATTCCAGAAGATCCTCACCGGTATCAAAGGCAGCCCCGGGGAAAAGACCATCTCCCTGATGCTGCTGCGGTCGATGAAACACGCCCGCTACGCACCCCAACCGTTGGGGCATTTTGGCCTTGCCTCGCAATATTATTGCCATTTCACCAGCCCTATCCGCAGATATCCGGATTTGATCGTGCACCGGGTTCTGAAGTTACTGCTGGCCGGGGCGATGAGCGGCTCCAGAAAAGCCAAGATGGAAAAGAAGATGGGCTATTACGGCGAACATTCCACTATCCAGGAGATCAAGGCCGAGGAAGCGGAGCGCGACCTGGTCGCCATCAAAAAGTGCCAGTATATGCAGCAGTTTATTGGCCAGGAGTTCAGTGCCACCATATCATCCGTGCTGGCATTCGGTTTTTTTGTGGAACTGCCCAATACCGTGGAAGGATTGGTCCACATATCCAGCATCCATGATGATTATTATCAATTCAATGACCGTAACTATACCCTGGTCGGCAACTACAGCGGCAAGACTTACGCCATCGGGGATGAGGTTCGGGTGATATTGGTCAAAGTAGATGTAGATGACGTTAAGATTGATTTCGAATTGGTATGGTAGCGGAGCGTGAGTGATTCATAGGATGCGGAGGCCCGGTTTCGCATTGACTGAACCAACTGCGCTCCTATATAATGTAGGAGCACGTCCGACAAACCCTGGCTTGGGCACTAAACGTCCCGGAGCGAGGGTTTATTTATCGCAGATATAGCAATGTTGAGACCCAAAATGGAGATGACGATGAAAAGGAAGAAAGGCTTGCCGGCATCAGTTGAAAACCGGAAAGCCAGGCACGAATATCATATAGAGGATACCTATGAAGCCGGCCTGGTGCTGGTCGGCACGGAGGTTAAATCCCTGCGGGCCGGTAAAGGAAATCTCCAGGACGCCTATGCCTCAGTCAAGGATGGGGAGGTGTGGGTGTATAACTTCCATATCAGTCCTTATGAGCAGGGCAATCTATTCAACCACGATCCCAAACGGCCCAAGAAACTGCTCCTGCACAAGAGCGAAATCCGGCGCCTGCTGGCCCTGCAGAGAGAAAAAGGTTATACCCTTATTCCCCTAAAGGTATTTTTCAAGCAGGGCAAGGCCAAGATGGACCTGGCGGTGGCGGTGGGCAAGAAACTATATGATAAACGCCAGGATATTGCCGAGCGGGACGCCCGCCGGGACATAGAGCGAGCCATCAAGGACAAGGGGCGGGGCGAATAACACACCAAGTATACGATGCATAAAAATCATAAATGTGATATACTATTTACGTTGGTGGATGTACACCACAAGTTCTTTTACAGTAATCCACTTTCGGCAGCCATTATTGTACCTCTGACAAGGGGGCGCAATGGTTTCGACGGGGGATAAGATGGGTTGAGAAGCGAGCCGAGTTGTCGCCAGCTCGTTAAAAAGGTGAAAAACTTACAACTGCCGAAGATAACTTCGCACTAGCGGCTTAATGCCGCTCGTCCGGCCAGGTTTCCTAACGGCCTGGTGCAGGGCGTCACTTAGTTAGGGTACCCTTAAGCCTTCTTTCTCGAGGGGCTTTATGGGGAAAACAATCGGGGATAGCCTAAAGAAGCCTGTCCGCGGGCGTCTGGATGGCGAAGCTCAAAACACGGAATGCGCTCGGAGATGCTCTTCTGGTCTTTCTTTCGGACGGGGGTTCGACTCCCCCCGCCTCCACCAGATTAT
>JBEHWJ010000099.1:0-6076 GCA_040217755.1 Syntrophomonadaceae bacterium | reverse complement strand
TAGGGATTCCGGGGCAGGAATATTTGGACAGTTGTAGAACAGAATAAGAAAATAGCAAAATTTATCAGGTGGACTTCACAGGCCGCCATCTTTTAGGAGGTCGCCCATGCTGGACCGGGATCTACTGGCTGCCGTATTGGATACAGCCCTGAAGAAGGGCGGACAGTTTGCAGAAATATATGTTGAGGACAGGCTGACCAGCAACATTCTCTGTGATGATGATCGCATCGAAAGGATTCACAGTGGACGGGAAAAAGGAGCCGGAATCAGGCTCATCGAGGGAGGCCGGACTTTCTACGTATACACCAATGACCTGTCCCGGGAGGGGCTCATCCGGGCCGCCGGCCTGGTCAGCCATGGCGTCGATACATCCTGTCCCGCTCCCCGCCAGGCAACGGAGCTCCGCCCGATCGATACAGGGCTTCCCGTCAACTTTCGACGCCTGCCCCAACAGGTTGATTTTGCCGAAAAAATTGACTATGTACTGAAGGCCAATCGAGTCGCCCGGGACTTAGATGATGATATCAGACAGGTGACGGTGGCGGCCGGCGATTTGCATAAACGGGTCCAGATAGCCAATTCTTATGGTGAGTATGTCGAAGATGAAACCGCCCGCGTGCGTCTGATGGTAAATGCGGTAGCGGTGCGGGGGGGACAGGTACAGACCGGACAGGAGGTGGCTGGAGGGGTTTCCGGATGGGAACTGCTGGAGCAGGTTTCGGCGGAGGATATGGCTGCCAAGGCGGCCCGGCGGGCCATCGCCATGTTGTCCGCCTCGCCCGCCCCCGCCGGGCGCATGCCGGTTGTAATGCACTCCGAGGCTGGCGGCACGATGATCCACGAAGCCTGTGGACACGGTTTGGAAGCCGACCTGGTCCAGAAGGGACTATCGGTGTATAGGGACAAGATCGGCCAGCTGGTGGCCAGCCCGATTGTGACCGTAATCGACGACCCCACTCTGCCGGGTAAATATGGCAGCTACCGATGGGATGACGAGGCCTCCCCGGCTCAACGCACCCTGCTGATAGAGAATGGATATCTACGGGGATATTTGAATGACCGGTTGTCTGCCTCCAAAGCCGGGACCGTGTTGACCGGTAATGGGAGGCGTGAGTCATATATGGAAAAACCCATCCCCCGCATGAGCAATACCTTTATCGCTCCAGGCCGGGACGACCCGGACAGTATCATCCGGGAAACCGGACAGGGCCTGCTGGTTAAGAAAATGGGTGGCGGCCAGGTAAATACCGCTAACGGAGATTTCATTTTCGATGTGCAGGAAGGCTATATGATCGAAAATGGGGAAGTAAGCTATCCAGTGCGGGGAGCCACTCTTATCGGCAATGGTCCCCGCACCCTGATGGATATTGACCGGGTCGGCTCCGACCTGGGATTTGCTATCGGAGTATGCGGCAAAGAAGGGCAGGGAGTACCGGTGGGCGATGCCCAGCCTACCATCCGCATCCGCGAACTGACAGTGGGGGGCACCAGTATGAGCGGAGGACCCACGATAAAGAGAATCAGGAGAAAGTAGGTGCCGTGGAGTGGAAGTCGCCTTGAGAAAAGCGGGGGAAGCGGCCCTGCATAATATCCGGGCCAGCGGCCGCAACGGAGAAGCGTTTCTGATGCACAACCGGGAATTGAGCATCGAGGTCAGCGGGGGAAAGATAGAAGCTTTGAAAGAAGCTGAACAAACCGGCCTGGGTATCAGGGTCTTCAACGGCCGGCGGGTCGGCTTTGCCTACACCACCGATCTGAGTGACCCCGCCGTCGCGCAAACCGCCCAGGAAGCGGCCCGTATTGCTGAATTCTCGTCTGCCGACGAATGTAACGGGCTCCCCGAGGAGAGGCGGGAATACCCGGTCATGAGGATAATGGATGAATCCATCCGCTCCCTGCCGCTGGAAGCCAAGATAGACATGGCCCGTGAGGTCGAACGGGCTTCCCGCCGCTGCCATCCCAGCATCCAGATTGTGGATAAAGCCGGTTATGAAGAGCATGAGACCTCTATCCTGGTCATGAACAGTCACGCTCTCTTCGCTTTCAGCCAGGCCAATTATTGCGGCTTGCATGTCTCGCTGGCGGCAGTGACGCCTGAAGAAACCCAGAGCGGTTTTGCTTATACCCTGCAAAGAAAAGCCGCCGCTCTTAACCCCGGGGAGGTGGCGGAGGAAGCGGCCAATAGGGCCTTGCGCAGCCTAAAGGCCAGGACCATCCCCAGCCAGACCATGCCCTGCATCATCGATTCGCAGATCAGCGCGCGATTCCTGGGGCTGTTATCGGCATCCATTCAGGCCGACAATGTACTTAAAGGCAAATCGATACTGGCGGGGAAGATCGGGGGGAAGGTGGCCTCCCCGTTGTTGACGGTGATGGACGATGCCACCTATGAAGAGGGGGTGGCCGGTTTCCCCTTTGATGGTGAAGGGGTACCTTCAATCCGCACCACAGTAATAGAGGATGGCATTCTGCAGGGGTTTTTATATGATACTTGTACCGCCAGGAAGGCGGGCGCCCGATCGACCGGCAATGCAGTCCGGTCTTTTCGCAGCCTGCCGATGGTGGGGAGCACCAGTTTGATGGCAGCCCCGGGTCCGACTCCGCTGCCGGCGCTATGGGAGGGCATGGAGAAGGGACTATATGTAACTGAAATTATGGGGATGCACACTGCCAATACCATCACCGGAGACTTTTCACTGGGAGCCGCCGGGATATTGATAGAGCGCGGCCAGCTTACCTATCCGGTAAGGGGGATCACTATAGCCGGAAACCTGCTGGACTTACTGCGGGAGGTTGACGGGGTCGGCAGTGACTGGCGGTTCTATGGCAGCAGGGCGGCGCCTTCACTGCGATGCCGAAGCCTAAACATCGCCGGGGATTAGAAGGGAGGAAGTCGGGTGACTAATATATTGGTTATGAACGGACCCAATTTAAATATGCTGGGGGTCAGGGAGAAACGGATTTACGGCAGTACCAGCCTGGAAGAAATCAATGCAGATTTGCAGGCCCGGGCCGATGAAGCCGGGGTGGGCATCGAATTCTTCCAGTCCAACCATGAGGGGGAATTGGTGGATCGGATCCACAAGGCCCTTGGGACGGTGGACTGTATAATCATAAATCCCGGGGCCTTCAGCCATTATAGCATCGCCATTTATGACGCGCTTAAAACGGTGCAGATACCAGTGATCGAGGTCCATCTGTCCAACATATACAACCGGGAGACCTTCCGACACCAATCACTCATCTCCCCGTTGGCGGTGGGGGGAATCTTCGGCTTGGGCCCCTTGGGTTATCGACTGGCCCTGGAGGCCGCCTGCCAGATTATTAAAGCGTGAGCGAGTGATGGAGCGGTTGGTTATGTTTAAACAGAGATTGTACAGATTGCGGCAGGTTCTGGAGGCCCATGAACTGGGGGCTTTCCTGGTAACCAAGCCGGAAAACATCTACTATCTCTCCGGCTTCACTGGGGGCAGCGACGCCCGGTTGGTGGTCGGCCCGGTGGACAGGTACATAGTGACCGACGGACGGTATCTGGAACAGGTGGGGCGGGAATGTCCGGATTGGGAGCTGGTTCAGGACCAGGGCGGCGGGCTTGACAGCCTGGCGGCTATTTGCGATAAATATAATAGCTTGGCGGTGGAGAGCAACCATGTAACCTATGGGATGTTCGTCCGCTTACAGTCAACCCTTAAGGCCAATCTGTCACCCCAGGACAATATAATCGAAGGGCTGCGCAGGATAAAAGACGCGGCTGAACTCGATCGGTTAAGATCGGCGGCCAAGGTTGGGGATGAGGTTTTCAAACGCATTTGCCTTGAAATAACGCCGGGTTGGAGTGAAATCCAGGTTGCCAACCGGATCGCCGGTTACCTCAAGGAATTGGGATGCAGCCGGGAAGCCTTCCCTACTATCGCCGTTGCCGGCGAGAACGCGGCTTTGCCTCATGGCCAGCCCGGCGGCCGACGACTGCAAAACGGGGATATGCTGACCATGGACTTCGGTGGTTTCTGCCAGGGATATGCCGGAGATATGACCAGGACCGTAGCGATAGGTGAGGTATCCCCCCGGTTGCGGGAGGTATACAGCCGGGTTTTGGAGGCCCAGCAACGGGGGGTAGCCAGTATAACGGCCGGGATCAGGGCCCAAGCAGTGGACCAACTGGTCAGAAACGAACTGGCCCGGCATGGCCTGGATGAGTACTTCCTGCATGGTACCGGGCATGGGGTGGGCCTGGAGATACACGAGGCACCCAGCCTGTCAAGGTATTCCGAGGACGTACTGGAAGAGAACATGGTCGTTACGGTGGAACCAGGGGTATACATACCCGGATGGGGCGGAATAAGGATAGAGGATACGGTAGTGGTACAATACGGGGGATGCGAAGTCATTACGGCTTCAGAAAAAGAGCTATTAATTTTATGATGGAGGGATAGGATGATCTCGGTTAATGACTTCAAGACCGGTGTTACCGTGGAGCTGGAGGGACAAGTATATCAGGTGGTGGAGTTCCAGCATGTAAAGCCTGGCAAAGGGGCGGCCTTCGTCCGCGCCAAACTTAAGAATGTCAAATCTGGGGGAGTGGTGGAGAAGACCTTCCGGGGCGGTGAGAAAATACGCCGGGCCCATCTCGACAAGCGCGGCATGCAATACCTCTACATGGATGGGGACGATTATGTCTTTATGGATAACGACAACTATGAGCAGCTGTCTATCGGCCGGGATGAGATGGGTGACGGGGTGAAGTGGCTCAAGGAGAATATGAACATCATGGTACTGATGTACCAGAACCAGATAATGGGGGTGGAGATGCCCAATTTCGTTGAGCTGGAAGTCATAGATACCGAACCGGGAGTGAAAGGGGACACCGCCACCGGAGCCACCAAATCGGCACGGTTGGAGACGGGAGCCAGTGTGCAGGTACCTTTATTCATTAATACCGGCGACCGCCTGCGTATCGATACCAGGACCGGGGAATACATGGAACGGGTTTAAACACGGAAAATTTGATTTTTTGAAAGCGAGTTTATTTCCTCCTTTTTAAACTAATAATAAAGTTAATCCAAAAACTTTATTGTTATTAAAGAAGGGGGATTTAAATTTGCAGAGTATAATCGGGAAGGTCAGTTATCTGCAGGGTTTGAGCGAGGGTTTGACCATTAATGAAGGCAGCCCGCAGGGAAAAATCATATCCGGCATGTTGGCCGTACTGAACGAGATGGCTGACGAGATCGGTGCTTTGCAGAGGGAACTGGAACAGATGCACAGTTATATCGAATGCGTGGATGATGACCTGATGGATTTGGAGGAAATCATAGCCGGAGAGGAGTACCTGGAGGTAGAATGCGGTCATTGCGGCGAACAGCTTTACGTAGAGACCGACAGCTTCGAGGACGAAGATATAATTGAGATTATCTGTCCCAACTGTAATGAAACCGTCTTCATAAATGATGGTGCTTTCGATTATCAGCACCTGCCGGTGGACGAGGAATTGGAGATGAAAGGTTCCAACCCCACGCCCTAGCCCAAACCAGATATAAGAAGTTTTCGGGGGAACTCGTGATGGGTTCCCCTTTTTTTGTGTCCCGTTTTGGTATATTTTTCTGCCTGGTCCAATACTTATTAGTGATTATGGTCGACAGTATGGTCAACACCCGATTAAAAGGACAGGGGGGATTTGGGTGCCGGTGCCGCCAGGCGTATTGATCAGAAAAGATATCTTGCCATTTCTTCCCGCCAACATAAAAACCCTGTTTCAGAACCTGGATGAACAGCATTACTCAGGCTTGGAGGAAATCCGTCTCCGGTGCGGAAAGCCCCTGTCCCTGAGAATCGGTGAAGGAGATTTTGCTCTGGACACGCGGGGCAGACTGGATCCACACCTGGCCTGTGGATATACGGTCAGTACCGAAGACATCCAGCGTGCGGTCGCTTCTATCAGTGATAACTCCCTTTATGCATTTGAAGAAGAGATCGGCCGGGGCTTCATCACCATCCCCGGGGGGCACCGGGTAGGATTGGCCGGCCAGACGATACTGGACGGAAACCATCCGAGGACGATGAAGCATTTCTCGGGTGT
>JBEHWJ010000098.1:0-6112 GCA_040217755.1 Syntrophomonadaceae bacterium | reverse complement strand
TGCCCGTTGAATATCTCGGTCATCTCCCGCTTGATCTGCTTCTTGATCTTGACTTTGTCACGCGGTTTCAAATCCTGCTTGGCGGTGCCGAACAGGTAATTGTCCAGATCGAATTCCTTGAGCAGCATCTTGGTGTGGAAGATGTTGTCCTGGTAAACGTTTACGTCGACCATCTGGTACAGGTTGCGGGTCTTGTTGGAGATATAGTTCTGGATGGAATTGATCTTATGGTCGATGAAGTATTTCGTGCCGTCCAGGTCGCGGGTAAAGCCGCGCACCCGGTAATCGATTATGCAGATATCGGGATTGAAGGCATGGAACAGGTAGTTTAAAGCCTTCAGGGGCGAGATCTGTCCGCAGGTGGAGATGTCGATATCGACCCGAAAGGTGCTTACCCCGCGATCGGGATGGCTTTCCGGGTAGGTGTGTACGGTGAGGTGACTTTTGTCCAAATGGGCCAGCAACGTCTCCGGCAGGGGTCCGGGCGATTCGGTGGACAGGTCGCCGCAGATCTCGGCCCGGGACTCATTCTCGGCTATCAGGATGGTGACGCTCGATCCTTGAGGGTCATAGTCCTGTTTGGCGATGTTTAAAATGGTGGCGCCGATGATATTTACCACCTTGGTCAGAATCTGGGTCAGGCGTTCGGCGTTGTATTCTTCATCTACATACTCTATATATTCCTGCCGGTGTTCCGAACTAGTGGCGTAACATACATCGTAGAGGTTAAAACTCAGGGACTTGGTAAGATTGTTGAACCCATAGAGCTTGAGTTGCTTCCTGAGCGGTTTGGGATTCATCCATCTACCTCCTTGCGGCCGGGTGAGGGCGACAAATTTTGAGTAATTAATATGGTATCACATAGATCCCGGCTGTGCATCTTAATGTATCAGCCCGGGCCAGACGGGTGATATTCCGGGGTTCCCCGCTGGTGAGGCCCGATAATAAATATGTTTCAAGATTGTATACAGGAGTGCTAAAATAGCATCAGGCGTCCCGGTTCAGGAGGTGGACCGGAATCGACAAAAAAGGAGGTAATAGATTGAGGAAAGTAAACAAAAAGTTGGTAATCCTGATGGTGATGCTGATGATGGCTTCGGTGCTGGCAGTAGGGTGCAGCAGCAAGAAAGCCACCGAACAGCCAGCGGCTCCGACCACCATCAAAGTTGGGGTCTATGAGCCCCTGACCGGCACCAATGCTGCCGGTGGACAGATGACCCTGGAGGGCATCAAGCTGGCCAACCAGCTTTATCCCGAAGTGCTGGGCAAAAAGGTGGAACTGATAGTAGTCGACAACAAGAGCGAGAAACAGGAGGCGGCCAATGCCGTAGCCCGGTTGGTCAGCCAGGATAAGGTCAACGTCATAATCGGCAGCTATGGAAGCTCGGTATCCATGGCCGGCGGACCGGTAGCCAAAGACGCCAAGGTTCCGGTTATCGGTTGTTCACCCACTAACCCGGCCGTTACATTGGGTAATGAATATTATTTCCGGGTTTGCTTCATCGATCCATTCCAGGGCACGGTGATGTCCAATTTCGCCAGCCAGACCCTTAAAGCCAAGACTGCGGTCATAATCCAGGACGTACAGAATGATTACTCCGTGGGTCTGTGCAACTACTTTGAGAAGGCCTTCAAAGCCACCAATGGCGACGCCTCCATACTGGCCAAGCTCAACTACAATACCGGCGACAAGGATTTCTCCGCCCAATTGACGGAAACCAAATCCAAAAACCCCGATGTCATCTTTGCCCCGGGCAACTTCCTGGAAGGCGGGCTGATGACCGCCAAGGCCCGCGAGATGGGTATAACCTGCCCGGTATTGGGTGGTGACACATGGGAAGCCAAAGAGTTCCTGGATCAGGTCAAATCTTATAAGGATATCTATTTCAGCACCCATTTTACCGCCGAGCAGCCGGTCACCACTTTGTCCACCACTTTCTTGAATGAATTCAAGAAAGCCTATCCGGATAAAGAGGTAAATGCTTTCGCGGCGCTGGGCTTCGATGCCTACAAGCTGGCCCTGGACGCCATGACCCGGGCCAATTCCAGCGAACCCCAGAAGATTAGGGACGCCCTGGCCCAGACCAGCAAATTCGAAGGTGCCACCGGCTTGATCACCCTGGATGAAAACCGTGACGCTACCAAGACAGCCATCATCAAGAAAGTGCAGGATGGCAAATTCGTATTTGAAGGCAAGGTTGATCCCAAGTAACATAAGTGAAAAATTTGGCTCCCCTCCCGCCCCGCGCGAGAGGGGAGCGCTCTTTATGTTTAGCCCAGGCCCTATTCATGCACACGGACATACAAGGAGCTGATACCTTTTGTCGTTGGACACTTTCCTGCAAAACATCGCCAACAGTATAACCCTGGGCAGCCTCTACGCCCTGATCGCGATCGGCTACACCATGGTGTACGGGATCCTGCGCCTAATAAATTTCGCCCATGCCGATCTGCTGATGGTGGCGGCTTATATCGCCTTTTACGGTATCCTGCTCTTCGCCCTGCCCTGGTGGCTGGCCTTTGCTATCGCTATCGCCCTGACCACCCTCTTGGGTATAGGCATCGAGAGAGCCGCCTACCGGCCCCTGCGTAACGCCCCGCGGATATCGGTACTGATCTCCGCTATCGGGGTCTCCTTCCTGCTCGAAAACCTCGGCATCGTGGTCATCGGCGCCCGACCCAAATCGTTCCCCCGCCCGGAGGTTCTGGTCTGGAACCTGAAGATGGGCAATATCTCGTTTTTGTCCCTGACCATCATAATCCCGGTGGTAACGATCATTCTGTTGCTGCTGGTCACCTACATGGTCAGGAAAACCAAGATCGGCATGGCTATGCGAGCGGTGTCGCGTGACTTTGAAACCTCCAGCCTGATGGCTGTTAACGTCGATAAAGTGATAACCGCCACTTTTGCGGTGGGCTCCGCCCTGGCCGCGGTGGGCGGCATCATGTGGAGCATGCAGTACCCGCAGGTAGACCCCCTGATGGGCGTCTTCCCAGGATTGAAGTGTTTTATCGCCGCGGTCATGGGAGGCATCGGCAGCATCCCCGGAGCCATGCTGGGGGGCTTCGTGCTGGGCTTCTGCGAGGTATTCCTGGTGGGATTTTTCCCGGCCGCTTCCGGTTACCGGGATGCGTTTGCCTTCGTGATCCTGATTCTGATTCTGCTCTTCCGCCCAGGCGGTATACTGGGCGAAAATGTTGTAGAGAAGGTGTAGGCCATGGATAAGAGAAGAAAGAGTAAAAACATACTTACCATCGTGGTTCTGCTGGCATCCTGCGCTCTGCTCTATCTGGCCGATAACTACCTGAGTACTTTCCAGATAAGGATACTGAATCTGGCCGCCATATATGCCATCCTGGCTTTGAGTATGAACCTGGTGCTGGGCTTCACCGGCATGTTTTCCCTGGGCCATTCCGGTTTCATGTGTGTTGGCGCCTATACTGCCGCCATCCTGACCATGTCGCCGGCCAGCAAGGAACTGATCTATTATATGAAGCCTATCATTCCCGCCCTGGCCAATATCGAGTGGCCTATTTTCCCGGCCATCATCGCTGCCGGGCTATTGTCGGCCCTGTTCGGCATCCTGGTCGGCATCCCCGCCCTGCGGCTGCGGGACGACTACCTGGCCATCGCTACCCTTGGTTTTGCCGAGATCATCCGCATCGTGGTCACCAACACGGTCTCCATCACCAACGGTTCACTGGGATTGAAAAACATTCCTTCCAACAACAACATCTGGGTCTATTGGGGTTGCGCCATCCTGACCCTCATAGTCCTCAAACGTTTGATCAACAGCAGTTGGGGCTATGCCTTCCGGGCCATCCGCGACAATGAGATAGCCGCCGAGGCCATGGGGATATCACTTTTCAAGCATAAACTGATCTCTTTCACCATTGGGGCCTTCTTCGCGGGAGTCGCCGGCGCCCTGATGGGATTTTTGATCACCTCGGTGGATCCCACCATGTTCAGGTTTCTGTTCACCTTCCAGATCCTGCTGATCGTAGTATTGGGCGGGATGGGCAGCCTGACCGGCACGGTCATATCCTCGCTGGTCATCACCATCATGATGGAAGTGCTGCGGGTGGTGGAACAGCCGATAAGTATTTTAGGGTTGAACATCCCCGGCTTATCGGGGATGCGCATGGTCATATTCTCCATCCTTTTGCTCTTGGTTATCCTCTACTATCGCCAGGGCCTGATGGGGACCAGGGAATTCAATTGGGACTGGCTGCTGGACCGCTTCAAGATATCCAGGTCCGGGGAGCGGGGTGAGGCGGCATGAGCGGATTGACCCTGCGGACCGACAAGATATCCATGGAATTCGGCGGCTTGAGGGCGGTTTCCGATCTGTCCCTGGAGGTCGAGACCGGCTCCATCGTCGGCCTGATCGGTCCCAACGGCGCCGGCAAGACCACGGTGTTCAATATGATAACCGGGGTTTACGCCCCCACCTCCGGGCGGATATATTTTGAGGACCGGGATATAACCGGTATGAAGGCGGACAGGATAACCGCCCTGGGCGTGGCCCGCACTTTCCAGAATATTCGCCTCTTCAATTCTATGACGGTACTGGAAAACGTGATGATTTCCAAACATGTGCGCATGCCCGCCAACCTTTTCGAGGCGGTGGTGGGATTACCCCGTTACAGCCGGGCCCGCGAGCGCAATTACCGGGAATGCATGGATCTTTTGCATAAGGTTCAGCTCGATGATGTATGGGACGAGCCGGGCACCACGCTGCCTTACGGCAAGCAGCGCCGCCTGGAGATAGCCCGGGCCCTGGCCACCGAACCCCGGTTGCTGCTGCTGGATGAGCCGGCGGCGGGCATGAATCCGGCCGAGTCACTCGAACTGATGGATTTTGTAGCCCGGATACGGGACGAGTTTAAATTGACGGTCTTGATGATCGAACATCATATGGAAGTTGTGATGGGTATATGCGAGAAGATATATGTGCTTGATTACGGGGTCACCCTGGCCAAGGGCAACCCGGCCGAGATCCAGAATGACCCGGCTGTAATCGAAGCTTATCTCGGGGCGGTGGAAATAGATGCTGCAAATCAATGATCTTGAGGTCTATTACGGCGGAATTCATGCCCTGCGGGGTGTTACCCTGCAGGTGCCGGACAATCAGATAGTCACCCTGGTCGGAGCCAATGGGGCCGGCAAGAGCACCCTGCTGCGGGCCATCTGCAACCAGGTGCCGGTAGCGGCCGGGAAGTTATTGTTCCAGGGCCAGGATATCACCGGGAAGAATACGGTTGACATCGTAAAAAGGGGAATCACCCTGGTTCCCGAGGGACGCCGCATATTCGCCAACCTCACCGTGCTGGAGAACCTGCACATGGGCGCTTATGCCCGCAAGGACAAGGCTGCCATCAACCGTGACATCGAGGAGATGTACGCGCTGTTTCCCCGCCTGCAGGAAAGGCAGTGGCAGGTGGCCGGGACCCTTTCCGGGGGTGAACAGCAGATGCTGGCCATCGCCCGGGCCCTGATGTCGCGCCCGACCCTGCTGATGATGGATGAACCGTCGCTGGGTTTGGCCCCGTTGCTGGTCAAAGAGGTTTTTCGCATAATCCGGGATATCCACAGCAAAGGTACCACCATTTTGCTGATCGAGCAAAATGCCACGGCTGCATTGCAGATCGCCGACTATGGGTACGTTTTGGAGACGGGGCAGATCGTCCTGGAAGGGCCGGGCCGGGAATTGGCGGTTAATGAAGAGGTGCGCCGGGCTTATCTGGGCAAAGCCTAGAGCGGCAAAAAAGGCTTAATAGCGGCGTTAATTCGGAAGGACCATTCAATCGACGTACGTCAAGGTACGCCTCAATCATGCTCCTTCCGATTGCCTTGCTCTAAGCCTTTTTTGCTCGCTCTACAGGAGTCTAAGCTTTCACAGTCTCGTTAATTAGGAACCAGCCAGTCACAAGATGATACCCGACAGCAAAACACCCCCACCAAATGATAGGGGTGGTTCGATTCTCCAGTCTTTATCGGCCCAGGATGGTGACCTTGACCGTCTTCTTGCCCCAATTCAAGGCTTCCCCGTGGCTATCGAAGAACAGGTCGATACGGTTGCCCTGGATGGCATTGCCCTGGTCAGCCGCG
>JBEHWJ010000097.1:0-6251 GCA_040217755.1 Syntrophomonadaceae bacterium | reverse complement strand
GGTGGTTTTTGTTTTGCCTGGAAAGCCGGTATTTAAGCCGTTACTGCGTTTTAGCGGGTGGCTTTCCTTTTTACGGCTTGCTGCTCTGGCGTTGACAAACAACCCCTGCCATATTCCCGTAATGCTTGTCTGAGGTAAATCGTTGAAAGATAGCAGGGGTGTGCATCGCCAACAGGTAATCGTTGAAAGATTGGGGTAATCGTTAAAATATACCCCATAGAATCCAGTTTTACTCATCAGATTTTTTATTATGCAGTTCTTTGTAAAGCTTGTCAGCTAATGCAAGACAAACGGAACGATACTTGTCGGCATCAAGGAATAACTGTATATATGCTTCGGTATTCTCCATGACGTCCAGTTTACTTTTAGAGACGGTACAGTAATTCCAATTTAATGTTTACAAACAACTAACCGCAGGGCCTATAATTTCGGTCCTGCGGTTCTTTACTTTGAGCAGAAATGAATAATTTATAATATTGGCACTTCCCCAAGGTATTCCTTTGGGTTTACTGGAAAAAGTCCCCTTCACCAGTCGCTATTATTTTGTTTATTTCCAGGGTCATTTCATCCAGCGATTTATCTATATCACCTCTGAACCAGGCCTGATACAGGTTGACGATACCTCCTGCCACGAAATGCGCGCGAATGAGAAATTCTGGTGAGCTTTTGATATGCTCGGGGATGTCACTGGATGTTTGCATATAATTCACAAAAATATCCTTGAGTTTAACCAGGAATCTGTCAGCCCAGCGTAAATTCATGATGATCCGATAAAACTCTACGTCCTCCTCCAGGTAGTTCGATATTTTCAAAAGAAGTGTCAATCGGTTTTGAGAGAAACCCTCGTAACGGATTTCGCCCAAGAATTCCAGCAATTTTTCAATGAGCTCATTTTCTATCTGTTCAGTAACGGCTCTGGTGTCCTGGAAGTGGGCGTAGAAGGTTCCACGGTTAATGTCGGCCCGGGTAACGATGTCGGTAACCGTGATTTTCTCCAATGCCTTTTCCTTCATTAATTCAACGAAAGCCTGCCTGATTAATCGCCTTGACCGGATGGCACTCCGGTATTCTTTCTTTTTCCCCATATCAAAACTCCTGCCTTGGATTTTTCAAAATCCAATGGTATTTTGTTTTCCTGTCCATTTTTGTCATTCCAGCTCAAATCTGTTTATTGTACCGGCTTTCTAAGGTAATTATGATATATACATAAACAAAATTCAACACCTGTACTATTTTGGGCAATATAACAATTTAGCCAAGCAGGGGTGCCGGTTAGGAATTTTCGTAAATCCCGGTAGAAAGAATTGGAAACCAAATGATGCCAGGGAACGGTGTCCTCAACAACTCTATTCTAAGGAGCGGTGCATATGCAGTCATACTATAAAAACAAGATATTATATTGGGGTATTTTTTTTGTATTAGTTGCAGTGGGTTCATACTGCCTGCTGCGCGTTTTCAATAGTTCCCAGACAGTGAACGAAGAGCCTTTGCAGGTACGCTCAATGGTGGTGCAAATGGACTCCGGCGATCAGGAATTCAAATACCCGGGAGAAGTCCACGGGCGCTATGAGAGCTTGCTGGCTTTCCGGGTCAATGGTAAGATACTGACTCGCAACGTGGATGTAGGCAGCACGGTAAAACCAGGCGACATCCTAATGCAGGTGGACTCTTCGGACAGCCAATTGAGTGTACAGATCGGTGAAGCTACCCTTGCTTCAGTAGAATCCAAAATGAAGCTGGCCCAGGATAATATGGATCGCAGCAAAGCCCTGTATGAGGCAGAAGCACTGAGTAAAGCTCAATACGATGCTGCCGTGGATACCGACAAAGCTGCTGAATCCGCCTACCACCAGGCCCAGGCGCAGCTGCAGCAATTATCCAATCAGCTCCAGTACTGCAGTTTGCAGGCGGACTCTGCCGGTACTATTGCAACGATAAATGTGGAAACCGGACAATTTGTAGCCGCGGGTACTCCCGTAATCAAGTTGGTCCAGGACGGGGAAAGAGAAGTGGAAGTAAATGTTCCGGAAAACCGGATTGATGCTTTAGGTAAAGCTACCGGTATCAAAGTCACTTTTTGGTCCCTTCCGGGAACAGTTGTCGAGGGGCGGGTGCGGGAGGTCTCACCGGTAGCCAACCCGGTTGCCCGGACCTTCAGGGTGCGGATAGGTCTGATTGATCCACCTGCCGATCTTAAGATAGGTATGACTTCCTCTGTAAAACTAATAATATCCCGCCTTGAACCCGTATCCTTTGCCACCATCCCCTTATCAGCCATATACCAAACCGGTGATTCACCAGCAGTGTGGGTTATAGAAAATGAAACCGTCCAGCTTAGAAATATAGAAATTGCCGCATTTACCCAGGATCAGGTCAAGGTAAGCAAGGGCCTTAACGATGGGGAGCGTATCGTTACAGCCGGGGTGAATAAATTACTGGCAGGGCAAAAAGTAAAGTTATTTGAGTCATCGCAATAAAAACAGGTTTCAAGCCAACCTAAGCACGAATATAGAATATGGATGGAAGGACTGAAACCGGTGAAGATGATTAACCTTACTGAATGGGCAGTCAAACATAAATCATTGATATATTTCTTTATTATCCTGGTGTTTATCGTGGGCGGCTACTCCTATCAGAGTCTGGGCAGGATGGAGGATCCGGACTTTACGGTTCGGAAAATGGTAGTAACCGTGGCCTGGCCGGGAGCCAGTGCTCAACAGATGGAAGAACAGGTCGCGGATAAGATTGAAAAGACGCTTCTAAACACTCCCGGGCTGGATTATATCAGCAGCTATTCTATTCCCGGACAGTCATACATTTTCGTCAACCTCGATTTTTCGGTGGAGCATGATAAAATCCAGTCCACCTGGCAGGATGTCCGTAACATGGTCAACGATATTAAAGATACCTTGCCTGATGGGGTGTATGGCCCCTATTTTAACGACAAGTTCAGCGATGTATACGGTTCGGTTTATGCCATAAACGGAGATGGATACAGCTACGAAGAAATGCGCGCAGAGGCTGAAAAAATACGGCGCATCCTGCGAGAGGTCGATAATGTAAAAAGGGTTGAACTGGTTGGAGTCCAGCCGGAAAAAATCTACATTGAAATCGAGAGCAGCAAACTGGCCAAGCTGGGTGTCAGTCCCAGCGCTATAATAGCCACCTTGCAGGGCCAGAACGCCATGACCCCGGCGGGTATGTTCGCTACCTCGTCTGATAATGTTTACCTGCGGGTATCAGGAATGTTTGACAATATTGAAGATATTCGTGATCTGCCCATACGGACCAATGACGGTACCCTCCGCCTGGGCGATATTGCCCCGGTGCAGAGAAGCTACACCGACCCCATCGAGCCCAAGATGTATCACAACGGAAAACCTTCGGTGGGCCTGATCCTGTCTATGGCCGAAGGAGGCAATGTCCTAACTTTGGGCAAGGACCTTAACCGGACCATAGGCGAAATTCGAAAAGACCTGCCCGCCGGACTGGAGATTAACCAGGTCGCCGACCAGCCTGAAGTCGTCAAGGAATCGATCAATGAATTCGTCATAACCCTGTTGATAGCCGTAGGCATCATACTTATCGTCTGCCTCTTCACCCTGGGGATCAAAACCGGAGCTGTGGTGGCCATCGTAATTCCCCTGGTTATCGCCGGTGTCTTTGCGGTGATGAAAGGGGGCAATATTGCCCTGCAGAGGGTATCGCTGGGGGCGTTGATTGTGGCCATCGGTTTGCTGGTCGATGATGCCATTATCATTTTGGAGAGCATGAAGGTGAAAATAGATGAGGGCTGGGAACGGACCAAAGCCGCCGGATTTGCCTATTTAAACACCGCCAAGCCGATGTTAACCGGCACCTTGGTCACCTGTGCCGGTTTTATTCCGGTAGGGTTTTCCCAGGGAAGCGCGGCCGAATTTGTAGGCAGCCTTTTCTGGGTGGTAACCATTGCCCTGGTAATATCCTGGATAGTAGCTATCATAGTAACTCCAGTCCTGGGCTACGGGATGATCGAGGTAAAAGCAGCCCATCAAGAGCCAGGCTTCGATTTGTATGATACCGGGTTCTATCGTTACTTCAGGCAGGTACTGAACCGGTGCCTGGAGCACCGCCGGGTGGTGTTGATATTAACGGCGGTACTCTTTATGGCTTCGATATTTTTGATCCACTTTATCAAACAGGATTTCTTTCCGGCTTCAGTTCGCCCGGAACTGATTCTCGATTTCAGGCTGCCTCCCGGTTCTTCCATCCAGGCCACAGATCAGACCAGTAAACAATTTGCCACCCATCTGGGTAATGATCCTGATATCGTGAATTATTCCTATTACGTAGGCAAGGGGGCACCGCGTTTTATCCTCTCCCATGAGCCGGTTCTTCCCAGCAGTGACTTTGCCCAATTTGTTATTGTTGCTAAAGACCTTGAAGCTAGGGAAAGAGTGGCTGCAAAGATCGACAATCTGCTCACCCAGTTTCCAGCGGTGGAAGGGCGCTATAGATCCATTCAAATCGGCCCCCCGGCAACCTATCCGGTTATGCTGCGGGTATCCGGATACGACCATGACCGGGTTCGCAATATCGCCGAGCAGGTCCGAGCCGTGATGGCCTCGGAAGCATACCTGCGCGACGTAAACATGGATTGGGAACAGAAGAGTAAAGTGGTGCAACTCGCTATAGACCAGGATAAAGCCCGCTTGTTAGGGGTTGACAGCCAATCCCTGGCCTCCTTCCTGCAGGCCCAGCTTTCGGGAGTGACAATAGATGAATTCAGGGAAAAGGATAAAACTGTCGGTCTGGTATTCCGCCTGGAATCCAACAGCCGCAATGACCTGGCTGATATCAAGGAGCTCAATACACCTTTAAGCAGCGGTCAATACGTACCACTGGACCAGATTGCGCAGATCTCATACGGAGCCGAAGAAGGAGTGATTTGGCGCCACGATCTCAAGCCGACAATTACAGTGCAAGCCGATGTACAAGGGGACATTACCGGTATGGATGCCACCAAAAGTGTATATCAGAAGCTTGAAGACCTTCGCCGGGACTTGCCGGCGGGATACAGCATCGAAATGGCCGGGGCGGCTGAAACATCCAGGATTGCATTATCCAATCTGGTAAAAGCTGTTCCTTTAATGGTTGTAGTGATAATAATTTTACTAATGCTGCAACTTGAAAGTATGCCCAAAATGATCCTGACCTTGTTGACCGCACCCCTGGGCATGATCGGGGTTACTCCGGCACTTTTGATCACTAATCATTCCCTGGCTTTTGTAACATATTGCGGAATCCTGGCTCTGGCAGGAATCATTATTCGCAATTCCGTTATTTTAATCGACCAAATTGATAAGCAGTTGGAGCAAGGGGAATCTACCTGGAATGCCATTGTAAATGCCGCCGTACTGAGATTTCGACCCATTATGCTGACGGCTCTGGCGGCTATACTGGGGATGATCCCGTTAATGACCAGCATCTTCTGGGGGTCCATGGCGGTGGCTATAGCCGGGGGCCTTCTGGTGGCCACGATTCTGACCCTTTTAGTGCTTCCGGCGATGTACGCCGCCTGGTATGAAGTAACACCGGAGGTCGAAATGGCTGAGACCGGCAACTGATATTAATTATTGCCCGGACGTTTAATGGGTATTTCCGCCAATGGGTTTCTCGCTGGCCATAACAGATTTCACCTGATTCCCGGGTGGCGGCGGTAACAACTTCCCCGATCTGTAAAGGCTTGGGGGCGGGAAATTTATGGCTATTTGAGGATCAAAAGGCGGGAATTCGGCCACCAGTTGAGGAATGGTCACATGCTCCAGGGAATCTTCCAATGCGTGCCTAGCCTGGTCCAGATGGGGCGGGAGAACCTGATTGATATTTTTGCCATGGGACAATGAGAATTTGTGGTTTTTACTCGCGTGAGTCAAAATAACAAGGCTGTAAAAACACAGTATAATAAAGGTCGTCAATCAGGCTATGGCCATATATAGATATATTGCGACAGGATTTAATAACACTGCCCACCCATAGTGGTTCGCCACAGTTTCGAAAAAATGCACCCCCTAAGTTGAAATCGTTGAAAGATTGCCAAGGGGTGTGCATTTGTATCATTTGATAGTAGAGTAGCCAAGTTAAAAGCCACACATTTTCGGTTAGTTGTTTCGCCATGATGCTGATGGTTGGTTTTGAATAATTCAAGGCATTACACACGTCAATAGGATAGTGGCCGGAAATGAAAAGCTCCTGCCATCTTATATGACAGG